>NZ_JAMYUW010000002.1:0-341209 GCF_040323315.1 Mesorhizobium sp. M0047 | reverse complement strand
ACCACACCTTCTTGGCGGGGGTCTTTTTTTTTTTTTAATCCCCCCCCGCCCAGCTTCCCCACACCCCCCCCGCGGCGCCCCACCCCCGGGGGCGCGGCCCCCCCCCCCCCCCGCCCTTCTTGTAGAACTGGGGCTTGGGCAATGGACACGGTACCCGAAACCTTTGTCGACGCGTTTGGCGAGATCTCGCTCAAGCACGGCATGATCCGCATCGAGCTAGTATCGCTGTCGGGCTCCGAGCCGCGCGTGACGCAGCGGCTGATTACCAGCCTGCAGGCCTTCTCTCAAATGCTGCAGACGCAGAACGGCATGCGCGAACAGCTCGAGAAGGCGGGCGTGATGCGGTCGCCGGGAGCCGAGCCGGGCTCCCAGCCCACGTCTCCTCCGCCGGTCGGAGAGGAAACGGGAGCGGCTGGAGCGACGGTGGTGCGGCTGATGCCGCAGCCGGCATGGCCTGCGGCGGCAACGCCTGCGGCAACGGCGCTGCGGCTGCCGAAATCGCCAAATTTCAGCGACGAGCAATAGCCGAAATGCGTCAGTCCCTCATGCCGAACATAGCCCCTCTCCGCCCTTCATGGCGCAGCGGAAGCGGGAGCACGCCGAGGCCCGTTAGCGTCACGGCGCCCGTCCACGCGCCGACCAGCCAGCACACCGCGGAGCGAGAGCCATGAACGATCTCTATGGCGAACTGAATCGCTGGTTGTCCGATGCGCTCGCCACTCTCGTCGCCGCCGGGCACGGGCTGGTCGCCGAGTGGCTCCACAGGCCGAGCCCCCCGGTTCAGTTCCTGCTGTGTACGGTGTTCGTATGGCTCGTCCTGACCTGGATGACCCGAACGAGCTCCTCCACCCTCCGCGCCGTCAAGGGTGACACTGCGAGTTATCTGCGCGGCAACATGGAAGGATCTCCAGTCGAAACAGCACTGCAGTGCCTTGTCGCCATCGGGCGGCACTACGGCATCGATCTTTCCCCCGAGCGTATCAAGCACGACTTTGCGCTGAGGCCCGACGACGACATCACCCGGCTGCTGCCGAAGATCGCCCGCAGCAGCGGCATGCGCTGCCGCAAATTGAAGGTCGGCTGGAAGGACCTGCAACGCCTCGGCGACGCCTATCCGGTGATCGCCCGGCTGACAAACGGCAACAGCGTCGTCCTGCTCGGTTTCAACGAGAATAAGGTCGGGATCCTCGACCCCCTTGCTGACCGCCTCGCGGTATTGCCCCTCGACCAGGCGACGTTCTGCAGGAAGTGGACCGGCGAGCTCCTGCTGCTGCGCCGCACCTTCGCGCTGGGGGATGAGAGCCGGCCCTTCGGCTTTACCTGGTTCCTCCCGGAAGTCGTCCGCAACGGGGCAATGTTTCGCGACATCGCGGTGGCCGCGGTCGCTCTGCAGGTGCTGGCGCTTGCTCTGCCGCTCTTCATCCAGATCACGGTCGACAAGGTGCTCGTGCACCAAGCCTATACGACGCTCGCTGTGCTCGCCATCGGGGTCAGCGCCGCGGTCCTGTTCGACGCGATTTTCAACTATCTGCGGCGCATCCTGCTGGTCTACGCCTCGGCGCGGATCGATGTGCGCACCTCGATCCGCACCTTCGCGCGTCTGCTGTCGTTGCCGATCGATTTCTTCGAGCACGCCTCGGCCGGCGTCATCACCAAGCACATGCAGCAGGTCGAGAAGATCCGGGAGTTTCTGACCGGCCGCCTCTTCCTGACGTTGCTCGACGCCACCTCGCTGCTGGTCGTCGTGCCGCTGCTGTTCCTCTACAGCGGCCGCCTCGCCATGATGGTGCTCGGCTTTTCCGCCCTCACCGCTTGTGTGATCGGCGGGCTGATCCCGCTCTACCGCCGCAAGTTGCGCGTCCTTTACGAGGCCGAAGGGCAGCGTCAGGCCTATCTCGTCGAGACCATCCACGGCATGGAAACGGTCAAGGGGTTGGCGACCGAGCCCTTGCGCCAGCGCGACTGGGACGCGCTCTGCGCCCAGGCCGCCGAGTCGCGGTTCGACGTCGGGCGGATTTCGACCTCGGCGCAGGCGGTGATCGGGCTCCTCGAAAAGCTGCTGACGGTTGCGGTCGTCGGCTTCGGCGCCCTGCTGGTCTTCGACAACCAGATGACGGTGGGCGCGCTGATCGCGTTCAACATGCTGTCGGGCCGGGTCACCACGCCGCTCTCACAGATCGTCGGTCTGGTGCAAGGCTACCAGGAGGCCGGGCTCTCGGTGCGAATGCTCGGCAACATCATGAACCGCAGTCCGGAGCGGCCACCGAATGTGCGCGGCCTGCGCCCGCCGATCGCGGGCACTGTCGAGTTCGAGCATGTGACCTTCCGCTACAGCGAAAGCGCTCCGCCGGCCCTGAACGACGTGTCGCTGACCATCCCGGTCGGTTCGGTTTTCGGCATCGTCGGGCGCAGCGGCTCGGGCAAGTCGACATTGACGCGGCTGATGCGCGGCACGTACCCGATCCAGCAGGGCTCGGTGCGGATCGACGGTCATGAAATTCGCGAGCTCGACCTCCCGCATCTGCGCAGCAACGTCGGCGTCGTCATGCAGCAGTGCTTTCTGTTCCGCGGCACCGTGCGCGAGAACATCGGGGCGACCAAGCCAGATGCGGCCCTGGAGGAGATCGTCCACGCCGCGACAATGGCGGGCGCCGACGAGTTCATCAAGCTTCTGCCGCAGGGCTACGACACCTTGCTCGAGGAGGGCGGCACCAACCTGTCGGGCGGCCAGCAGCAGCGCCTGTCGATCGCCCGTGCCTTGCTGCGCCAACCGCGCATCCTCATCCTGGACGAGGCGACCTCCGCGCTTGATCCCGAGAGCGAGGCGATCGTCCAGGCAAACCTTGCCCGCATTGCCGAGGGGCGAACCGTGGTCATGGTTTCGCACCGTCTGTCCTCGCTCGTCGCAGCGGACGCCATTGTCGTGCTCGATCGCGGCCGGATCGTCGATCACGGGAAACATGGCGAACTTCTGTCCCGCTGCATGACTTACCGACAGCTATGGAACCAGCAGAACAGGCATCTTGCCCGATGAGCACGCTCCTTCCAGCGGTGAGAGACTTTCAAAGCGATGCCCGCAAGATCGACGAGCGGCGCCCGCCCTGGGTCCTGGGGGCCACACTGTACGTACTTGTCGTGGTCATCATGGTCGCAGGCATTTGGGCGTCGGTGGCCAAGGTCGACGAGATCGTCGTCGCACCGGGCAAGCTGGTGACGACAGCCTCGATGATTGTGGTGCAGCCGCTCGAGATCTCGACCGTGCGCAGCATCGACGCCAAGGTGGGCGACGTCGTGCGGAAAGGCGACGTATTGGCGACCCTCGACGCGACTTTCAGTGAAGCCGATGCCGACCAATTGCGGGGAAAGGTCGCGAGCCTCGCCGCGCAAATCGGGCGGCTCGAGTCCGAGCTCGACGACCGGCCGTACAAGCCCCAAAACCTGGATGACGAAACGCGCCTGCAGTCGACGATATGGATCCGGAGGATCGAGGAGAACAAGGCAAAGCTGACTTCTTACGATCGGCAGATCCGTAATGTTCAAGCCCAGATGGCAACCAAGAGCGCCGATCGCGAGGCATTGGAGGTTCGCCTTGGCGTGGCAAAGGATCTCGAGACGATACGGGACCTTCTGGTGAAGAGGGAGGTCGGCTCGAAGATCGACTATCTCTCTGCCAAAGGTCAGCGGCTGCAGGTCGAGCAGGAATTTCTGCTTGCGGGCAATAACATGGCTGAGCTCGAGGAGAATGTGGAGCGCTTGAAGGCCGAGGAAGCGGCTTACCTCGCAGAGTTCCGCCAGAAGACCGCTGAGGACCTGGTCCAAGTGCGCCGCGTTCACGATGCCGCGGCCAGAGAACTCGACAAGGCGGTGCGGCGGAAGGCTGTCACGGTGCTAACCGCACCCGCCGACGCGATCGTGCTCGAAGTGGCGCAGCGCACTGTTGGCTCGGTCTTGAAAGAAGCAGAGCCGCTCTACACCCTCGTTCCTCTGGGCTCTCCGTTGGAGGCAGAAGTCTCTGTCGGGGGGCTCGATGTCGGCCATGTCGAGCCCGGCAGTGAAGTTCGCCTGAAGCTCGAGGCGTGGCCCTTCCAGAAGCACGGTACCCTGTCCGGTAAGGTTCGAACCGTCTCGGACGACACCTTCACGCCGGATCCGAAGAATGGTGGGCAGCAGCGTCCTTACTACAAGGCACGGGTGGAGTTGACCGCGACCGACCTGCGTGATGTGCCGAGCAGTTTTCGCTTGATTCCCGGCATGGCGGTATCCGCGGAGATCAAGGCGGGCAACCGCACGATATTGTCATATTTCCTCTATCCGCTCCTGCGTGGTCTCGACGAAAGCATCCGCGAACCCTGAGTCACGAAGCTAACGCGAACCGACGTCCGCCGGAGCGAGCGGTCGCTGATAACGGGTTCACGGCACACGCACTTGGCGCCTCGTTCTTGACGCTGTTGACGTCCGGCTGACAGGCCGGCACTTCAACTCGCCATTGCTCCTGCTCAGGGAGCTATTACGCCGCGCGGCCCGCGGCCATCGGCAGTCTGGTCGTCGTGCGCATCTACACTTCCACGAGCGAGATCCGTGATCGCCACACCCATGTGCTGCTGCGGATTCATCCCCGGATGACGCACCCCGGTTCTGTCGTCCTGCCGACCAACGAACGGCCGTTCAATCCGTCACGGCAAACCGCCGTGCTGCTGGCGAACGCCGGCCCATCGGCCCACAAACCAAAGCCCTGTGTCAACACATGTTCGATGCCGAGGGACGCCCCGGACAGCGCGCGATGTGGGGCATTGTCGGGCTGAGCCGGAAGTATCCGACACGGCTGGTCGAGCAGGCCTGTGCTCATGCCATCAGCAACCGCATCTACCGTTACAAGCGCGTACGCGCGACTGTCGAGCGGCTGTTTGAGCAGGCGCTGCAACAGGTTGAAGAAGCCCGACAGCCGGTATCGCAGCTCACCCAGGATCATCCATTGATCCGCGCTCCCGCGGAATATGGCGACCTCTTCAGCCATGCTGTGCGGCACGATGCCGGCAACAATGGCCGGCCAATCTCGACATCGGCTTTGTCAAACCCGGCCAAAGCGCGGCGATCAAGGTCGACGCCTTCCCCTTTACCCGCTTCGGCGTGCTGCGCGGCAGGGTCACCCGCATTGCGTCCGAAGCGGTCGAGGAGCAGGAGGCCAAGCGCGGTTTCGCCAATGCAACTGCTGGCGCCAATACGGCTGCCTCACCCGCCACCCAGGCTGGGCAGCCCCAGAGTTTCGTCTTCCCGGTCACCATCGCACTCGACGAACAGGCTATGAATATAGACGGAGGAGTCATTCCTTTGACTTCGGGCATGACGGTGACCGTGGAAATCAAGACCGACAGCCGCCGTGTGATCGATTACCTTCTTTCGCCACTCACCAAGACAGCTTCCGAGGCTTTCAGGGAGAGGTGACGATCAACGGCCGATCCCCAGCTAAATGGCGCCCGGCGCCTGGCGGTCAGCTGTGGAGATGCGTCAGTTCGAACGCGGCTCCGTCCTGGACGACGGCCATGCGCTGCTCGACGGACCGGAACATGTCCGCGAACTCCACCTCGTCTTCGAACACCACGCCGCCGACCTTGACGCTCAGCGCATCCTCGGTTCCTTTTGGTGCGAAATAGACTTGCGCGATGCGCGACCGGATACGCTCGCCGATTTCACTGGCTTCCGCCTCGGTGGCGCCCGAGAGGAAGACCCCGAACATCGAGGCCCCTATACGTCCAACCAGGTCCTCCGTGCGCACCGACGATCGTATGGTCGAGGCGACCAGCCGCAAGGCCTCGTCGCCCCATTCAAGGCCAAAGCGCAGGTTGATGGACCGCAGCTGCTCCGAATGGATGACCAGGAAGGCGCCGGATCTCGGCCCCGGCGACGACGGCCTTGCTGTTCTTCGTTCGACCATCGATGTGAACACCGCTCCGTTCAGGCAGCCGGTCATGGTGTCGAAAGTTGCCGACTTGTCGAGTTCCCGGCGATAGTGACGGACCTCGATCTGCTTCAATCCAACGAACAGAAAAAGCGGAACGCCGAGGATAACCGGCAGCAGGATCGCCGTGATCATACTGCGCCCAAATGGCGTCAGCGCCTCCGAGAACAGCAGCAGATAGTTGAGGCCGACGGAAAGGGCCAGGAATCCCGTGGTTCCCAGAAAGGTCAGCCAAACGACGCCTTTCCATGCTGGGGCGGTGGTGCTCGCCGATGTCTTTGTCACTGGCCGATCTCCTGTGGATGGGCTGGTAATAAGGCCGGTGTGTTGCAATTTCAGTTTCAAGGAACCTCGCAATTTAATCGATTGCGCGATGACCCCATGAAAGGCTGCGGACGAAATGGCTTGCTCCTGGGGAAAGCTTCGCCCGTGACGGTTAACAAACCAAGTATCAGGGGTTGAATGGCCGGCTATTGCGCTGCGCCGAATATGCCCATCTCCGCACCCCTGGCTGTCGCCTCCGCCTTGCCATAGAGGCCGTTCGGCATCGCCGTGGCCCAGCCATTGGAGACAAGCCAGGCGCCGACATCCTGCTTGCCCAGGCTGCACGGTGCGGCGATGGCAAAACGCTCGACGTCCGGCGGCACGAAACATTTGAGCGCGCGTCCCCTGAGCCACGAATTGAAGGCGGCGCGCGCGCGCTGGCCGCAGGGCCAGGTGACGGCGTGAGACGAGCAGGATCCGTCGAGGTCGATGCCTTGCACCCCGCTGATGATCACCTTCCGGCCCATGGATTCGAACATCGCCGACGATGTCGCAATCGGGCGGTAGAGCAAGACCTCCCGCCAGTCCCCAGGCATCGGCGTCTTAGGGGGCACCGCGAGGCCGAGCTCGCTGAGCGGCGGGCGGGGCTCGACCCGTTCGATCTCCGCGGGATCGAGCCGTGGCGGGGCGATGAGGTCTTGAGCAACCGTGCGCGCCGGCTCTCGGCGTTGTGCGTCGGTAATGGCCGCAGCCGGTCGGATTGGCTGCGTGTCGTCCTGCGAAGGGGCCAGGACAGGCCGATCGACCGAAAGCAAAGCCCCGGCCCGACCGATCAGCAGGATGCCGGCCAGAAGCAGCAGGCTTCCGAGCCCGATCGCCTGGCGGCTGCGGACAAACCCGCCCATCAGCCCGAACAGGTTCTCAAGGTTTCTCGCCGATCAGAAACCCGACGTCGATTTTGCAACCAGCTTGAGAGCACCTTTTTCAATCCGATAGAACGGCATCGATCGCTCGCTGGATCCGTCGGCCCGAAACCGGAACAGGCCTGTCGATCCACGAAACCCGTTTGGATTTTCAAGAATTTTCTTGCTGAAGCCTTCAGGCCCGACCGCGCTGGCAATCCCCGCGGTCAGGGCAACCATGTCGTAGGCGTAGGCCACATTGACGTCGGCCGGGTAGTTGTATGCGGTCATGAAACGGTCGGCGATCGGCCCGGTTTCGCGCGGATCGAGCGTGGCGATATAGGCCCCCTCGAACAGCGGATCCATGGGACGGTCCAGCCAACGGTTCGTTCCGACGACGGAGATCTTCTTCCCCGGAATGCCCTTTGATTTGAGGGCGGCCAGGATGGCCGACGGACTGCCATCGCCGCTGGCAACGATGACGGCGTCGGGGGCTTCCACCAGCGAGCCCATATCGTCGACCGCCTTCGCGCCACCGTCGCCGGCCGAATACGGGACGGTGACCGCCAGTGTCGCGCCGTAGATGCTGAGGCTGTTTGCGACGCGCTTTTCGATAGCGCCGGCGTTTTGGCCTGCTGCGACAAGCAGTACGAACTTCTTGCTGCCTTTCGCAGCCAGTCCCGCAGCGCCCGCCGCTGCGCTGTCCGCTTCGCCAAGCGGCACGGCATAAACCCCGGCGCTGCCGGCGAAATTATCGGCAAGCGCCAGAACTGGTGGCCGCGTCGATCCCGACAGCGTGGCAATATGCTGGGCTGCCGGCAGTTCGGTCGGGCCGATGACGGCCCTCGACCCCGTCGTTATGGCGGTTATCGCCAGTTTGCTGGCCAGCGTGCTGTCGCCTCTGGTGTCCTCGACCGTCAGCGTAAGCAATCCATTGCCGATATCCGTCATCGCCAGCTTGGTGGCGTCGAGCATCTTCCTGCCGTTTTCGCCTGCCGTTCCGGCGGCGGACAGCGGCAGCAGCATGGTGATCTTCGTCGGACCTGTGCCCAGCGACTGGGTCGCCTGGACTGGACCGGCAACAGCGCCGGCATTTTGCCCGGCAGGTACGGCAACAGCGGCGCCGTTCTGCCCGGCAGGTACGGCAGCAGCGGCGGCATTCTGCCCGGCAGGTACGGCAACCGCCGCCGGATCGAGCGCTTCGGAAACGCGATCTTTCGATTGGCAGCCCGACACCATCATGGCGAGCGCAAGGGCAATTGCCCATGTCCGTGGACAGTGGACCCGTCGGCCAGCTTCCATGAATGCTCCACCCCTCTTTGCCGCCGGCTTCCCGGTCTGGCCTTCAAGTCATGTTACGGCGGACTTGCCGTGCCGTCTGCATTTCTTTTAACCGCCGAAAAGCCTGGCCCTGAGCGCCTTGATCTGTCGTGCCTGCCCGGCGCTGCGATAGTCGGCGCATTTCATGTATCGCGGCCCGGGCACGAACACACGGCGCACGCACACATTTTTTCCCTGGGCAGGAGCTCCGCCACCTGGCGAAAATGCGGAAAAGCCGAAGGATGCCACCGGCAGCGGGCCGGTTACGTCGATGCCGTCCCTTGCCAGGATTGCCCGCGCACGCTGGCAGTAGCGGACTGACAGGGCCGAGAACCGGCTTTCATTGTGCCCGGCGCGATATTTCATGACGGTGGTGCACAGATCGCCGGCGGCCAGCCTGTTGGCCTGCGCAAGATATCTGACCCCAAGCGCGATGTTGGTCGCCGGTGCGCTCAGATCGTCCAGGGAGCCTCGAAAGCCGAGCATCCTGGCCGTCGCCGGCATCACCTGCATCAGGCCGACTTCGCCATCGGCGCCCTGCACGTCGGGATCGAACCCGCTTTCGATCTCCATGACGGCATGCGCCAGCAGCGGTTCCAGGCCATAGATCGATGCCTGGCAACTGGCAAACACCTTGAATGTCTGCCGGGTCCACTGCGTGGCCGGCTCACAGTGCACCGGTCGCAGCGGATCGGAGGACTGTTCCACCGAAGGTCGTTCCAGCCAGTTGGCGCGGGCCGGCGTGACGGCCTGGCCAAAGCCGATCAACGCGACCGCACCGGCGATCGCGCCCAGGAATGATCCGTCGGCTGTCATGACGGCCAACAGGCGTGGCTTCGCCTATCCGGTCAGTGCATGTACTCGACCATGCGATCGTGAAAACACTCGCATTTGTTGAGCGTGTCTTCGTCCTTGTAGTTCGTCTTCAGGTAGCCGTAAGCCATGCCGCAAGCGACCTTGGCCTCCGACGCCCAGACAAAGACGGGCCGGGACGAGTTGATCCACTCCGAACTGTTGGCGGCGGCCACCGACTCGTCCATCAGCTTCACCACCTGCGTCCTGAGATCGACGATATTGTCGGTCAGCACCAGGTTGGACGTGCCGACGGTACGGCAATAGTCGACCGCCGGACCTTCGATGATGTCGGCGGCAAAGCTCGTCGACCCGACTGCCAGCAACAGCGTCGCAGCGGAAACCAGCAGTCTTGCAGAATGTTTCATGATGAACTCCCCTCAATATTAGCGGTGTATAACATAATTACGCGGCCGCGCACCATGCCGTTAGATCGTGGCTGTGTGTTGTGTGTGTGCCGTGTCGTCGTAAATCAGATTGATGGTGCCGGCGACAGGTGCGTTCTGCAAGACGGCGACGTCCACGAAATTGGCGCCGCCGGTTGTACCATTGGTATCGACGCTGAGCGTGTGTGTTCCCGAATCGTATTTCACGAAATCCGCGATATTGCCCCCTGGTGCTGTTTCGAACAGGGATGACAGGTCGATCTTGTCGCCTTGTGCACCGTTGTAGTCAGTGATCAGGTCCTTGATGTCCAACCCGTCGAGCTTGAACGTATCGGCGCCCGTACCGCCGGTCATGGTGTCCTGGCCGGAACCGCCGATGAGAAGGTCGTTGCCAGCGCCGCCGTTGATCGTGTCGGCCCCAATACCGCCCGCGAGGTAATTGTCCCCGGCGTTTCCGAACAGATAGTCGTTGCCCGAGCCGCCGATCAATCCCTCGATGCCCGTCAGGGTATCTCCGGCGGCATTACCGCCGCCGATGGTGCCAACTTCCGGATTGGTGAATGTCACCGGTGCGCCGGAGGCATGCCCATCATCAGCCAAATGGATCGAAATGGCTGCCAGGCTGCCGGTGTAGTCGACGGTGTCGCCCGTACCCGTTCCGCCATTGATCGTATCGGCCCCGGGGCTGGTTCCAATGACCTCGGCAGTCGTGGTGCCGGTTTCCTGATAGCCGGCGCCGGTGTGAGTTCCGACTAGAGAGACGGACAAATTGTCCGAGCTCGTGATGGCATCGCCATCATGATCGGTGATGCCAAGTGCAAAATTCAACGTAGTGTCGCTGACGACCGTCTGCGAGTTGTAGGTAAGCGATAGAATCACGAGCTTGGGATCCTCACCGCTGACGCTCGAGATGTTTTTTACATCCGCTTCGCTGAAATCGAAGAACGCCCCGCTATTCGATCCATTGGTCCCCCAATGCGCCGCGTCGATAATCAGTGGCGTGGCATCCGCTTGTGTCACGTTCCAAGTGGCGGAGATATTGTGCGCCGCATTCCAGATGGTCACCAGGAAATGTTCATTCGCATCGTTTCCGCTTTTCCCGATAGCCATCGAGACCTGATCCTGAAGGAGAGCGAACTTGAAGGTCAGGGTCTCGTTCGTGTCCAGGTTGCCGTTGCCGATTCCCAGTCCGTTGTTGTTCATGTATACATTGTCGTTGACGTTTGACGCGTTGAAGCCGTCGATAAGGACGTCGTAGCCGCTCGCTGGAACTGCACCGTTGCCGAAGCTGCCAACGTTGTTGATGATCGTGGCATAGTTGCCGTTGCCAGGGTGAACCCCCGTTATGTCAAAAGTATTGGTCGACTGCAGGCTGTTCGTAACGAGATGGAAGTCATAGGTTCCATCTGCCGTGACAGTCAGTGTGAAGTATTCGTTCGCGCCGGTGGCACCCTGCGCATCCGTGAGGTTAGTATAGGCGAACATCTCGGACGAATGGGTTGCCGAATCGTAGTGCGTATACTCATAGAACGTGTAGAGAGTAGTCGTTCCACTTTTTACGTCGACTTGAGTTACGGCGTCGCCAGCACCATTCGTCCCTTGGCCGGTCAAAATGTAGGTCAGCCCAGAGGGGGCAGTTCCCATAGCCAGGCTGATCGCTGAAGTAAGGCTTGGCCCGTCCGCTCCAAAGGACGGCTGCCAAGTGCCGTGAACGTCGGTATTGCTGACGTTCGGCATGATTGCGTCTTGGATGTTGCTGATTGTCGGTGTGTCGTCGTCGACATTGATCGTCAGCGAGCCCGTCGCCGTGTCGCCGTCATGATCGGTCGTCGTGTAGCCGACCGTGAACGCCACGTCGTTCTCGTTGGCGCCCGCCGGATGGTCGATCGCATGCAGCTGGGTCACCGTATAGGCGCCCGCCGTCGTGTTCGACAGCGATACCGATACCACCGCAACCGCGATGCCGTTCTGGATCTGGCTGATCGTCAGCAGCGTGCCGGTCACCGTCTGGAAGAAAGCCCCTTCCGTCGCCGACGAGGTCGGCAGGCCGGCACCCGTCAGCAGCGTCGAGCCGGCGCCGTCGGCGCCATAGCTGTGCGCCAGCGTCCCGGTCGTATTGGCCGTGTCGGGAGTGACATCGCCGGTACCGCCGGCGATGCCGCCGGCCAGCGCGTCGTCGTCGAGCTGGACGGCGAGGTTGGTCGATACAGTCGGGCCGTCGTCGTTGATGGTCAGCAGGCTGCCGAGGTTGAGCGCCTGCGAGGCCTTGTCGCCGTCGCCGTCCGTCACCGTCGCCGTCAGCGTGATCAGGTTCGACAGGCTGGTGCCGTCGTTCGGCGTGTTGCTGGCGCCGTCCTCATGCACCGCCCGGTCGAGATCGAACGACACCTTGCCGTTGGCGTCCACGCTCACCGTGAACACCAGCGCGCCGCCGGCGCCGGCATGGCCTTCGACCACGCCGCTGGCGTTGACCGACAGGATCACCGCCAGTCCGCTCGCCGTGTCGACCAGGCCGGAGGACCCGCCCGCCACGCTCAGCGCATAGCTGGTCGTGCCGCCATCGGCGCCCGTCGCCACCGTGAAGGCGTCACTGAAGGTTGCTTCCGCATGCGTCGAGCCGGCAGGCGCCTGGCCCGAGCCGTTGATGCCGCCATTGGTCGCCGCCGTCAGGTAGCTCTCGTCGACCGTCAGCGCGTGCGTCGTCCCGCTCAGCCCGATCGTCGGGCCGTCGTCGTTGATGGTCAGCAGGCTGCCGAGGTTGAGCGCCTGCGAGGCCTTGTCGCCGTCGCCGTCCGTCACCGTCGCCGTCAGCGTGATCAGGTTCGACAGGCTGGTGCCGTCGTTCGGCGTGTTGCTGGCGCCGTCCTCATGCACCGCCCGGTCGAGATCGAACGACACCTTGCCGTTGGCGTCCACGCTCACCGTGAACACCAGCGCGCCGCCGGCGCCGGCATGGCCTTCGACCACGCCGCTGGCGTTGACCGTCAGGATCACCGCCAGCCCGCTCGCCGTGTCGACCAGGCCGGACGGCCCGGCCGCCACGCTCAGCGCATAGCTGGTCGTGCCGCCATCGGCGCCCGTCGCCACCGTGAAGGCGTCGCTGAAGGTTGCTTCCGCATGCGTCGAGCCGGCAGGCGCCTGGCCCGAGCCGTTGATGCCGCCATTGGTCGCAGCCGTCAGGTAGCTCTCGTCAACCGTCAGCGTCGGCAGCGCCACGTCGGCCAACGCCACCGTCGGCGCATCATCGTTAAAGGTGATGGTCAGTGTGCCAGGCGCCTTCGAGCCGTCGGCATCGGTGATCACATAGCCGAGATCGACCGTCGCATTGTTCTCGTCGTTCGGTCCTTGAGCTTGAAGGACGTTGTCGAGCAGTGTCACGGTGTAGGCGCCCGTTGCTGGGTCCGTCACATGCACCGTGAACAGATCGCCGCGCGGACCCGTTGCCGTCAGCGTGTCGGTGGCGACGTCCCAGCTATAGGTTACGCTCTCCTGGCCGACAGTGCCACCAGTACCGTCCAGCGTCGCGAACGAGAAGCCGTTGGAGCCGGCTCCATCACCGCCGACGCTACCACCCAGTGTGCCGTTGTAGACTGCTTCGCTGAGGCTCGCTGGGGACTCGCCCGTATTGGCGTCGATGTCCCCTATCGTGCTCGCTGGATTGCCGCCGACGAGGCCGTCATCGTCAACCGAGGCCGCAGCTGTGCCGCCGGTCGGAACATTGGCGTCCGTCACCGCAAAGCTGATGCCGGCCGTTGATGTGTCACCGTCGCCGTCCGTCACCGTGTAAATTGCAGAAGCCGCGCCGGTGCCGACAACCGAATTGTCGGCGGTGAAGGAGTAATGGCCGTCAGCCATGACCTTGATCAAGCCATCGCCGATATCGATCGGCTGCGAATAGCCATCGCCTCCGAAGACCAGGGCGGTGCCGCCGACATGCGTCACCGTAGCGCCGTCGGCGCCGGCGACGAAGTCTAGCGTTCCAGTGATCGTCGCACCTTCGGCGACGTTCTGCGAGGCTTCATCATGCGCCGTCGGCACGTCGTCGGACACCGTCACGTTGACCGTGCCGGTCGCCTGGTCACCGTCCGTATCGGTGGCAACCACGCCGAGATGGCCCAGATTGACCAGATCGTCGGCGTTGATGCCAGGATGGGCGTCGTAATTGTTGTTCAGCGTCGCCGTCACCGTCGCCACATTGTTGGCAACCGACAGGTCGAGCGTCACCACCGTCACGGCGCCGTCCTTGCCCACGACCTGGGTGTCCGACACCCTGGTCCAGGTCAGGTTGGCGGTGTTCAGCCCGCTCAAATCGGTGCCGAAGGCGATCGAGGCGATCGCGTCCGAGCCCGGCGTGAAGGTGATCGAGTTCGCGGCGAAGTCCGGGCCGGCCGGCGTCGAGCCGTCGCTCAGGTTCTGGTCGTCAAGCGCCAGCGTGATCGGAGCGCCCGCAGCCGGGCCTGCGCCGTCCGTGATCGTGAAGGCGATGTTGGCCGTCGAAGTGTCGAGGTCGCCGTCCGTCACCGTGTAGGTCGCGTTGACCGCCACCGGACCGGAGCTGTTGTCGACCGAGGCATCCGGCGTGAACGAGTATGACCCGTCCGCCTTCACCTGGATGGTGCCCGCGCCGATGTCGACCGACTGCGAGTAGCCCGTGCCGGCATCAAAGATTAGCAGCGTGCCGTTGACATGCGTCACCGTGGCGCCATCTGCGCCCGCAACGAAGTCCAGTGTCCCGGTCAGCGCCGGAGCACCCTCCGCAATCGACTGCGAGGCTTCGTCATGCGCCGTCGGCACATCGTCGACGATCTTGACGGAGAGCGTGGCGTCGGTGCTCTGCAGATCCTGGTCCGTCAGCGTGACGGTGAAGTTCTCAAACAGGTTGTTCGTGCCCTGGATGGGGTCATGCGCCTCGTTGTCGATCAGCGTGTAGGTGTAGCTCACCTGGCCGGTGGCGGCATTGTAAGCCGTCACATTGAGTGTGTTGCCGAGCGCGGTGGTGAAGGAGCCTGCGGTGAACGCGCCATTGGTGATGAAGGCATTGCCGCCGATCGCCAGCGAATGGATGCCGTCGGGCGAGGAGATGGTGAAAGTGCCGGCGCCGGTCTCGGCCGTGCTGGCCGGATCCGACCCAGGCCCGCCCGGCGTGCCGACATTCAATGCAGCCTCGTTGACGACGACATCGCCGCCGCTGGCTTCCGGCGTCAAGTCGGTGATGACAGGCGTCGAATTGCCGATCGAGATCGTCAGCGTGGTGTGCGAGGTGTCGCCGTCGCCGTCCTTGATCGTGTAGGTGAAGACGTCGTTGACGCCGCCGGGCGTGCCGGCGTCGCGCAAGTAGGTATAGCTGCCGTCACTGTGCAGCGTCAGCTTGCCGTAGGCGCCCTGGAACGGCACGTCGAGCGTAGCCGCGTCAGTGACATCGGTATTGGTGTTGCCGGCCGCAACGCCCACCACCGTCGCCCCGTCGGCGCCCTGGGTGTCGGCAACGCCGTCGGTGGTATTGCCATCACCCGCATCCGTACCGCCGACAAGCACATTGCCCGTGGCGGGGCCGAACTGGCCGGCGGCGACGCTGTCGATATCGGCAACCGCCGTCGGCACGTCGTCGACGATGGCGACGGCAAAGGTGGTGCTGGCGGTATCGCCGTCGACATCCGTGACAGTGATGCTGAAATTGTCCGGGACCGTGTCGTTGGGATTGAATCCATCCCCCTGCAAGGGATGCGTGACCGATTCGGTCACCGTGTAATTGTATTCGATAGCGCCCGTGGTCGGATTGAAGGAGACGATCGTCAGGAAACCGAAATCCCCCGGGATGTGCTGGCCGACACCGGTGACGGTGACGCCGTTGATGACGATCGACCCGATTCCGTCCGGTGCATCGATGCTGATCGTTCCCTTGCTGGATGTTTCCGAATGGCTCGGTGCGTCGCTACCCGGCGATTGTGTCGGGCCGCCATCAAGGCCCGTTTCGCTGGCCGCTTCGCTGGGAGCAAGCAAGGACGTGGCCGTCACTGTAACCTGCCTGTCGACGATCGAGGGGAACAGTTCGCGCCGGTCCAATTGACCAAACTGCAAGGCTGTCGGCGGCAGCAGGGCCGACAGGTCGAAGCCGTCGCCGATGCCGCCGGGGGGGACCGAGAAGTCTCCGCCTGCACTGGAATTCGAACCGCCGGGGCCGGCCGAGATGGAACCGTCGGCACCGAATGCAACGTCGACATGGCTGGCTTCCAGCGCTGCCAGCAAGGCAACGCGCGGCACCTCGACGTCGCCGATGATGAAGGTCGGCACGTGCAAGGCGCCGTCCTTGATCACGATCACCGAGCCGTCGGCCTGTTCGAGCACAAGGTTGTTGCCGTCGACCTTGATGTTGTCGATCGAAACGTTGGACGGAAGTTTTACAATGTTGCCGGCGTCAGCCACATATTCGTGCGGTGCCGTCGCCGCGGGTGCGTTTGCCGTCGCCGGCGCCTCCGCCTTGGCGGGCGCTGCGCCGACATCGACCGGCACCGGTTCGGACGCTGCCGGTGCGGGCTGCTGTGCCGCCGTTGCCTGTGCGACCTGCATCTCTGCCGGCGAAATCTGACTGTTGTGTTCACCGGACGCGGAATGGTCGTCCATGGAACCCGAAAAGCTGTCCAAATCGATATTGGTGGTCATTGCTGAAACCCCTCCGTCATTTCCCGGAAAGAGACAGTGGCGACCTCTGCTTTGCAACCGTCCTGCAAGCTATTTCATATACTCTGATATGCATGGTTCGGCATTTTTTACACGTGGTAAACTACAACAATATAACCTGATATACATTGGCGCCCGTGGGATGCCGAAAGGATGGAGGTGAGCCACGATTGTCTGGTAAATGGAAGTATAAATTTGTATAAAATTTTACGCAAAATAGTCGAAGTGATTTGGGGGAAAGTTACCTACCTTCCTTTCCAATAATTTGAGACAAGATTGGTAGCGTCCACAGTCAAAGGTGGGCGTCATGAAAAAAGAAAACTCAGCTCTGGGAAAAACCGGGCTCAAGGTGCTCCTGCTGGCAATCGGGCTTGTCGGCCTGGCAGGGCCATCATTCGCGAACGCTATTTCCAGCGATGCAGCCGCACAGGGCGCGCCTCTGGAAAGGGTCCAGACGCCGCCCTGCCTCGGTGGTGTGTCGCTGGCGAGGCCTCAGCCCTGGCAGCCTGCTGCCCCCTACCGCATCGGCATGATGTTCGGCAGCTATGGTCCGGCGATTGCCGATCGTGGCGACAGCCCATCAATGGCGCAAGCCGGGATAGACCCTGTGCAGACCGCATCGATCATTCCGGGCGTGTTCGGGTCGGTCGCCTTGTCGATGCGCAATTTTCCCGTCTCGGCTCGCTGGGCGCCTGTCTATCGGGCAATCATCGCCTGTTCGGCTGGCAGCGACTGCGAGCGCAAGAGCGCGGCTTTCGCCGACATGGTCTCCGTCGCCCAAGGCAAGGGGTTCAGCGAGAAACTGTCCTTCGTCAACAGCGCCGTAAATCACCTGATCGCCTACAGGAAAGACAGCGTCGTCTACGGCAAGCTCGACTATTGGGCGAAGCCGTCGGAAATCCTCGAACGGCGGGCCGGAGACTGCGAGGATTTCGCCATCCTCAAGATGACGGCTCTGCTGAGGGCCGGCATCCCAACGCAAAGCATGGCGCTGGTCGTTCTCCAGGACCGCAAGAGAGGCTTCTTTCACGCAGTGCTGTCGGTGAGCACGGGTAGCGGCACCTTCATTCTCGACAGCCTCAGCAACACCGTTATGCGCGACAGCGATCTGCCGGATTACGTTCCGCTCTATTCGTTCAGCACGGACCGGGCCTGGATCCACGGCTCCAGACAGGGCGAAGCCCAGATGGCCGACATCAAGGGTGGCTTCGCGACCGTCGCGCCGGGCGAAGGTTTTCAGCCGTAGGTCTACTCTGGGGCGGTCAACGCTGGGATTGGCAGCGAACGTCCGGTGAGCGGACCGGTCTAGCCGGCGAAGACGAACGCCATCAGCAACTCCGGCTCGACCACCGGCGCGCGCACCGCATTCAACTGCCCACGGTATCGACGCTCGCCGGCGCCGATGACAAAGCCGGTGGCCACCGGCGTTTCGCCATTGGCATCGAGCCGCGCGAAGATATCAGCCACATTGAGGTCCAGCGCCAGCTTGAGGTCGTTGCGCGCATCATCGCTTGGGGCGATCGGCAGTTGACGCTTGACCAGTTGCTGGAACGGCGCGTTGAACGTCAGGATCTTCTTCGACGATGCCAGCGCAAAGGCCGGTGACGGGCAAGCGACCAGTATGGCATTGATGGTGTTGATCGACGCAAGCCTTCGCAACGTCAGGTTCTCGTCCCCCAACCCACGCATGCAGGCCACCCGGATCGCAGATGTCAGGTTGCCTGTCTGCGCCTGGCTTTCGGCGATCTCGTCGATGAGCATGCCGATCGTGCATTTGCGGACTTCGGCCATGTGCTTCAGCGCCATCCAGAATGCCCGCTCCAGACGGATGCCGCGTCGTATGCCGCCGCGCGCCACGACCCGAAATTCCAGCCCAAAATCCTCGGCCGTGACCGAAGGCAGCAGTCGCTCGCGATCGGGTTGATGAAGGCTGGCGCTACCGCTCACTCATCGCCTCCTCACGCGCCTTGTTGATCGGCTTCAGGAGGTAGTGCAGGATCGTCTTGCGCCCGGTCTTGATGTCGACTGAACAGATCATGCCGGGGATGATCGAATAGGCTTTGCCGTCTCTCAGAAGTGTCGATTTGTCCGTCGACACGCGCACCTGATAGTAGGGTTCCCCTGTCTTCTGATCGACCAGGCTGTCTGCCGTGATGTTCGAAACCTTGCCCTCGATGCCGCCGAAGATCGAGAAATCATAGGCGGTGACCTTGATAAGCGCTTCCTGGTCGGGGCGGATGAACGCGACGTCCCGTGGCGAAACCCGTGCCTCCACCAGCAAGGTCTCGGAGGTCGGCACGATACCGGCCACCACGGCGCCAGGCTGGACGAAGGCGCCGACCGTGTTCAGCTCCAGCGTGTTAACGATGCCGTCCACCGGAGACCGGATATCGGTGCGGGCCACCTTGTCGGTCGCCCCCCTTATGGTTTCATCCACCACCGAAAGGTCCGCCAGCGCCTGGGTGAGGTCGTCCAACGCCTCCTGCTGCAGTTGCAGGCCGAGTTCCTCGACCTGAAGCTGTGCTTCCGTGATCGCCGCCTTGCCCTTCTTGATGGTCTCGCCCGCCAGGTTCAGCTGACCGTTGAGTTCGGTCTGCTCGCGTTCCACCCGGAGCTGCTCGGTCCTTGCCATCAGGCCTTTCTTGACCATCGCGTCGACCAGCGTTGCCTCCTGGTCGCTGACGGCCAGGTTCTTGGTCAGACGGTCGGAATTGGCGATCGCCTCGGCCAGTTCCTTTTCGCGCTGATCGAGGCGAGACTTGAGCACGGATAGCTTGTTGTCGGAATTCTCGCGTCGGGCGATGAGCAGCTTCTGTTCATTGTCGCAGATTTGCGGAGCGATCGACTGAATGTCCTGAGGGCACGGAAATGCGCCCGACAGATTGCCGGCCTGTTCGTATTTCAGCCTTGCTATGCGCACTTCCAGCGCGCGCGCCTTGGCCTGCTGCTCGCCGAGGCTGGACGTGTTGAGCGTGTTGTCCAGGCGGATGATGAGATCGTTCTTCTTGACGATCTGGCCGATCGTCACGGCGATCTCCTGAACGACGCCGGCTTCACTCGCCTGAATGACCTGGGTCTTGGAAGCGGGTATGACCTTGCCGTCGCCGCGTGCGATCTCATCGACTTCGGCAAAGGATGCCCAGGCGACAAAAGCGACGAAGAGCGCTCCTATGATGAATATGGACGCCGACGCGAAAAGCGGCGGTCGATCTTCCCTGGCAAGCATTTCCCACGCCCCAACGCATTGGATGCATTACTGTTTGTTCAATCAGGCGCTTGTTTTCTGCAACGCCTGTATGACTTGGTCCTTCGGACCGTCGGCAACGATCTTGCCCCGCTCGATGACGATCAGGCGGTCGGCCAGTTCTAGCATGCTGAACCGGTGTGTGGAGACGATCAGCGTCGTGTCGCGGTCAAAGGCGACTTTGAGCTGCTTGATCAACTGGCGTTCCGATGCGAGGTCCATCGAGCCCGATGGTTCATCCAGAAAGACGATTTTCGGTTTGGTCAAAAGCAGGCGTGCGATCGCCACCGTCTGCCTCTGGCCGCCGGAAAGATTGGTGCCGCGCTCGCCGACATTCATGTCGTAGCCGCGCGGGTGGCGTGAGACGAAATCGTCGACGCCGGCGGCCTTCGCCGCTTCGATGATCTGCTCGTCGGTAGCCTCGGGGCATGCCATCAGGAGGTTTTCCTTGATGGTGCCCGAGAACAGGTCGCCAGCCTGCGCAACGATGCCGACCGCGGCGCGAACCTCGGACGGGTGATACTGGCGAATATCGATCCCATCCAGCAGCAGCTCGCCGGAAGTCGGCAGGAAAAGCCGGCCGATAAGACGACCCATCGTCGTCTTGCCCGATCCTATGCGGCCGATGATACCGACCCGCTCACCCGGCTTCACCGAGAAATTCAGGCCGCTCAACACCTCGTTTTCCGTGCCGGGATAAACGAACCCGACGTTTCTGAACACCATCGCCCCGCTGCGAATGGGGCGATTGACGAAACCCACAGTGTCCGGCCGGTCTTCCGGCTGAGCCATGATCGAGTTCACCATCCTCAACGAGAGCATGGCCTGGCGGAACCGCGACAGCGTGATGGCGATCTGGCCGAGCGGAGCCACGGCCCGGCTCGCCAGCATCACCGTTCCTATGATCGCTCCTGTCGAAACATGCCCTTCAGAGAAGGCATAAGCACCGGCCACGACCAGCGCGACTGTCACCAGCTGTTGTATGGACTGGGTGATGTTGCCCGCAGCCGCCGAAAGCTGCTTGATCTTCTCGGAGGTGTTGGCGGCGTTCTTGGAGTGCTCCCCCCATTTGCGCAGCAGATACGCCTCGGCGCGCAGCGACTTGATCGTCTCCAGCGTGGAGATGGATTCGACCAGCAGGGACTGGCGTTGCGAAGCTTCGTTCATCGAGGCGGCGACGCGCTTGCCGATGCGACGCTGCGTGATCAGGCCGACGATGACCGACAGCACGAAGGCCAGCGCCGGTATGATCACCAGCCAGCCGCCTATCGCATAGATGACGAGCAGAAAGACGAAGACGAATGCCGTGTCGATGAACACGCTGATGGTGTTCGAGGTGAAGAACTCCCTGACGAACTCATATTGCGTGACCCTGTTTGCGTATTCACCGGTCGAACCGGGACGCGCCGACAGCGACGAGTTCAGCACTTTCTCGAACAGAAGATACGATATCCGAAGATCGGCTTTGCGCCCGGCATAGTCGATGAGGGAAGCCCTGGCCGTCTTCAAAAGCAGGTCGAACAGGATGACGGCGCCAATGCCGATTGCCAGAACCCACAGTGTCGATATCGCCTTGTTCGGCAGGATCCTGTCGTAGACGTTCATCGTGAAGATGGGCGAGGCTATGGCCAGCATGTTGATGAACACCGCCGCCAGGACGACCTTCGAATAGGTGCGCCAGAAAGCGCCCATCGTTCCGGTAAGCCAATGTCTTCGCTCGATCTTGGCTGCCGAGCCGACCGTCATTCCCTCGGCCGCGTTGGCATAGGTGATCGAGAAGGACGCTCCACCGCTGATGTAGCTGGCGGCGAGTTCCGATCTGCCGATTGCGGTGCGGCCGTCTTCCTGGGGCGCGGTGATATACGCACCGTCTTCGGTTTGCGCGAGCAGGGCGATGGGCAACTGGCTGACGCGAAAGACGATGGCGGGCAGGTCGATGCGACCCCTGAGAAAATCGCGGTGGCTGAACTCGGTGACTTCCATGCCGATGCGCTCGGCAAGGTGCCTGATGTCGTCGACTTCAATTCGGGTGTCCGACAGCGGTACGCCGGCGAACAGCACCGTCTCCGCGCTCGGCCGGCCGAGATATCCGGCAACGGCTGAGAAGCAGGCCTTGAACGCCTCCTTGGGAGACAGGATATGGGGTTGCTGGTTCACGATCTGCCCGTCGGAACTCTCGCTGGACTTTGCGCCGTCTTACTTCTTCCTCACCGGGGCGAGAATGTCGAAAGGCAGGTCGTTCTTCTGCTCCGACGGCGTCCGCGCATAGGTCTCGGTGTCTGCGGTTTCCGGTGCCGCAAACTCGGTTCGCGCATAGGCCGTCGCTTGTTTCGCCGGCTTGAGGTTCATCGTTTTCAGCAACTGTCCGGTCGCGGCCAGCAGCCGGTACTCGGCAAACAGCGATGCATAGGACGAGGTATCAGCCAGCGTTGCGGTATTGAACCGCGTATTCTGTGCGTCGAGCACGTCGAGCAGCGAACGCTGTCCGACTTTGAACTGCTCGCGATAGGAAGCGACCAGCTTCTCACTGGAGGCGGCTTGTTGCCTCAGGGTCTTTGCCAGATCGGCTTGCCGGAAACGGCGATCCCATGAGGTGCGAACGGCTTCCTCGATTTCGCGCTGAACCTGATGCAGCGCCAGACGCTGTTCGCTGGTGCGGCGGATCTGCTCCTGCTCGTTGGCCTTGTCGATACCGCCGCGGTAAAGATTCCAGCGCAGGACCACGCGCGCCTGCAGGTCGCTGGTGTCGCCATCGTCGCCGTCAATGTCAGTTCCTGCCCGGGCACGACCTTCAGCGATGATGGAAGGGCCAAATTTTGCCCGTGCAGCATCCACGAGGGAGGCCGCGGCATCGATGTCGCTGTTGGCCATGTGCACGCGCGGATTGCTTTCCCGCGCCAACCCTATTGCCTCGTCAAGCGAGCGTGGGAGCGCGGCCGAGACATCGCCCGGCCTCGAAGGGCTGGTCAGTGGCTTTCCGACGGTCTTGAAGAAGCGGATCTTGGCCGCTTCCAGTTCCTCGGTCGCCTCCTGCATGCGCGCCTTGGCGGCGAACAGCCGTTCCTCGGCCTGTTGGCGGTCGGCCTCGTTCAGCGCGCCGCCCGAAATGCCTTGCCGGATGTCGCCGAGAATCGCCTGGTGGAAGCCGAGATTCTTCTTCGCTTCGGCAACGATCGACGCCTGCAGCATGTACTCCAGGTAATCCTGGACAACGGACAGCCCGATGAATTCGGAGCGTTCCAGCACGCGGAACGAAGCACCATCGACGCGCGATGCCTGGCGGTTCAATTCGGCGCGCCTTGCGCCGCTGTCATAAAGCGTCTGCGAAACCGTAAGATCCGTTTCAGCCGGATAGAGCGCGTCGTCTTCGATGGAAAGCGACCGCCGGGACGGATTGTCGAGCCGGCGAACGCCAGCCGATGCCTCGACGTCGACACTGGGAAGATAAAGCCCCTTGGCCTGCCGCAGCTCGAATTCGATGGCTTCGCGGTTTTCGATTGCCTGTCCAATCTCGGGATTGGATTCCACCGCAACGGCCATCGCCTCCTTGAGCGTGAGCGCATGAGCGCCCCCGAAGGTCAGCATGGTGGCCGCCATCAAAAGACCAAGGCGCTTGCCTATGGTCGACATGCTTGTCGTATTCATATGAACCCACCCTACGGTTTCCCCAGCGCCCCTATTACTTGAGCGCTATGGCCAAGCCAAGGCCTACCTGTCGGGGGATTATTCACAGATTCATGAAATTTGTGAGCGATTATTGGTTTAGCCGCCACTAAAACGGCGATTCAGATCAGAAGAGCGGCGGGATGTAACAAAAATGGCACATAGATATCGGCCCGCTGGGGTTGTATCCGGACGCCGCCACGTGTGGGAAAGCACAAGAAAACGAAAGCTCGCTGGCCGATGCAGCCAGAATCATACCGGCTACTAACGGCCGAAGCGGGGCTGGATCGCTATTTCGGACAGCGCCACGAGGTACAGGCTGACCCCCGCTCCCCTCAACGCGCGCTTAACGCAGTCATACGGTCGAGCGCCGCGGTCAGCCCGTGCAGCGACACCGGGAATGTCAGCGGGGTCTCGGCATCTGTCGTGACATTGAGCTTCAACACCGAGCCTTCCCGCAGTTTTCCAAGCACCGACCGTTCGATGGCAAAGACCGCGAGGCAACCCGTTGGCAGGCAGGTCCTGAAGCGCTGCTGGGACAATGGCGGCCGATCGTCGATCTGGAGCGTCACGCCTGAGTCGAGCAGTATGCCGAAGGGTAGAAGCAGGGTAGCTGTCGTCGAACCGTCCGCGCGTCCCGCGATTTCCACCGCAAGAAGCCTCTGGCCGTTCTGCTGGACCTGGTCCTGCGAAAGTGAGCACACCCTCGCCTTCTCGCGGACGGAACAGGCCACGCTCCAGTCCTGATAGACTTCGCGCAGCGAAGACGGTCCGTCGGGAACCGCCGCCACCTGTTGCTGGGCCAAAGCCGGCGACATCAATGAGAATACGATTGCCCCACACGCGGAGACGGCCTTGAGGCCACGCTTCATGTACAAACCCACTCGCGGATCTTGCATTTGCTTCCCGCCGCCTCGCAGGCCTGCAAAGCGAGGTCTTCCGCTTCACGACGCGTTTCGGCGGAATCCACGCCCCAGGGCGTGAACTGCCGGTCGTTCGCCTTCTCGGCCAAGGCCAGGGCACCGCAGTGCTTGTAGGGAAAGCCGGTATCGTCGTCGTCATTCCAATGGCGATGATTGCGGAACACCGTTACGACGGTGCAATTATCTCCGCCCGCGTTCTTGCAATGCTTGAGCGCGATATCCGACGCCTCCTGCCGCTTGTCGGCGCCCCAGAAGAAGCCGTATTTGACGTCGGTGCTGGAGTAGGCGATCGCCGCCCAGATGCCTTTTTCCTCCTGCGGTGGTGGCGCCGGCGGTTCGGGCGGCGCTTCCGGCAGATCGGCCGAGATGACTTGCCCGGCCCAGAGCAAGGCAAAGCCAAGAACAGCAGCCAAAGGTCCGTATCTCATAGTCAGCAATCCTCTGCAGGAGCCGTCGCCATCAGCTTCGCGTCCTCACTTCGACGCCGAAGCGACGGAGATCACCACACAGCTGTTGCCTGTCGGCAGGAGAAGGGCTTCACCCGCGTTCCCGCCAAGCTCGTACACCTCGACCTTGCCAAGATGGTCGGTGATCTTGCTGCCCTGCGGAAGAACGGAGGGAATCTCGGAACACGGACTGGCGAACGGCGCCACCCGTACCATCGCTCCCTCGCAACCCGAAGCGGTGGGCGATGCGAAAACGACGCCGGCGGCCGGTCCGCTATAGCGCTCGGTCGCATAGTCCATGCCGACAAAGGCCTGAACGGCATGTTTGTCGGCGGCCTGGTCGTTCCACAGCGATTTGACGCTGTATTTGGCGCCGGTCGTCAATATCTGCCCGAGCACCGGGTAGATCGTAGAACAGGCCTGCACACCGGCTTGCTTGACGTGCTCGAGGAAAGGCGTGTCCGGAAGTGCTGGCGCGGCTGCCTGCGCCTGTGCGGCCGTCGCGCCGCCGATCAGGCTGGTCATCGCGACGTAGTTCGCGGCGGCGAAGCCCAGGCCAGCCATCGTCAGCCCCATCAGCGAAAGTGCGAGGACGCGCGGCCACCGCCGCCGCGGCGGCTCAGCGAGCCTCTGCCGATCCGGCTCGACGGTCGGGCTGCGTTTTGCGGACATGAACTGGTCCTGCTGGCTCATGATGCTTCCCCGGTCATTTGATTGGCGAAAGGGCTTGCGTCAGCCCCTTGAGTGTTGCGGTCACGGTGATCGTCTGGCCATCGACGGTCGAATAGGAGATCGCCGGCGTCGCGCTCTGCGATATCTGCTGGCGCATCACGGGCCCGACCGGCAACATGCCGACACAGACCACGTCGTTGCAGCCGTTCAAGTGAACGTCGATCGGCTTCGCCTGTCCGTCGAATTTCAGCGACACAAGGCCGTCGCTCCTGGCGTTCGGCGCGGTGCGCAGGATCATGTACGGCTTGCCGTCCTGCGTGGCCGCAAGCGACCAGCTGAAGGCCATCTTGCCGGATGTGTCCTCGATCACCTGCGAGACATTGCAGACCTTCTTGCGGGCCTTGAGGTTCTCGTCGCAGATCAGCGTCCAATTTTCGAAGGGACGGATGGTCCGCTGGTAGTCCCCCAGTTTCACCTCGGGTGGGACCGCCACGTCCGAGGGCTTGATCCTGTATGTCGAGCCTGCCTGCCCGGCAGCCTGCACGAGGCTACCCGACAGCACCAGACAAGTCAGTGCGGCAAGCCCGAGGCCGGCATGTCTGGTCAGTCTGTTCATCCCCGCCTCAGTTCAAGGTGAAGCTGAGGCCGGCGCCGACCCCGACATCTCCGCCCGCCGCCGTGCCCGAGACATTACCGCGGATACGGCCGTCTTCGCTGGTGTAGCCCGCGCCGAAGGCGAACGCACTCTCGTCCCGCCAGAAGCCGCCGCCGGCCGCCACGCTCAACTTTCCGGGACGGTCGTCGTAGCGCAGCGAGGCTGCGGCAAGGCCGATGGCCGCCGCTTGCCGTGCTTCGTCCCGGATGCCGCTGATGTCCGAATTAAGCTGGCCGAGTTTCTGGTCGGTGTAGTTGTTGGCTTGCTGGAGCGTCGTGCCTGCTACCTGATCGGTATAGGTCTTCGAATCTGCCAGCGTGAGCGACAGCCCGTCGTTGAGTTGCTTGACGTTGACCGCGTCATTGTTCGCGACGCCCGCCCCCACATTGTGGATGACCACCGGAGCGTTCGGATCGCCGCCAGCAAGCGTTAGCGAGTTGGATTTGTTGCCGTCCACGTCCTTGTCGTACTGGACGGAGAATTCAGCGAGATCGCCGACACTCCCCTGCACTGCCTCGACTGCCTGGTTGGTCGCATAGAGCTGGCTGCCGTTGATCGCGTCGGTGGAGGTGGAACTGATCCGGCCCGCCGCCACATTGGTGATGGTGCGCTCGTTGCCGGCGCTGCCGACGCTCACCGTGCTCGTCGGAGCGGTTCCGGCAAACGTGTAGTTGACGCCGTTGATCGTGGTGCCGGTGGTGGCGACCGCCGCCGCCGTCGTCGAGCCCGCGCCGAGAGCGACGCTGCCCGGCTCGTTGGCCGTGGCGCCGGCGCCAAGCGCCATTGCCTGGGCGCCGTTGGCGGTCGAGTTCGTGCCGAAAGCAATGCTGTCGGCCTGATTGACCGTCGCGTTCTGGCCGATCGCGATGCCTCCCGGCGCCGTCTGCTGCACGATGGCGCCGTTGCCGATGCCAATGCCGTTGTCGCCGTTGACGGTCGTGCGCGGGCCAACCGCAACCGAATCGGTGCCGACCGCAAGCGAGTCCGATGCCGTCGAATTAGCGTGGAAATACTTGGTCCCTGTCACCGCGAAAGAGCTCAGCGCGCCCTTCAACTGGCGAAGCGAGACCGCGTCCTGGTCCTCCGTGCCGTCGGCCACATTGGTTATCTGGCGATAGGAGGTGGAGGTGCCCACCGAGACGGCGCCGAGCAGTGTCAGGTCGGTGGTGTTGTAGGGAACGAGGCCGGTGCCGGCGAGGATCGATCCCGATGCGGGCGCTACCGCGCGATCCGAAACAGAACCGGAACCGAGAGCCACGCCGCCGTCGATGCTGACATTGCTGTCGCGGCCGAGCGCCCGGGCGCGGGCGCCCGTCGCGGTCGCCTGGTAGCCGACCGCGGTGGAGCCGACGCCTTGCGCGAAGGAATCGGTCTGCGCCAGGCCCGCCTCGTTGGTGCGGGCATAGCGGATACCGATGCCATTGGCGTCGGTATAAGCAGTCGAGGTATCGCCGGCGATGTTGGCGATCGTGTTGCCGAGATTGGTTAGGGAACCGCCGATGGTGCTGAGCGTGGTGCCGATGGCGTCGACGGCCTGGTTGGTGGCGAACAGCTGCGAACCGTTGATCGCATCCGTCGAGGACCCGCTGATCCGCCCTGCCGCGACGTTGGTGATGGTGCGCTCAGCGCCGACCGCGCCGACGCTGACCGTCGAGGTTGGGTTGGTGCCCTGGAACGCATAGGTCGTGCCGTTGATCACGGTGCTGGGCGTGCCGACCGCCACGGCCGTGACCGAGCCCGAGCCGAGCGCGACGTCGCCTGCATTGCCGGCACTGGAGAGGGCGCCCAGCGCGAGCGCATTCTGGGCGCCGGCATTCGCACCCGCGCCAAGAGCCGCCGCCTGAAAGCCGGTGGCAAACGCATTCTGGCCGATCGCCGTGCTGGACGTGGCTGTCGCATTGGCGTTGGCGCCGACGGCAGTGCTGTATTGGCCCGACGCCTTGGATATGTAGCCCATCGCCGTTGCGTCGAGGGCCGATGCGACGGCGCCGCTGCCGAAAGCCGAGGCATTGGCGTCGGTGGCGCTCGAATTGGTGCCGGCCGCGATGGCGTTCGTCCCGGTCGCGGTCGCGACGGGCCCGATCGCGACGGAGTCCGTACCCGATGCCAAGGAATCCGCCGCCGTCGAGTTGGCATGGAAATACTTGATGCCGCCGATATTGATGTTGGTGATGGCAGCACCGATGGCGTCGACCGCCTGGTTGGTGGCGAAGAGCTGCGAGCCGTTGATCGCGTCGGTCGACAGCGCGCTGACGCGCCCCGCCGCCAGGTTGGTCAGCGTACGCTCGGCGCCAGGAGCGCCGATGCTGACGGTCGAGAGCGGGTTGGTGCCCTGGAAGGCGTAGGTCGTACCGTTGACCACCCCGCTCGCCGTGCCGACCGCCGTCGTGGTCGCCGAGCCCGAGCCGAGCGCCACGTCGCCGGAGCTCGCCGCCGCCGTCGCACCGTCGCCGAGCGCGACATTGCCGGCGAGGCCAGCGGCACCGGCGGTCGAGCCGTTGCCCAGCGCCACCGAGCCCTGCCCGATCGCCTTGTTGTTGTTGCCGATGGCGACCGCGCCGCTGGCCATGTTGGCTGCGGTGGCGGACGCCGTGCCGTCGCTGTTGGCGATGTTGTTGGCGCCGCCGGTGAAGGCGCCGGTGCCGCTGGCGTAGCTCGGATCGCCGATGGCGACCGCGCCGTCGCCATAGGCTTGGTTGCCGAAGCCGATGGCCACGGCCTTGCCGCCATCGGTGATCGCGCCCGTGCCGATGGCGACGGAGTCGGCGGAGAGCGCAGCGGACTGTAGACCGACCGCGATGGCGTTGGTTGCGGTCGCCTGGCTGTCGCGCCCCATCGCAATGGCGTCGGCGTCGGATGCCGTCACGTCCGTGCCGATGCCGATGGCGTTGTCTCCGCTGGCGCTTGTCGCAAAAGTGCTCGAGCCGAGATACACGGAGTTAATTCCGGTTGCCCTCGTCCCAGCGCCGAGAGAGATGGAATTCACAGCGCTGCTTTGGGCGCCGCGGCCGAGCGCGGTACTGTTGAGTCCGGTGGCGCGGGCTTGACGTCCGACGGCAGTCGAATTGTCGGCGTTGGCTACGGTGCCGAAGCCGAGAGCGGTACTGTCTATACCGCTCGCCGTGGCACCCAAGCCCAGCGCGCTTGCGCTCGCGGCTGTCGCCGTGGCGTTGTTGCCGACTGCTGTTGCGGAGACGTCCGTAGCCTGGGCTCCGGAGCCCGCCGCGACCGAGCCCACTCCGCTCGACACGGCCGAATTGCCCAGGGCCAGAGCGAAATTGCCCGAAGCCGTGGCAACATTGCCGAACGCTGCCGAGTCTAATGCCGATGCATTTGCCTGGGGACCAACGGCTGCGGCATTGGCGCCGGCGGCCTGGGCCTGGAAGCCCACGGCTGCCGAATTGGCGCCACTCGCAGTCGAGGCGGCGCCCATCGCGGTGGCGAAAGCGCCAGACGATAGCGAATTGGTGCCGATGGCGATGCTATTGGGCAAGGCCGTGTTGGCCTGAACGCCTGCCTGCGCGCCCAGGCCGAGCGCGATCGACTGGTTACCCCAGGCGCTGGCGTTCCGGCCCATCGCCGTGGCGCCCGTGCCCGTTGCCTTGCTTTGGCGTCCGATCGCAGTGGCGTCGACCTGAGACGCCAGTACGTCCGTGCCGAGGGCGATGGCGCTGTCTTGAAGGGCGCCACCTCCCGCAATAGTTCGGTTGCCAAGATTGATGGCGTTGACCGCGGTCGCGGTCGACTGGAAGCCGATGGCGATGGCATTCTGGTTGCTTGCGACGGCGCTATTACCTTGAGCAATCGAATCCAGCCCGGACGCTGTTGCACCAAACCCGAGCGCGGTGGCGCGCAGTCCGGTCGCCCGGGTAACATAGCCTATCGCCGTCGAGTTCGTTCCGTCGGCACGCGCGTTCAGGCCAAAGGCGGCCGCGCCGGCGGCTGCAACCGAATTGACGCCAATGGCGCTTGCCGCGTCCCCGTTGGCCTTGGCATTCCCGCCCAGGGCGAGGGCATTGACGCCGGTTGCGCCTGCGAAGACACCTATGCCTATGGAGTTGAGGCCATTGACACTCATTGAATAGCCGATGGCGATCGTAGCGTCGCCCGTTGCACTGTTGGAGGTGCCCAACGCCACGGCGTTATTGCCATTCGTCGTGGCACCGTTACCGATGGCGACGGCGTTGCCGCCTGTCGCCGAACCGCCGCCAGCCTGGTATTGCGCCTGGGCCGGCGCGGAGAGGCCGAGCGCGGCGAGCGCGGCAAGGCCGCCGATCGCGCCGGCCGAACGCACACTGCCGCCGACGCCCAGCGTTCCCAGACCCATATTCTTGCGGCCGAGGCCGAGCACGCGGTGCGCCATGCGCAGCACCGCCATCAGGCGGCGGCGCGTCGAGCGAGAGCCATGACCGGCGCCCGCGATCCAGTGCCCGGCGAAATTCACCGCCCGCGCAAACGAGCCATTGGAAATGTGATTGTCGGTCATGGTCCCTCTCCGCCCGCCTGTCGGCGTGAAAATGTCTGACAATACGAACTGATGCTAAGAAGCCATGATTCTGGCTTGCGGTATTTCACGAAATTGCTGTCTCGTGACAAAACATCGGCGCAGGACCGTAGAGGTTAACGGCTCGTTACTTTAGTAATCGCTTTAATAAGAGATCATCCGCCAGCGTCAAAGTACTTGCGCAATCTACCGGTCCGCCTAAGCTTCCCGCCTAAGCTTTCCGGACCGCGCTTGCAATGGCGTGACACCGCGATACTTCTTCATCATCGTGGTAAAATGGCTCTGGCTTGAAAATCCGCAGAGATGAGCGATCTCCGCGATGGTCATGCGCCTGTCGAGAAGCAGTCTTTCCGCGAAGTCCAGCCGCAGATCGAGAACATACTGGTGCGGCGGCGCCCCGAACGTCTTCGAGAAAGCCCGCATGAAGTGATAGGGCGAAAGCCCGCAAACCGCGGCCATTTCGGAAAGTGCCAGCTTGCGCGAAAAGTTCTCGTTCAGGAATTCCTGCACGCGGCGCGCACCGCGCACCGAAAGCCCGCCTTTCACGTTCAGCGTCGGCTGTCGCGTCGCATCGGTCCCGGAAGTCGGTTCCCGGGGATCATCATGGCGCCGCATGGCTCGGCCTCCTGATCTTTCCCGAATGGAACTCAACCTGATGCGGCATACGTCGTTCCCTCGAAAACAATTCGTGATTGATCGAACTGGACCTGTGCCGGCTCTCACGCATCATATGCCGGAGGGACAAGCGTTGAACGGTCAATCGGTCCCGGCGCCGGCAATCCCGGTCGGCTCGGCAGCGGCGGACGGTATCGAGAGCCCACGGGCCGGCTTTGCCGAACACGGACAGTTATGCGAGCCGGCAAAATCCCTGAGGAATGCTGGTCGCCAGAAGCTTCCGCGATCCAGTCGCGCGGAGACATCGCGCTCCCGCGCTGGGCTGCCCTTCTCGGGCTTGCACTTTCCGCAATAACGCCGAACACAGGTCGGGATACTCGTCCCCGACCGCCGCCCCGGAAAGCGCCGCCTTCCCAGGTCTCCGCATGTTTCATGGGCCTCGCCTCAGCCGCCTCGCCGTTCGAAATCCCCTTTAGCCCACCAACCCGGGAATCAAACTAACGCACATGCTAAGGCTATGGAAGAACTTCCATGCGCAAAGAAAGCGTTTTGTCCGGGAAAAGGGAGGTCCGATACTGGACGCAGTCGAAGATCTTGCGGGCCTGCTGAATATCGCCAGCTATTGCTGATCCTCGCGACGCTCCTCGTACAGATTCCATGCAAGTTCGACAAGGCCGAGAAGAACATCCTCCTCGTTCCAACCGACCGCGACCGCCGCCTGAACGATTTCGCGCACGAGCGGCAACAACTGGCGCCGGCATTCGGCCGATAATTCGACGTCGTCGTCACCCATAGGAGGTCCGCCGAAGTTGAACTCCATCATTCGCGGCCCCCCTCGCCCTCGACCGAAACGTTACATCATTGTTTTTTATTCCCGCTTGCATACAACAAGTCCGCCGCCAAGCATAGGAAGCCTTCGACAACCGGAGGCTGCATGGAATGACGTTGCGTCAGCTCGTCTCTATGCTTCGCCGCTCTGCCCAAGGTTACAATTCTTCGGCCAGGCCGCCTGTCGCCGGCACTGAGTATCTCTTCGCGATATCGAACGCTTGCCATCGCAATTTGCCTGGCAAGATCACTTCAGCACATGATCGGCCGCATTGCCTTCTGCAATCGCGCGCTGGATAGTCTCGGCCATGTTGGAGACCCTGGCGACTCATTGGCCCCAAATTCTCGCGGTCATCTCCGTGGTGATGGCGACCGCCGGCATCGTTCACGCCGTCATGACCAAGGAGGATGTCCGCGCCGCCACCGGCTGGGTCGGCGTGATGGTGCTGTCGCCGATCCTCGGCGTGCTGATCTATGCCGTCGCCGGCATCAACCGCATCCGTCGCGCCACGATCACCGCACAGCGTCCGCTTGCCGGCAACGCTGTATCCGCCAAGCTTGAGCGCGACGTCGCCGCCGAAGAGGCCCTTATCGTCGAGCGATACGGGCAGCGGTTCACCGGCTTGAGAACACTGGGCGACAGGGTGGCGCGGCGCGCACTCACTCCGGGAAATGCCATAGAAGTACTGGAGACCGGCGACGAGGCCTATGCCGCCATGTGTGCGGCGATCGATGGCGCCGAACGCAGCATCCTGCTCGAAACCTACATTTTCGACAATGACGCCGTCGGCCGGCTCTTCGTCGAAACGCTGGCCGGCGCGGTCCGGCGCGGCGTCGCCGTCCGCGTGCTGATCGATGCCGTCGGCGCCCGCTACTCCGTGCCCAGCATCCTTGGCCATTTGCGCGAGGCCAAAATCCCCGCCGATGTCTTCAACGGCAACATCGTCATGGGCCTGCGCCTGCCCTACGCCAATCTCAGGACCCACCGGAAGATCCTCGTGGTCGACGGCATCGCCGCCTTCACCGGCGGCATGAACATCCGCAAGGGCTTCTCCGCCGAATTCGCCGGCTCCAACAGCGCCAGGGACACACATTTCCGGGTGACCGGTCCGGTCGTCGCCGACCTCTTTTCGGTCGCCGCCGAGGACTGGCGCTTCGCCACCAACGAAGCGCTGAAGGACGATGCGTGGCGTATTGCCCCGCTGTCGCCGGCACCCGGCGTGCCGATGCTGGTGCGGGCCGTCGCTTCCGGCCCGGACGCCAGCAACGAGACCAACCACAAGCTGCTGATCGGCGCATTCTCCGTCGCCCGCAAATCGATCCGCCTGATGTCGCCCTATTTTCTGCCGGATCGCGAACTGATCAGTGCGCTGATAACAGCGGGCAGGCGAGGTGTCGAAATCGACATCGTCGTGCCGGCGGTGAACAATCTTTTCCTGGTCGACCGTGCGATGACGGCGCAATTCGACCAGGTGCTGAAACATTATTGCCGCGTCTGGCGCACGGAAGGACCTTTCGACCATTCGAAACTGGTTTCGATCGACGGCGTGTGGGCCTATGTCGGCTCTTCCAATCTTGACGCCCGGTCGCTGCGGCTGAATTTCGAAATCGACCTCGAAATCCTTGATGCCGGCTTTGCCAGCGAGATCGAAGCGCGCATCCGGTCGGCGCTCGCAACGGCCGTACCGGTCACGCTGGAAGCGTTGAAGGCCCGGCCGTTCCTCATCAGACTGTTCGACCGGGCCCTCTGGCTCGGTTCGCCCTATCTCTAGATGGATTGAGCCCTGCCTCTGGATGAGAGTGAACCCATCTTTACCAAAACGACGTGTTAGGCGGATAGTTTGATGCCGATCATGGAATATGGACTGAAAGACTCTATCTGAAGTGCATGGTGAAAGCAGCGGCCATGGTAGGCACACGATGCGCGTGACCGGACGCAGCCTCCCGGCAAGTATGCTGTTATCCATTCGTGACCGCCGGATGCGGAAGGCAAACGTTGCCGCACTCAAGACCACGGCCATCACCGGCACGCTGGTTGCCTCCTACAATGTCCACAAATGCATCGGCGTCGACAGGAAGTTCGACCCGGAGCGGACCGTCCGCGTCATCCGCGAAATCGATCCGGATGTCATTGCGTTGCAGGAAGTCGACAACCGCTTCGGCGACCGTATCGGGCTTCTCGACCTGGCTCGGCTCGAGCGCGAAACCGGCCTTGTTCCGGTGCCGATTTCCGCGACCGGCAAGGGCCATGGCTGGCATGGCAATGTCTTGCTGTTCAAGAAGGGCGTCGTTCGTGACGTGCACCAGATCAGACTTCCGGGACTGGAGCCGCGCGGCGCGTTGGTGGCGGAGATCGACCTCGATGGAAGCCAGACGCTGCGCATCATCGCCGCCCATCTCGGCCTGCTGCGCCGCTCGCGCTCCCAGCAGGCACGTGTCGTACTCGACCTGATGAACAGCCCGGACGAAAAGCCGACCTTGCTGCTCGGCGACCTCAACGAATGGCGCCTCGGCAACCGCTCTGCGCTCAATACGCTGCATGCGTCGTTCGGCCCGCAGCCGCCGGCGGTCCCCACCTTCCCCTCGAACCTGCCGCTGCTGGCGCTCGACCGCATCATGGCCAACAGGCATGGCATGATTGCCGCCGTCGACGCGCATGACACGCCGCTTTCGCGGGTTGCATCCGACCACCTGCCGTTGACGGCCTTTGTCCAACTGGAGCGCATGGCCGGCGCCGATAACGGCTTGATGTCCCAGGCGTCGCAAAGCGTGTAGATGTCCTGTGGAACGCCCGGTTCGTCCACGAGTTGATAGGTCTTGAGTTCGCAGGAGGACCGAATGAAGAAATTGATTTTAGCTTCCGTATTGGCATTCGCCGCAACGGCCGCGGTGGTGGCACCGACGCAAGCCGCAAGCGTGATTATCCAGTCCGACGACGACCAATATTCACCGGACGACCTGTATTCACCGGATGATCAGTTCGACAATGGCGAAATCATCGTTCGCCGCCATCACGACCGGCGTATTTACGACAACCAGTATGATGACGACCAGAACGCGCAATATGGCGACTACAGCGACGGCGAATATCGCCGCCACTACCGGCATCACCGCTGCCACATCGAACTGATCAAGCACTGGCGCCACCACCACAGGGTGATCGAGGAGGTCCGCGTCTGCGGCTGATCTTCGGCCGAGCCAACCGGCTGGCGGCGCATGCCAGGGTTTGCTCAGCCAAACGGCTGACCGCGCGCCGCAATGATCACACGGCGCCTCCGGCGACTTTCGGCGCGGGCGTCATGAACGGGTCGCTACCCGGACAGGGCCTAACCTCGCTATTTGATACCCTCTGGACACAGCTGCCGAAGGCTGAAAAATTTGGAGCGCAACTCGCTTTGGAGTCGAGCCGGAACACCAGGAGATGGCGCTGAGATTGGAAGACATTGCCGGCCATCCGGCGTTGCATCGGTGCGTTCAGGAGCAGTCGCTGGCGCTGATCCAGATTTATCAGGACAGCCCGCGGCTGGCTTCGATTTTCGCCACGCAGCAGCGTTGGCTGATGGGCCATGTCGGCCTCGCCATGCATTTCAGGCGCGACCCGCATGACCGTCGCAAGGAGCTGACGGTATCGCGTTTCATCGAGTTCGTGCACCAGCACGCGGTGGCTAGCCGCAACACGGCCGACGCTTTCATCAAGGAGATGCTGCACTACCACATTGCCGAATACGTGTCGGGTGGCGACGGCCGTACCCATCCCTTGCAGCCGACAGCGGCAACCGTGCAGACTTTTACCGGCTGGGTCCTTGCCCATTTGCGGACGCTGGATCGCCTCGACGGCGCTGACCGCTTGGCCAGATTCCTGGAGCATCCCGAAATGGTTGCCAGGCTGCAGCCTCTGGTGGCGGACGGCCTGCTAGCCTCCGCGCCGGTGCGCGAACCCAACCAGACCTTTTCCCTGTTCATCTGGCTCAACAATGGCGGCATCGTCATGGACTGGCTGATGTCGGGCATCGACCCCGATCATGCCGGCCTGGAGCGGATTGCGACCAGCGTGGTTTCGATCGGCGATTTCGCCAAATGGCTCAAGCTGTCGCGCACCCACCTTGCCCGCAAGCTGCGCGCTGCCGAGAATCTCGGCAGCATCGGCTGGCTCGGCCAGCGCGGCCATTCGGTGATGTGGGTGTCGAGCACCTTCTACCAGGAATACATGACCGTCCAGGCCGCCAAGCTGGCCATAGTCGATGCCTCTTTCGACGCGGCTTTTGGCCAGCCGGCAGGTAGCTGATCGGCTGGGCATCCCCGTGCGGAAGATGCCCAGGGCAACGAACTCGGGTTATCCTTCGCAGCCTTCGCCGGCGCGGCTGACGAAAACGAGAAAACCCGCCTGCGCGGCGGGTCACTGGCGCAAATCAGCACCATGGATGAATATGTAACATAGCTGAGGTCACGGAGTCAAGAAAAAATTCCTATCGTGAAAAGCTACCGGCACAAAAGCTGCCAATGCCCAACGCGGCCCTCGTCAGTCGATATCGAACGAGACGCCCTGGGCGAGGGGCAGTGCCTTTGAGTAGTTCACCGTGTTGGTGGCGCGCCGCATATAGGCCTTCCACGCATCGGAGCCGCTCTCGCGGCCGCCGCCGGTTTCCTTTTCGCCGCCGAAGGCACCACCGATCTCAGCGCCCGAGGTGCCGATGTTGACATTGGCGATGCCGCAGTCCGACCCATCGACACCGAGGAAGCGCTCGGATTCCAGCAGGTCGCGGGTGAAGATCGACGACGACAGGCCGGCGCCCACCGCATTGTGCTCGTCGAGCACGGCGTCGAAATCCGAATATTTCATCACATAGAGGATCGGCGCGAAGGTCTCTTCCGTTACAGGGGCCACCTGCCTGGGCATCTCGACCAGGGCCGGATGCACGTAATAGGCATCCGGGTGACCATTCTCGACCCTTGTGCCGCCGGTCACCTTGCCACCGTGGGCGGCGGCTTCCTTCAGCGCCTTCTGCATGTTCTCGTAAGCTGCCTTGTCGATCAGCGGCCCGACCAGCGAGGAGGTCTCCAGCGGATTGCCGACCGAGACGCTTTCGTAGGCCTTCTTGAGACGTGGAACCAGGGCATCGTAGACGCTGTCATGCACGAACAGGCGCCGCAGCGTCGTGCAGCGCTGGCCTGCCGTGCCCATCGCTCCAAAGGCAATCGCGCGCAGCGCCATGTCGAGATCGGCTGTCGGGCAGACGATGCCGGCATTGTTGCCGCCAAGCTCCAGCACCGCGCGCGCAAATCGCCTGGCCAGCCGCGGGCCGACGTCGCGGCCCATGCGGGTCGAGCCGGTGGCCGACACCAGCGGCACCTTGGGATGATCGACCAGGATCTCACCGACGGCGCGGTCACCGATCAGCACCGGCGCCAGTCCCTGCGGCGCGTCAGCACCGAAACGCTTTACCGCGCGTGCAAAAATCGCCTCGCAGGCAAGCGCCGTCAGCGGCGTCTTCTCCGACGGCTTCCACACCACCGCATCGCCGCAGACCAGCGCCAGTGCTGCGTTCCACGACCACACCGCGACCGGGAAATTGAAGGCGGAGATGACGCCGACGACGCCGAGCGGATGCCAGGTTTCCATCATGCGATGGCCGGGACGCTCGGTAGCGATGGTCAGGCCGTACAATTGCCGGGAGAGGCCGACGGCGAAATCGCAGATGTCGATCATCTCCTGCACTTCGCCGAGTCCTTCGGACGGGATCTTGCCGACCTCGATCGAGACCAGCCGGCCAAGCTCGGCCTTGTGCGCGCGCAACTCCTCGCCGAGCAGCCGCACCAGTTCGCCACGCCTCGGGCCGGGCACCAGCCGCCACGCCTGGAAGGCCTTGTGCGCGGCATCGATGGTCTTGGCCGCATCGGCGGGCGAGATCGTCTTAAGCGCCGCGATCTGCTCGCCCGTCACCGGGCTGCGCACCATCAGGTCACCGCCGACAAGCGCATCCTTCGCCACACCCAGTTTCGCCAGAAGCTCGGTCGTTTCCTTCGCTATCGTCATTTTTTCCCTTTCGGATCCATCGCCATCAGATGGCGTTGAACCAATGCTTGCGCAATGTCGCCCGCGTGCCGGTCAGCACTTCGGGCACAGTCATGGCGTGGCATTACTCGTTTCGGGGAAGAATCGCCACCCCGGCATGGTCCAAGCCCAGGCGACACGATTGAGCCAGACATGCGGACGGCGCTCAGTTTGCCTTTTGCGTCGGTGCGCGGGCGGCGCCGTCCTTCATCAGCCGGTCGATATGCATGCGGATATGAGCCGCTTCCGCCGCCGTGTTTGCCAACGCAATCGCGCGGTCAAAGGCGACACGCGCCTCCTCGCCCCGGTCAAGCTGCATCAGAAGCCCACCCTTGAGGCCGAAGAAGTGGAAATAGCCGGACAGCCGTTCTTCCAGCGGCTCGATCATGGCGAGAGCCTCTGCTGGACCACGCACCTTCGAGACGGCGACGGCCCGGTTGAGCGTGATCACCGGTGACGGCTGCATCTGCTCGAGCAGGCGGTAGAGCAGGTCGATCTCGTTCCAGTCGGTGTCCTCGGCCTTTTCGGCCCGTGCATGCAGCGCGGCAATGGCAGCCTGAACCTGATAGGGGCCCGGCTTGCGATGGCGCAGCGCCTTGTCGACCAATGCCAGCCCCTCATCGATCATCTTGCGGCTCCACAGGCTGCGATCCTGGTCCTCGAGCAGCACGATCTCGCCGCTCTCGTCGAAACGGGCCGGTGCGCGCGCATGCTGCAGAAGCAGCAGCGCCGTCAGCCCCATGATCTCCGGCTCGGTCTGGAACAGCCGCAGCAACAGCCGTGCCAGCCGGATCGCTTCTTCGCACAGCGGCGCACGGGCCGGCGCCTCGCCGCTGTTGGTCGAATAGCCTTCGTTGAAGATCAGGTAGACCATGGCGGCGACGGCGGCGAGCCGTTCCGACCGCTCGACTGCGCCCGGCGTCTCGAACGGCACGCCGGCGTCCGCAATACGCGCCTTGGCGCGGGTGATGCGCTGCTCCATGGCGCTTTCGCCAACCAGGAAGGCCCGCGCGATCTGCTTGACGGTGAGGCCCGAGACAATCCGCAGCGCCACCGCGATCTGCTGCGTTGCCGGCAGGTCGGGATGGCAGCAGATGAACAGCAGCCGCAATATGTCGTCGCGGTAATGCGCCCCGTCCAGCCGCTCGGCGATATCGCTTTCGGCGTCTTCCAGGTCCGAGATCTGGTCTTCCTCCGGCATCGGCGCCTGCTTGGCCCGCTTGCGCACCGCGTCGATGCCGCTGTTGCGGCCGACAAAGATCAGCCAGGCCGCTGGATCACGCGGCGGGCCGTTCTGCGGCCAGTTCTTGATGGCCCTGAGGCACGCGTCCTGGAAAGCTTCTTCCGCCGTATCGAGATCGCGGAAATAACGCAGCAGCGCGCCCATTGCCTGCGGACGGGCGGCGCTGATCGCCGAGCTGATCCAGGCAAGTTCGGTCATGCCGGGACCTTGTTGCGGTTGAAGACCGAGACCGGCCGGATCTCATAGGAGCCGCCACTCGGATTGACCTCGGAAAGTTCGCGGGCGAACTCCACGGCCTCGTCGAGATCGCCGCATTCGAGCGTGTAGAAGCCGAGGAATTGTTCCTTGGTCTCGGCAAACGGACCGTCGATGACGACCGCTTCGCCCTTGACCCTCCTCAGCGTCGTCGCGGCCGTGGTCGGCAGGAGCCGTGCCACCGGGCCAAGCCTGCCAGCCTTGACGTATTTGTCCTGGACGTCGCGGAGATTGGCCATGACCTCGTCGTCCTGTGCCTTGCTCCAGGAGCAGACGACATCTTCGGAAGCATAGCAGAGGATTGCGTAGAGCATGGTTGGTCCTTTTCTCTGTCAAAGGACGAAACAGTAAGACCGATCCCGACACGGCGTCGATAAAAAAATCCCGAGGCGGCGGATTTGGCGACGCTCCGTCGCTGCCGGTCAGCTTTCGTGTAGCTTCAGCCATCGCAGCACGAGCGCTTCCTCATCGTCCAGACCATCGATCGAGCGCTTATGCTTGTTGGCCTGCGCCATTTCGTCCAGCAATCGCCCCTTTGACCACGCCTCGAAGAGCTGCGGATGGATGTAGCATTTGCGGCAGACCGCGCGTGTGTTGCCCAGCCGCTCGGCGACCTTGTCGACGACGCTGTTCATCACCCGCTTTTGCTGTGCCTGGCTTTCCGGCAATTCCGTCTGTGCAAACAGCGATGCGGCGTGGATGGTGCCGCCCCAGGTGCGGAAATGCTTCGAGCTGAAGGCGTCACCAGCCGCCTCACGGATATAGCGGTTGACGTCCTCTGAATGGACCGGCCGCCTGTTGCCGTCGTCATCGAGGTACTGAAACAGCTTCTGGCCCGGCAGATCCTGCGCGCCGCGAACAATCCTGGCGATACGGCGGTCGACCAGCTTCAGCTTCCACTCCTTGCCGGACTTGCCGTTGAAGGCAAAGCGCAGGCTTGAACCGACGATATCGACATGGCGGTCACGCAACGTGGTCAGCCCGAAGCTCTTGTTGTCGCGGGCATAAGCGGCATTGCCGACCCGGATCATCGTGTTGTCGAGCAGCCAGACGACCGCGGCGACGACACGCTCGAACGGCAAACCGGGACGGCGCAGATCGCTGTCGATCCTGCGCCGCAGGGTCGGCAGGCTTTCGGCAAAGGCGACGAGGCTCGAATATTTGGCGCCGTCGCGTTCTTCGGCCCATTGCGGATGGTAGCGGTATTGCTTGCGTCCGCGCAGGTCCCTGCCCGTTGCCTGGATATGGCCGTCGGCGTCGGGCGAAATCCACACATCCGTCCAGGCCGGCGGAATGACAATTGCCTCGATACGCGCCCTGGTAGCATCGGCGACGGGCCGCCCATCCGGCCCTCTGTAAGAAAACCCCTTGCCTGTCTTCAGCCGCCGGATACCCGGCTCGGCATCACTGACATAGGTAAGCGACGCGTGTTCGGCCGAGCTTTGCGACCCGTTCCTGGGCGTGCCATTTTTCGGCACAGTGTCTCCGTCAGCCGGCCGGCTGTGTGACAATCCGGATTTCTGCAGCATGTCAGCTCCGCGCAAATATCCGTAGATAAGCCACTGGCCGATTGCTGGTTCCACGCATGGTCGGAAAAGCCGGGGGCGGGCGACAGCGCCGGCCCGAATCTCACGCCTTTTCGAGCACGACCGGAATGACGTCGACAGCTTGCTCGCCGACCTGCCCTCCCGTGGTCTTGAGAACGCCCACGATCGGCGCCACGTCAGAGTAGTCGCGGCCATAACCGACGGTGATGTGGTCGTTGCTGGCCCGCATGCCGTTGGTCGGATCGAATTCCTGCCAGCCGGCGTCGCGCCCACACCAGACCTTGACCCAGGCATGCATGGCATCGGCGCCTTCCAGCCGGGGTTTGCCCTTCGGTGGGATGGTGCGCAGGAAGCCGCTGACATAGCCGGCCGGAATACCGAGCCCTCGCAGGCCGGCGATCATGATATGCGAAAAATCCTGGCAGACACCGCGCTTCAACTTGAAGGCGTCGCTGGCCCTGGTTCGCACCGTGGTCGCCTCGCCGTCATAGGTGAAATCGCGATGGATGCGGTTGCACAGGTTCATCGCCGTGCCGGCGGCCGAGCCGGCGACGCTATCGCGAGCGTAGCCGGTGATCGCACCATCGATGCCGGCATGAATGCTGGCCGTCAGGAAATGGTGGGGTGTATCAGGCGCCAGCGACCGCACGGCAGCAAGCTCCTGCCTGAGCCTGCCGATATCGGGCGATACGTCGAGGCCGGGCTCGGGCCGCGACACCGATACGCGTGCGCTCATCCTTATGTCGAGCGTCTCATGCGCCTCGCGAAAGGCGATCGAGGTGACGTTGTTGCCGAAGAAGTCGGAAAAATCAGAACGCTCGTTGGGCGCCGGCGCAAAGGACAGTGATGCCGCGATGACGCGCTGAACGCCGGATATCGTCGACGGCAGCACGCGGATCTGATGGCGGCCGCCGCCGGCCGCCGCGGCATAGTCGTAATGCAGATGAAGCCTGATATCGTAAAGCATGCCCTACTTTTCTTGTTCCGGAACCTGCTTAGCCGAGATAGGCTTTGGCGAGGCTGTTGTAGAGGCCGCCGATTTCGTGGGCGAGATCGTCCAGCGCCTTCGCCGTCATGTCCGAAGGCTCCTTGATGGCGATGGCAGTGTTGAGCTGCAGGATTTCCTTCGCCGCCGGCGACATGTGCCCTTGCCCGCCGAGCGATGGCAACAGGCCGATCTCGGCCTTCAGCCTTTCGAGCTGGAACAGGATGGAGCGAGGATTGAGCGGGTCGAGCGCCAAGAGATCGATCACCGTGCGCCGGCCGGCCTGCACCGGATATTGCCGACGGTGGGTCATCACGCTGTCGCCGATCTCCAGCATCATGTCGAGCGCGCCGTCCGGCGCCTTGGCGCTGGTCAGCCGCGATAGCGTACGGGCGATCTGGATGCCGCGCTCCAGCCTCCGGCCGATCTCGAGGAAGCGCCAGCCGGCGAAGCGGTACATGTTCTCGTGCAGCAGGCCGGAAAAGCCGGCGAGCTTGCGCAGGACGACCGTCATCGCCCGGGTCGCGTCGTCGCCTGGCGCTACCGTCGTTGCGAACTGATGGATGGTCTTCGACAGGTCCTTCAGCGCCAGCCAGCCATCGGGCGAGAAGCGGTCGCGAATCTGACCGGCGCTGTAGACCGCGCTATCCAGCGTACCGATCAGCCCTGACGGGATCGCCGTCTCGATGTCGATGCCGAAAGGTTGGAGATACTCCCTGATGTCGGCGAGCAGCGGCATATCCGGGTCGGAGGTTTCGGCCAGCCGCACATGATAGGCACGTAGGATGCGCACCGTGTCTTCCGAGCGTTCGATATAACGTCCAAGCCAGGTCAGGTTCTCCGCCGCCCGGCTGGGCAGGCTACCGGGCCTGGTGCGCGTGAAACTGTCGCCTTCTTGCGGCAGCAGCGTCTCGCGCTCCACCGGTCGCTCGCTGACCACCCAGACGTCCGCCGCCTGGCCTCCGCGCTGCATCGCGATCGCCGTCGGGTCGAGCGATAGGCCGACGCGGGCAAAGCCCCCCGGCATCACCATCCAGCCCTCGGGCGTTCGCGCCAGGTAAACGCGCAGGCTCGCCGGCCGGGGCTCCAGCCAGCCGCCGACATAGACGGGCGTCGTCGAAAGAGTCACCGCTTCCTGGCCAACGAAGTTGCCGCCATCGCGTTCGATGCGCGACACCAGCTCCGCCCGCTCCCCGGCCGACAGCGCCGAGCCAAGCTTCGTCTGGTCGTCATCCTCGAAGGCAAGTCTCGTCGACAGCGCCGGGCCAATGACCATGCGATCGATATTGGCCAGCACATGCGCACGTTCGGTTGCTTGCCCGCACCACCATGTCGCGACACTTGGCAGCAGCAATTCCTCGCCCCGCAAGGCGCGTGAAATCTTGGGCAGGAAGGCAAGCAGCGCCCGTGTCTCCATCAGGCCGGAGCCCAGCGCATTGACGGTCGCAACCGCACCCTGGCGGATCGCCTCGACCAGGCCCGGTGTGCCGATCTGCGAGTCCGCTCGCAGTTCGAGCGGATCGGCGAAAGCCGCATCGAGCCGCCGCCACAACACGCTGATCGGCATCAGCCCGGAAACCGTGCGCACCATCAGCCTGCCGCCGGAAACGGTCAAATCCTCGCCTTCGAGCAGCATGATACCGAGATAACGGGCGATATAGGCGTGTTCGTAGTAGGTTTCGTTGAGCGGCCCAGGCGTCAGGATGGCGACGCGGCCGTCGGTCTCCTTGGCCATGCCGATCAGCGCGTCGCGAAAGCGGCGGAAGAAGCCGGCAAGGCGGTGCACATGCATCTCGCCATAGATATCGGACAGCGCGCGCGTGGTGGCGACACGGTTCTCCAGTGCGAAGCCGGCGCCCGACGGCGCCTGGGTGCGGTCGCCAAGCACCCACCATTGGCCGTCAGGCCCGCGGCCGAGCTCGAAGGCGCAGAAATGCAGGAAATGGCCGCCGGCCGGCTTGGTGCCGACGACGGGACGCAAATACTCCGGGCTCGCCGCGATCAGTCCCGCCGGCAGTATGCCTTTTTCGACCAGCCGGTTCGGCCCGTAGATATCGGCGATTGTTTCCTCGAACAGTTCGGCGCGCTGCACGAGGCCGGCGCTGATCGCCGCCCACTCGCTCTCTTCGATGAGAACCGGGACATGCGCCAGCGGCCATTCGCGCTCATTGGCGCCGGCCTTGTCGTAGACGCGGTAATAAACACCGGCATCGCGCAGATACTGGTCGGCACGGGCAAATCGCTGGCCAAGCTTTTCAGGCCCCAGCTCGTCGAGCGCCTCGATGAAGTGTTTCCATGTCGGGCGGGGATTGCCTGACGCGTCGACCATCTCGTCGACGACGCCGTCGATCGGCTGGTAGTGCTCCAGCAGGCTGTGGATCTGCGGCTTGCCGCGTACTCGTCTGTGATTCCCCTTCGCCATCGCTGATCAGAGTCTTGCCGGCCGCCGAAGGTCAAGGGTCATCGGGAAATCTTCCGCCGGTTGTTCTTCACGCAGCACATAGGCGGACGGCGTATGCCCGCGCGGTTCGAAGCGGGCGAGGCGCCGTGCCTCCGCCTCGTTGCCGTTGACCGGGAAGGTATCGTAGTTGCGCCCGCCGGGATGCGCGACATGGTAGACGCAGCCGCCGACCGCCCGGCCCGACCAGCGGTCATAGATATCGAACACCAGCGGCGTGTTGACCGGCAGCGCCGGATGCAGGCCCGAAGCCGGCTGCCAGGCCTTGAAACGAACGCCCGCCACAGCGACTTCGCGATTGTCCGTGACCTTCATGGGCACGATGCGGCCGTTGCAAACGATCGCGTGGCGCTCCGGATTGAGACCTTCGGTCTTGACCTGCAGCCGCTCGACCGAGGAATCGACGAAGCGCACGGTGCCGCCGATCGCGCCTTGCTCGCCCATGACATGCCATGGCTCCAGCGCCTGCCGCAGTTCCAGCTTGACGCCCGCGTGCTGAACCTCGCCGCAGAACGGGAAGCGGAATTCGAGCTGGGCGTCGAACCATTCGGGCCTGAACTCGAAACCGTTGAGCTTGAGGTCGTCAAGCACGTCGAGAAAATCGGCCCAGACATAGTGCGGCAGCATGAAGCGGTCATGCAGCGAGGTACCCCAGCGCACGAAGCGGCCATCGAGCGGGCTCTTCCACGCGCGGGCAATAATCGCCCTGACAAGCAGTTGCTGCGCCAGGCTCATGCGCGCATTGGGCGGCATCTCGAAACCGCGGAACTCGACAAGACCCAGCCGGCCGGTTGGACCGTCCGGCGAGAACAGCTTGTCGATGCAAATTTCCGAGCGATGCGTATTCCCGGTGACGTCGGTCAACAAATTGCGGAACAGCCGGTCGACCAGCCACGGCAAAGGTGCTGCGCCCTGATCTGGATGCGGCACCTGCGCCATCGCGATTTCGAGTTCGTAGAGCGAGTCGTGACGCGCCTCGTCGAAGCGCGGCGCCTGGCTGGTCGGGCCGATGAACAGGCCCGAGAAAAGATAGGACAGCGACGGACGCCGCTGCCATTGCAGCACAAGGCTCTTCAACAGGTCCGGCCGGCGCAGGAACGGGCTGTCGTTGGGCGTCGCGCCGCCGACAACGACATGGTTGCCGCCGCCGGTGCCGGTATGACGGCCGTCGATCATGAACTTGTCGGCGCCAAGCCGCGTCTGCCGCGCTTCCTCGTAGATCGCCGTCGTCGTCGCCACGCAATCCTGCCAGTTCGAGGCCGGATGGATGTTGACCTCGATGACGCCGGGATCGGGCGCCACGCGGATGACGTTGAGGCGCGGATCATGCGGCGGGCCATAGCCTTCGATATGCACGGGAAGGCCGATCGCCTTTGCCGCGTTTTCGGCCGCCGCGACCAGTTCGAGATAATCCTCCAGCGCTTCGACTGGCGGCATGAACACGCAGAGCCGGCCGTCGCGCGGTTCGACCGAAAGTGCGGTGCGCACCGCGCCGCCGATCTCGGTGATCTCCTGTTCCACCCGATCCTGCTGGCCGGTCGCCGCCGTGAAGGACGCCGCCTGCTGGCGGCGCGCCATCTCGTCGGCGCCTTCCTGTTCGGCCGGAGCCGTCCCGGGCAATATGGCTTCGCGCGCGGGCAACGGTCCGCGCGGCAGCGATGGATCGACCGGCACGATGTAGGGGAACTGCGCCGGCGGCACATAGGGCAACGTGCCGAGCGGCAAGCGGTAGCCGACGGGTGAATCGCCCGGCACCAGGAACAGCCGGCCGCGCCGCGTATGCCATCTTTCCGAGCGCCAGCGCGGCCCTGACGCCTGGCTGTTCCAGCGCTGCACGGGCAACACGTAACCCGACGGCTTGGTCAGCCCGCGTTCGAACACTTTCGCCATGCGGCTGCGCTCTTCCGGGTCCTCAAGCTTGGAGTTGGACGGATCGACATTGTCCGGCAGCTTGCCCTCCTTGAGCAGCCACTCGGCCGGATCCTCATAGGCTTCGCTGACCATGCTTTTGTCGATGCCGAGTTCGCCGGCAATCGCGGTCAGTAGGCTTTCGGCCTGTTTCGGGCCGACATCGGCCTCGCTCTTTTCGCGCGCGATCAGCGACGGGTCGCTCCACACCGGCTCGCCATCGGCCCGCCAGTAGAGCGAAAAGGTCCAGCGCGGCAGGCTTTCGCCCGGATACCATTTGCCCTGGCCATAATGGAGGAAACCACCCGGCGCGAAACGCCCACGCAGTTTTCGGATCAGTTCATCGGCCCTTTCACGCTTGGTCGGGCCGACGGCCGCGGTGTTCCACTCGGCCGACTCGAAATCGTCGATCGACACGAAGGTCGGCTCGCCGCCCATCGTCAGCCGCACGTCCCCGGCCGACAGTGCAGCATCGACCTTGTTGCCGAGCGCATCGAGCGCCTGCCAGCTTTGATCCGAGAACGGTTTGGTGATGCGCGGATGCTCGGCGATGCGGTCGACCCGCATGTCGAAGCCGAATTCGACATTGGCGAAGCTCGCCATGCCGGAAATCGGGGCAGCGTTGCGGAAATGCGGCGTCGCCGCCAGCGGCACATGACTTTCGCCGGTGAGCAGGCCCGAGGTCGGGTCGAAGCCGATCCAGCCCGCGCCGGGAAGATAGACCTCGCACCAGGCATGCAGGTCGGTGAAGTCGACGGCGGTTCCGGCTGGCCCGTCGAGCGCCACCAGATCCGGCTTCAACTGGATCAGGTAGCCGGAAACGAAGCGCGCGGCGATGCCGAGATTGCGCAGGATCTGCACCAGCAGCCAGCTCGAATCCCGGCACGAACCCTTTTTCGCCGCAAGCGTCTCCTCCGGCGAGAACACACCGGTCTCCATGCGAACGATATAGGCAATTTCGCGCTGCAGCCGCGCATTGAGATCGACGAGGAAATTGACAGTATTCGGCGCGCTGCGGTCGATTGTTCCGAGCAAGGCCGAAAGCAACGGGCCGGCCGGCTCCGGCGTCCGGTAGATGGCGAGATCGTCGCGTATCTCTTCCGGGTACTCGAACGGGAAGGTCTCGGCCGATGGTTCGACGAAGAAGTCGAACGGATTGTAGACCGTCATGTCAGCGACAAGGTCGACCTCGATCTTCAGCTCCGTCACCGGCTCCGGGAAGACGAAGCGGGCAAGGAAGTTGCCGTAGGGATCCTGCTGCAGATTGACGAAGTGGTTCGCCGGCTCGACTTTGAGCGAATGGCTGAGCACCTTGGTGCGGGAATGCGGCGCCGGCTGCAGCCTGATGATCTGGGGACCGAGAACCACCGGCCGGTCGTACTTGTAATGGGTCAGGTGATAGACAGCTGCCAGAATTGCCATGAAGCCCCGGAATTCAGCGTTTCAAACGATTTCGCTGAACCCTGACACATCAGGCGGCCATTCTCCAAGCAGAGATGTTGCGGTGCACCTAATTTAAGCAGCTGCCGAACGCTCAGAAGAACGCCTGTATCCCCGTCTGCGCCCGTCCCAGGATCAGCGCGTGCACGTCATGCGTGCCCTCATAGGTGTTGACCGTCTCCAGGTTCTGCGCATGGCGCATGACGTGGTAGCCGATCTGGATGCCGTTGCCGCCATGCATGTCGCGGGCCTGGCGGGCGATGTCGAGCGCCTTGCCGCAATTGTTGCGCTTGACGATCGAGATCATTTCCGGCGCCATCTTGCCTTCATCGAGCAACCGTCCGACGCGCAACGATGCCTGCAGCCCAAGCGCTATCTCGGTCTGCATGTCGGCGAGCTTCTTCTGGTAAAGCTGCGTGCCGGCCAACGGCTTGCCGAACTGCTTGCGATCAAGACCGTATTGGCGGGCGCGGTGCCAGCAATCTTCCGCAGCCCCCATCGAGCCCCAGGAAATGCCGTAGCGGGCCCGGTTGAGGCAGCCGAATGGACCGCCAAGGCCCTTGGCGTTGGGCAGCAGCGCGTCTTCCCCGACTTCGACGCCTTCCATCACCACTTCGCCGGTGATCGATGCCCGCAGCGACAGCTTGCCGCCGATAGTCGGCGCCGAAAGCCCCTTCATGCCCTTTTCCAGCACAAAGCCGCGGATCTCGTCCTTGCCGTTCTCGCCCTTCAACTTCGCCCAGACGACGAACACATCGGCGACCGGCGCGTTGGAAATCCACATCTTCGAGCCGGAAAGTCTGTAGCCATTGGCGGTCTTCTCGGCGCGCGTCTTCATGCCGCCGGGGTCGGAGCCGGCATCCGGCTCGGTCAGGCCGAAACAGCCGATCCATTCGCCGCTGGCAAGCTTGGGCAGGTATTTTCTGCGCTGTTCGTCAGAGCCGTAGGCATAGATCGGATACATCACCAGCGACGACTGCACTGACATCATCGAGCGATAGCCCGAGTCAACACGTTCGACCTCCCGCGCGACCAGCCCGTAGGTCACATAGTTGGCGCCGAGCCCGCCGAATTCCTCGGGGATGTTGATGCCGAGCAGGCCGGCCTCGCCCATTTCGCGGAAGATAGCGGTGTCGAAGGTCTCGTTGAGATAGGCGTCCTCGATTCGAGGCGCCAGTCTGTCGGCGGCAAAGGCCGCAGCACTATCGCGCACCATGCGCTCGACTTCCGAAAGCTGGTCCTCGATCAGGAACGGGTCTTCCCAGACGAATGCATTCTTGTCGGCAGCCATGGCGTTCTCCCAAACCAATGCATGTCGCCCAAAAGTATTCAGCGGTTTTGGGATGACGACATGCATGAAGCAAAAACTTGGCCCGGCTTATCGGCCCGCGCCCCGAAAAAATCAAACGAAATTGCTTCACCGATCAATGAGCGTTAGTAATGGATCATGAATGTCCAGCGCCGCCTTTTGCCCAACGTCAGCGCCCTTGCCGCCTTCGAGGCTGTGGCCCGCCTTGGTAGTTTCACCGCCGCCGCCCAAGAGCTTGATCTGACCCAGGGCGCGGTCAGTAGGCAGATCAGGTTGCTGGAAGATCAGTTCGGCCGCCGATTGTTCGAGCGCGACAGCCGCAATGTCAGGCTGTCGACATCAGGCGAAATCTACGCCGACGCGGTGCGTTCAGCCCTTGGCCAGTTGCGTGACGCAGCCCTTGGATTGATGAGCAATCGGCATAGCGGCATCCTGAACCTTGCCATATTGCCGACCTTCGGCACGCGCTGGCTTATGCCGATGATACCCGATTTCGTCGAAAACAATCCCGATATCACCATCAACTTTGTCACTCGCGTCGGCCGCTTCGACTTCGCTAGGGAGAGGCTGGATGCGGCAATCCACTACGGCCTGCCGGACTGGCCGGAGGCCGACTCGACGCTTCTGGTTCGCGAAACGGTGGCGCCGGTGGTCTCGGCCGAATTCCTCGCCGGCCGCGCCATCGCCTCACCGGCCGATATCGGCCGCTTGCCGCTGCTGCATATGGCGACGCGGCCCGGCGCCTGGACCGAATGGTTCGAGCATCAGGGGCTGAGCGCGCCGAGCGGACCCGGCATGCAGTTCGAACAGTTCGGCACCGCTGCCCAGGCCTGCATGGCTGGCCTCGGCGTGGCGCTGTTGCCGCTGATCCTCATCGCAGGCGAATTGCATCGCGGCCAGCTCGTGCTGGCGCCCGGCCAGCCGATGCAAAGCCGCAGCGCCTACTATCTCGTCGTCCCGCACGACAAGCGCGGCCATCCCCCCGTCGCCAGCTTTCGCGACTGGTTGCTGGGTCAGGTTGAGAAGGAGCCGGCAGTTCTGGCTTGGTAGCTACTTCCGCTTCAGCGCATCGGCCAGCGCCGCGCCGAACGCGCCTTGCTGTGCGGGCCGCTCCGGTTGGCGCTGCGGCGCCGGTGCACGTGGCGCTGGCCTGCCGCCGCCATTGTCGCGCGGCCCACCGCGCGGTGCCCCGCCTTCGCCCCCGTCCTTGCGCATCGAAAGCGCAATGCGCTTGCGCTTGATGTCGACATCGACAACCCGCACCTTCACCACGTCGCCAGCCTTGACCACCTCATGCGCATCCTTGATGAACCGGTCGGCCAGTTGCGAGACATGCACCAGCCCGTCCTGATGGACGCCGATATCGACGAAGGCGCCGAAGGCGGCGACATTGGTGACCGTGCCTTCCAGCAGCATGCCGGGCTTCAGATCCTTGATGTCGTCGATGCCGTCGGCAAAGGTCGCCGTCTTGAAACCGGGACGCGGATCGCGGCCGGGCTTTTCCAGCTCCGCCAGGATATCGCGCACCGTTGGCAAGCCGAAACGCTCATCGACGAAGACGCGCGGGTCGAGCGCCTTCAGTGTTGCACTGTCCCCCATCAGCGAACGGACATCGCGCCCACAGGCGGCAACGATCTTCTTCGCCACGCCATAGGCTTCGGGGTGCACCGACGAGGCATCGAGCGGCTCGCTGCCATTGGCAATGCGCAGGAAGCCGGCGCTTTGCTCGAACGCCCGAGGTCCAAGGCGGGCGACCTTCAGCAGATCCTTCCGGCTGGCGAAAGGGCCGGTCGCATCGCGATGCGCGACAATGGCGTCCGCGAGTGACGCACCGAGACCTGAAACGCGCGCCAGGAGTGGCGCCGAGGCGGTGTTGAGATCGACGCCGACGGCGTTGACGGCATCCTCCACCACCGCTTCCAGCGAACGTCCCAGCCGGTACTGGTCGACATCGTGCTGATATTGGCCGACGCCGATCGATTTTGGCTCGATCTTGACCAGCTCGGCCAGCGGATCCTGCAGCCGCCGGGCGATCGACACGGCGCCTCGCAAGGATACGTCGAGGCCGGGGAATTCCGCCGCCGCCGTCGCCGATGCCGAATAGACCGAGGCGCCCGCCTCGCTAACGATCACCTTCAATGGCTTCGGGCCACCGTCCGCCGGCATGTCGGACAGCATGTCCGCCACCAGCTTTTCCGTCTCGCGGCTGCCGGTGCCGTTGCCGATCGAGATCAGTTCGACCTTGTGCAGGCGGATAAGCTTGGCGAGTTCCGCCTGTGTGCCACGCACATCGTTCCTCGGCGGAAACGGATAGACCGTCGTCGTGGTCAGCACCTTGCCGGTTCCGTCGACCACCGCCACCTTGACGCCGGTGCGGATGCCGGGGTCGAGCCCCATCGTGGCACGAGAACCGGCGGGAGCCGCGAGCAGCAAATCCTTTAGATTGCGGGCAAAGACGTGGATCGCTTCCTCTTCCGCTCGTTCGCGCAGATCGCGCATCAAATCGAGCGTCAGGTGCAGCGACAGTTTTATGCGCCAGGTCCAGCCCGCCACCTCCATCAGCCAGCGGTCGCCCGGCAGGCTGCCGCCGATGGCATAGGCATTGGCGATCATCCGCTCGACCGGCTTCACCGGCGAAGCGTCGTCGGCATCGACCTCGATGTCGAGCGACAGCACTTCCTCGTTGCGGCCGCGCAGCATCGCCAGCGCGCGATGGCTCGGCACATTCGCCCAGCGCTCGACATGGTCGAAATAATCGGAGAATTTCGCGCCGGCCTCTTGTTTGCCGTCGACCACCCTGGCCCGCATGAAAGCACGTTCCTTCATGTGGGTGCGCAACTTGCCGATCAGGTCGGCATTCTCGGCGAACTGTTCCGACAGGATGTCGCGCGCGCCGTCGAGCGCCGCCTTGGCGTCGGCAACATCTTCGCTGACATAAGCTAGCGCCAGTTCGGCCGGAACGAGCGAGCGGTCGGCGAGAATGGCTTCCGCCAGCGGCCCCAGCCCGCGCTCCCGAGCGATCTCGGCTTTGGTGCGGCGCTTGGGCTTGTAGGGCAGATAGATATCTTCCAGTTCCGCCTTGGTGGTGGCGGCGACGATCTTGCCCTCAAGCTCTGCGGTCAGCTTGCCCTGCTCGCGGATGGAGCCAAGGATGGTGTCGCGGCGGGCATCGAGCTCGCGCAGGTAGGCAAGCCGTTCGGCAAGGTCGCGCAATTGCGTGTCGTCCAGCCCGCCGGTGACCTCCTTGCGGTAGCGCGCCACGAACGGCACCGTCGCGCCCTCGTCGAGCAATTCGATCGCAGCGACCGCCTGTTCGGGCCGGGCACTGATCTCGGCCGCGATGATGGCTGCGATGCGCTTGATGTCGGATGCCATGTCGTTCCTGCTCTCGTCGAAAGAGCGGGGACCATAGGCGCAGATGCTCGGTCCGCCAACCGCCGCGCTTTGATCAGCCCGGCGGGTCCACAGGAATGCGCATGCTAATGCGGCGCTCAGACCATGCGGCTCAGCGCCCCAAAAAAGGCGACGATCTCGGCATCGAGCCGATCGTCGACCGGTTCCGACTGCGACGACATCTTGGCGATCACCACTTCGGTCTTCGGATCGACATAGAGCCACTGGCCATGAATGCCGATGCCGCAATAGACGCCGTTTTCGTGTCCAGTCTGGTACCATTTGTTGCGGTAACGGCCTTTGGGAAACAATGGCCGCATCGTGCCGCGCTGCCAGGCGGCGGCACTGCCGCCGGTAGCAACCGTGTCTCGCACCCAGGCTTCCGGCACGATGCGTCGGCCATTGGCCACCCCGCCTTGCCGCATCATCTCGCCAACGCGCGCCAGGTCGCGCGGCGTCACCGAAATGCCGCCGGCGGTGCGGGCCGTGCCTTCCATGTCGACGCTGATCGAAGCGTCGCTGACGGTGCCAAGCGGCAGCCATAATTTCTCACGCATCAGGTCGGCAAAACGCTGGCCGGACGCGCTCTCGAGCAACAGACCCAGCAGGTCGGAATTGGGCGAGCGGTAGCGGAAGGTCTGGCCATGCGGCTCGGCAAGATGCTGCAGGGTCAGGATGAATTCCCGCAGGCTCTCCCTGCCGCCGCCAGGATTCCACAGCGTGGCGCGGCGGTAGCGGGCGAATGCGCTCTCCGGGTCGAGATAGGCTTCCTCGAAATCGAGGCTGACGCTCATGTCGAGCACATGCCGCACGCTCGCATCGCCATAGGCAGAGCCGGCGGCCTCAGGAATATACTGCGTCACCGACGCTTCCGGGTCGAACACCCCCTCGCCTTCCAATATGCCGGCAATGATGGCCGTCAGCGACTTGCTGATCGAAAAGATGATATGGCGGGCGCCGAAATCCATGTGCAGCGCGAACCAGTCGCCGACGATCTTGCCGCCCTTCATCACCGTCAGCGCATCGGTGCTCGAACGCCCGAGAAATTCAGCCACCGTCTCCGGTGTGCTGGCGACCGTGACCTTCTCGTCGAGCAGGCCGCTCATGTCCCGGACCGGCATCTCGACACCAGCCGGCGCTGCCGCCACGCGGGCGGTAGGCACCAGTTCGCCAAGATTCTGGAACGACCATCGGTTGAACGGGTTTTCGCGCCAGTTGGCGAGCAGCACCTCGTTGCGGCGGAAGCCGTACCGGGTCTCGAACGCGGTCTTGCCGGTCATGGCGTTTCTTCCCGGGTCGTTTCTTGCGGGCTCAGCTCAACGCGGCGGCGATGGCGTGCACGGCCTTCAGCGTTGCCATGGAATAGGCGACATTGCTGAAATCCGGCCAGGTCGAAAGCTTCACCACGACCATTCCGGTGTTCCAGTCGATATGGATCATCTGCCCGAACACGCCCCGGCACATCAGAGCGCGCGAGCGCGGGTCCTCGATCCAGAACTGGTTGCGATAGCTGCCCTCCGGCAGGCTGGGGCTGAAATCCGGCCCATGCGTGCCGTTGCGTGTCGCCTCGATCCATTCGGCCGGCACGACGCCGCCACCATTGTCGAGGATCAGCTGGCCAAAGCGGCCGTAGTCGCGCAGCGTCGCGTTGAAGCCGCCGTCGGCCACCGCATAACCGGCGCTGTCGACGGTGAAGCAGGCGCTTTCGTCAGCGCCGAGCTTTTGCCAGAGTTCTTCCGAAACCAGCTGCGGCAGCCGCTTGCCCGTCACGCGCTCCATGATGAAGGCAAGCACGTCGGTCTCAATCGAGCGGTATTCGAAGGCAGCCCCGTGCGGGCGGAGAGTTTCCTTCAAGCCCAGGATCAGTTCGAACATATGCGAGGGCCAGCGGAAGTCCGGGTCGCTGTCAGGCGGCACGGGCTCCAGCCGGTGGCGACGTCGACTTGGCCGATGTCGGAATAGCGGTCGGTATATTCCTCGGAGAAGCGAACGCCGCTGGTCATGTCCAGCACATGCTGGACGCTGGCTCCGGCCCAGCCTGTCGCGCTGAGTTCCGGCAGATAGGTCGTCACCGGCCTGGCCGGATCGATCAAGTTGCGCCCGACCAGTATGCCGAACACCGAACCGGTGATGGATTTCGCCATCGATTGCGACAGGTGCAGCGTGCGTTCGCCCATGTCGTTGAAATAGCGCTCATAGGCAACCTTGCCGTCCTTGAGCACCAGGAAGCCGTCCGTATAGGTCTCGTCGAGCAGCCCGGCGAGCGTCGTCGGCGCGCCTGTGCTGTCCTCGACCGCCAGCCCGTCGAGATCGACCTCGGCGCGTTCGAAACGGTGGCGATGGCCATTGCCGCGCCAGACTTCGGCGGTCGGCAGGAATTCGCGGATGTGCTGGAACGCCCAGCGGTTCCACGGCGGCCGGTCCCAGTCAAGCTTGGGAACCACCATGGCGGGTGGCGAGCCCTGCATGATCGGCAGACGCGGGTCGCTGTTGCGATAGGACATCATTGAGCCTCTCCTAAGCGCAAAGAAGGGAGGCCGATGCCCCCCTTCCGTAAGATTTTGAACCGAGCCTTACTTGCGCAGGTTGGTCCAGATCTTGTTGTAGATCTCGACCACTTCAGGCGGGCACGGCGGAACGAATTCCGCTGCCGGCGCACCTGCCGGGGGGTTGAGTTCGGGCGAATTGGCGAAATCCGCTTGCAGGAACTTGTGGCTGCCGGCAATGCCGTTGTCATAGCCAGCGAATTCCGAGATCAGCGCCGCGTTTTCCGGGGCCATGACGAAATCCTGGAACAGCTTGGCATTATCGAGGTTCTTGGCGCCTTTCAGCACCGCCACATTGTCCATCCAGCCTTCGATGCCTTCCTTCGGATAGGCATACTTGATGGCGGGGATTTTCTGCCGCGAGCGGTAGGTCGCGCCGTTCCACTGTTCCGTCACGATTACGTCGCCGGAGGTGATCTTGGTGATGGTGTCGTAGCTGAAGGTCTTCCACGACGGCTTGGCGGCCATCAGGATGTCGTTGACCTTTTTCAGATTGGCCTTGTCGGCACCGCAGCGCGGCACGCCGGCATAACGCTCGGCCGCATGCATGACGGTGTTGACGTCGTCGAGCACGTTGATCTGGCCCTTGAGCTCTGCCGGCGGGTCGAAGAGGATGCTGAGCGTGTCGATGTCGCCCTTGAACTTGTCCATGTTGACCGCGAAAGTCGTGGTGCCGAACTGCCACGGCGCGGTGTAGTGGCGGCCCTTGTCCCAATAGATGTCGACAAAACGCGGATCGATATTCTTGCCGTTCGGCATCGCGTTGGGCTCGGTCTTTTCGAGCAGGCCCTCGTCCACCATGATCTTCACAGTGTAGTCGGAGGGCACCACAATGTCGTAACCGGAATTGCCGGCGCGCACTTTCGACAACATGGTTTCGTTGGAATCGTAGTCGTCCAGCGTAACCTTCACATTGTACTGTTTCTCGAACTTCTCGATCAGCTTGGGATTGGTGTAATCACCCCAATTGTAGATATGCAATTCGCCATCGGCGAGCGCAGGCAGTGCCCACAAAAGCGCTGCCGTCGAAACGGCAGCCATCATCTTCCTAGACATTTTTGTTCTCCTTTGCCTTCCCATTAATTCAATTGGCGCGTCGGCGCGCGATCAGGAACGATACTGAGACGAAGAGGATCGAGACCAGCAGCAAAATGGTGGAGATGGCGTTGATCTCCGGCGTCATCGGCCGCCTGATCTGGTTCCAGATATAGAGCGGCAGTGTCGTCTGCCCTGGCCCCGCGACGAGTTGTGTGATGGTGAAATCGTCGAAGGACACGATGAAGGCGAGTGCGGCACCCGACATTATGCCGGGAACAAGTAAGGGCAGCGTCACACGCTTGAATGCATTCCAAGGCGTCGCATAGAGATCCGCGGCCGCGTATTCGAGCGTCAGGTCCATATCCTCCAACCGCGCCCGAATCGGCATGTAGGCAAAAGGAATGCAGAAAACAGTGTGGGCGAGGATGAGGTTGCCGATGCCGAAGTTCAGCCCGAACATTCCGGCAATCAGGGCAAAGAAGGACAGCGTCGCCACCGCGGTGATGATTTCCGGGACCATCAACGGCAGGTTGATGATCATAAAGGCTGTAGACAAGCCCCGCCACGGCTTGACCCGGGTCATGCCGATCGCAGCCAGAGTGGCTGTGATCGTCGAGATGATCGTTGCGGTCACCGAAATGATCATCGTGTTCTTGGCAGCGCTGTGGAATTCCTCGTTGAGCAGCGCACTGCCGTACCAGCTGAGCGTAAGACCTTCCCACTGCGTGACCAGCGAACCACTATTCAGCGAGAAGATCATCAGGATCAGGACAGGCACGTAGAGCACGCATAGGCAGATGATGGCGATAGAGCGGAAGCCCGGCTGGTCCTTGATGTCGATATTGCGGGGATCAGCCATGTTGCATCCTCCCCGACGTGTTGCGGACGTAGAAGAAGAGCGCCACCAGCACCGCAGCCATCAGGATCAAAGCCTGGGCACAGCCCAACGGCCAGTTGCGCCCGGATCCGAATTGCTGGGCAATGAGATCGCCGATCATCAGATGTATGCCACCGCCGAGGATAAGTGGGGTCACATAGGCGCCAAGTGCGGGAATGAAGACCAGCAGGCAACCGGCAATAATGCCAGGCCGCGACAGCGGGATGATCACACGCCATAAGACTTGCCGGCGTGTCGCGTAGAGATCGTACGCGGCCTCTATCAGCCGGAAGTCCAGCTTCTCCAGGCTCGAATAGAGCGGCAGCACCATGAACGGCAGGAAGGCGTAGAGCAGTCCGAGTTGGATGGCGAAATTGGTGTAAAGCATCGTGATCGGTTTATCGATCACACCCAATGCCATCAGCGCATTGTTGATCAGGCCTTCGTCGCGGATGATGAACATGATCGCCAACGTGCGGACCAAAAGGTTCGACCAGAACGGGATGGTGATCAAAAGCACCCACCAATTGCGCTGCGCTGGCGCCCGCGTCGCCATGAAGTAAGCGGTGGGAAAGCCGAGCAGCAGGCAGATGACCGTCGTCACCACCGCAAACAGAAACGAGCGCAAATAGATGATCAGGAAGTCCGGCGTGAACTGTAGCGTGTCGTCGAAAATATCGCGCTGGAACAAGAAGTTCAGATAGGCGTCGGTCGAGAATTGCCATTGTACGCCGCCATAGGGTGCCGCGACGAGGAACGAATAGACGCATATGATGATTAGCGGCAGCACTCCGAAAATGCCGATGATGACCAGCGCCGGAACGGAGAGCAGTCGGTTGCGCCGCGCCGTGGCCTTGGCTGCCCCTGTCTCGAACAAAGCGGCTTTTGAGAGTGTGGCGGCTACCATCAGTCCCTCAACACCTGTGCGGCATCGTTGCCGATGGCAATGCCGACCTTGTCACCTTGCTCGAAACCGCAGCCTGCACTGCGGGTGTTCTGCTGGCGAACGGTGAAATCCTCGCCACTATCGAGACGGACGTGAATGTGTGTATCGGTGCCGAAATAGATGATGTTTTCCACAGTCCCGGAAAGATCGCCCTTGGCGGCGGTCAGCTTGGCGTGCTCAGGCCGCACCACTACGGTGGCTTTGTCTTTCGGCTGGAAGCCTTCCGCGACCGTGGCATTGATCGTCGCGCCGGATTTGAGCGTCGCTTGAGCCTTTCCATCGCTGACGCCGGCAATTGCGGCAGTCAGAAAGTTGGTTTCGCCGATAAAGTCGGCCACGAAGCGTTCCGCCGGCTTGTCGTAAATATCCCAGGGCGAGCCGACCTGCAGGATCTTGCCCGATGACATCACCGCGATGCGATCCGACATGGTCAGTGCTTCCTCCTGGTCGTGGGTGACGAAGATGAAGGTGATGCCGGTCTCGTGCTGCAGCCGCTTCAGCTCGATCTGCATCTCCTTGCGCAGCTTGTAGTCGAGTGCCGAGAGCGGCTCGTCGAGCAACAGCACCTTGGGTTGGGGCGCGAGCGCCCGGGCCAGCGCCACGCGCTGCTGTTGGCCGCCGGAGATCTGGCTGGTGCGACGACCGGCGAGTGCTTCCATCTTGACCAGCTTCAGCATCTCGGCCACGCGCACCTTGATCTGGGCCTTCGGCTTGCCCAGCATCTCCAGGCCAAAGCCGATATTGTCGGCCACCGTCATGTGCGGGAACAGCGCATAGGACTGCAAAACGGTATTGACCGGCCGCTTGAAGGGCGGCAACGGCGCGATGTCCTGGCCATAGAGCAGGATTTCACCGGCCGTTGGAAAGTCGAAGCCGGCGATCAGCCTGAGCAACGTCGTCTTGCCGCAGCCGGATGGGCCAAGCAGCGTGAAGAACTCGTTCTCGCGGATGGATACCGAGACCGTGTCGAGGGCAGCGACCTGCCCCTCACCTGATCCGAAAATTTTGCTGACGTTTACTACTTCAATCGCATTCCGACCCGGTTTGTCCGGCACGATTACGCCTCACTGTTGACCCCGCTCTTGCTGGCGGAGCTCTTCCCCTGTTCGATGTGACCACATGGCCGGTAGGTTGGCAAGTCCGGCATTGAATCACAGTTCAGTTCATTATCTCGGCTAGCAAGCCATGCACCAGCAAGCCTCATGCCATTGTCAGGCCTGATAGGTTACCTTTCCGCCGCAGATCGTCGTCACCGGTCGCACCTTGTCCAGATCGGCCGGAGCCGTCTTCTCGATATCCGCCGACAAAACCACCAAATCGGCCATGTAACCGGGTTTCAGCGTGCCTTTGCGGTGCTCGGCGAATTCGGCATAGGCGCCCTCGACCGTATAGCCGGCAACCGCTTCACGCAGCGAGAAACTCTGGTCCGGCAGGCCTTCTGCCCAAGGTTTGCGCATCACCGCCGCTTGTATGCCCAGGATCGGATCGATCGGCGACACCGGCCAGTCGGAAGCGAACACAACGCGAGCGCCAGCATCCTTGAGCGTGCGCCAGGCATAGCTCAGCGGCCACCTCTCGCGGCCGATGCGCGAGAGTGTCGGTTCCAGCGGGAAGTTCAGCGCGCCGGGCGGATGTGGCGGCTGCATGGATGCAATGACGCCCAATTCGGCGAAGCGCGGCACGTCGGCTTCGGTAATGACCTCAATGTGCTCGACCCGATGCCGGCTGTCGCGCTTGCCATTGGCCTTTTGCGCCGCCTCGTAGCCGTCGAGAACCGCGCGTACCGCTCCGTCGCCGATGGAATGCACCGCGATCTGCAGGCCGCGCCGATCGGCCTCCACCGCGACTTGCGCGAAATGTTCTGGCGTAAACAGCGGCTCGCCGACCCAGTCCGGACGATCCGCATATGGCTCGACCATCACCGCCGTCCATGAATCGAGCACACCGTCGTAAAAAACCTTGACCATGCCCGACGACAGCCATTCCGACTTGTAGGTCGAGGCCATCGTCGATGCCTTTTCAAGCATGTCTATGTCCATGAAGTTCTTGAAGTGGAAAGGAATTTTTGTGCGGCATAGCAATCGCCCCTCCTGTTCCAGGCCGGCAAGCAGCTCAAGCTGGTAGAGGTTTCCGTCCATATTCTGGATCGACGTGATGCCGTGCCTGGCGCACCATTCGAGGCCGCGATGCATCAGATCGCGGTCGGCCGCCAGTTCCTCGGCCAAGGGGTAAGGCTCGGGCTCGCCGCCGGTCAGGCCAAGCCGCGTGCGGTTCTGGCCGAAGAATTCCAGGATCGGGCCGAATGCCTCGCCTTCGCGCAATTCGCCTGCGGCGAGCCCGTCGGCGCCCATGACGATTTCGTTACCCGGTCCCAATTGGCGGCCGTGCAGAAGCCCTGCTTGCTCCAGCGCCATGGTGTTCGCCCACATCGTATGGTGGTCGGAAGCCGACATGGCAAAGGGGCGGTCGGGGATCATGCGGTCGAGATGATGTCGCGTAACCGGCTCGGAAAGGATCGCATAGTCGACGCCGGCGCCGATCAGAAGCCTGGCGTTGGGCCGTGCCGCCGCAAAGGTCTGGATCGCATCGCGCAAGGCGTCGAAGCCGTGCACGCCAGCCAGATGCAGATTATCGAGTTCGGCAGCGCCGCCGAACAGATGCATGTGGGCTTCGATGAAACCCGGGATCACCGAACCGCCCTTGGCGTCGATGACCTTGGTGGCCGGTCCCTTGAGCTGTTCGATGGAGGTGCGGCTGCCGATGGCGACGATGGCGCCGTCCTTGACGGCAACGGCCTCGGCGGCGGGATTGTCGTCGTCCATGGTCAGCACGCGACCGTTGATGACGATCAGATCCGCGTTTTGACCCGCACCCGTGACTGACATCGCGACTCCGCGTTTTTGACGACCGACTGAGACCGACAACCCCGGTGTCCACAACCTGCCACTCCACTGGAGCGGCGCTATCGGACAGAAGTGATGTCAACTCGCCGTCTTCGAAATTTCCCTTGTTATGCCAAGAGACAGCGTGGATAAAGAATGCGACTGATTATTCGCGTTTGTCAACATGCGGAATATCGAATGTATTGTGGACAGCACGCTCCGCCTGTGTTGAGACCGGGCGGGGAACGAGGACAGCAAGCCGTGAAGCGCAGTCTCGACCGCAAAACCAGGATAGCGCTGGAGCCGCGCAAGCAGCCGCGGCAACAACGGTCGAGCAAGGTGGTCGACAGGATCCTCGACGCCGCGCTGGTCTTGACGCGGGAGCAAGGAACCAGGACGCCGACGACGTTCGCCATTGCGCAGCGCGCGGGCCTGTCGGTCGGTTCGGTCTACCAGTACTTTCCCAACAAGGAAGCCATTCTTCTGGATCTCGCCCGGCGCTGGCTGTCATCCTTTCCCGAGGTGATCGCGAGGCGCATCAAGGTCGCCCCGCCCACCAACCGCGAAGAGTTCCGGCGTGAAGTGCGCAAGCTCTTCAAAGACACGTCCAGGCTCTATCTCGATAATGCCACCTTGATGCCGGTGATCGAGGCTATTTCAGGCAATGCCGATCTCCGGCCGATCCAAAACGAATATGACGACCAGATCATCGCCCTCTATGCCGCATGGCTGCAGCATGTGAACCCGGCTCTTGAAGACAAGGTCGCCAGCCGGCTTGGCGTGCTGATGATGGAGGTCGGCCATGCCTGCCGGCTTGTAGGGCTGAAAAAGGACCGCAGGACATACGACCTCATCGAGGACGATGTTGAAACCATGTGGCTCGCTCTGGTGACACCCTATCTCAACCTTGAATGATTTCGCATTTCGAGAGGAATTTGATGAAGACTGTCTATTCGCCGCTACACGCTGGCCATGCCGGCCAGATGGAACTGGTTACGAGTGCGATCGTGCCGGGTTTCGAGAAGCCCTCGCGGGCCGAATTCATCAAGGCGCGGGTCGAAAGCGAGAGACTGGGACCGATCGTCCTGCCGCTCGAGCATGATCTTGCCGCCGCAAAGCGCATCCACAAATCAGACTATGTCGACTTCCTGCCGACGGTCTGGCCGCAATGGGTGGAAGCCGGCCTGAAGGGCACGGCGATGCCTTTCACCTGGCCGACGCGCGGCTTGCGCGGCGACGTGCCGCCGAAGCGCATCGACGCCCTGCTTGGCTACTATTCCTTCGATGCCGGCGCCACCTTCGTCGAAGGCACATGGGCTGCGATCAAGTCGTCCTATGACGTGGCGCTGACCGCTGCCGGCCTGGTCAAGGACGGCGACGCTTCCGCCTTCGCGCTCTGCCGTCCGCCCGGCCACCATGCCGGTGCAGGCTTCATGGGCGGCTATTGCTACATCAACAACGCCGCTGTCGCCGCCCAATGGTTCCGCGACCAGGGCGCTGCCCGTGTCTCCATTCTCGACGTCGACTACCACCACGGCAACGGCACGCAGGAGATCTTCTACGACCGCGCCGACGTGCAGGTCCTCAACCTGCATGGCGATCCCCTGGTCGAGTACCCGTTCTTCCTCGGCCATGCCGACGAAGGTGGCGCCGGCGAAGGCGAAGGCTTCAACGTCAATTATCCGATGCCCTTCGGCACCGACTGGGACGCCTGGAATGCCTCGCTCGAGGACGCCTGCGCCAAGCTTGCCGCTTACGCCCCGGATGTCGTCATCGTCTCGCTGGGTGTCGACACGTTCGAGAAGGACCCGATCAGCCAGTTCAGGCTGAAGACGACAGACTATCCCAAGATCGGCCGCCGCGTCGCCAGGCTCGGCCTGCCGACGCTGTTCGTCATGGAAGGCGGCTATGCCGTCGAAGAGATCGGCATCAACGCCGTCGGCGTGCTGACCGGCTTCGAGGATCGGTAATGCCTGTCGCCCAAAAGTGTGTAGCGGTTCCGGGACAACGACAGGCATAGGTAGAAGACCACCAGGACCGGGCGGCAATGCCGCCCGGATTTCGTTCAGGTCGCGGCGCCGATGCTAGGCGCGACAACTGGCTCGGCCGGTTTGCGCGAGCGGCCGAGGTAGTAGACCCCCGCCGCCGCGATGACGCCGGCCACCAGGATACCCGCCGCCAGGACCGGCCGATACCAGAACCAGGCAATAGCAATTGTCGTCGTGCCGACCAGGATCGCCAGGAAGAAGGCAATGATGCCTGTTCCCATCCGCGCCATGCTGCCGAGGAACGGGATGACGTCGAGGATCACGCCGATCGGGCTGAGGAACAGGGCAAAGCCGATGGTCAGCAGCAAAAGGCCGGCGGCGCGCAGCAGCCAGGTGATAAGGGTGTTTGCACTGACCGCCTCGGCGAACATCTTGTCGGCGGGGACAGTGCCGGTATCGACCATCAGCAACGCATCGCCCGCCTCGGTCTGGTAGGGCTCGAACCGGCTGCCGGCCTGCCGCGCGACGATGCTGACCACGCCGAGCGGCGCCAGGTCGTAGCTGATGCGGTAGTCACCCAGCGCCGGCGTTGTCGTGTCTGCGCCGAGATAGATCTCGCCGTCGACGATGCTGAGCGGCCGGCTGCCGGTATACGCGGCTTTGATCGCGGCAGACTGGTCGGACGATAGCGGATAGTCCTTGTCGCCCTCGATGTGATCGAGCACCGGCGTGTCGAGATCGAAGGCGACGAGCTTGCCTTGTGGAATTTGGAAGGTGCGGCTGTGGATCGCCATCGGCGGATTCTGGTGGCCGTCCGGTTTCTTGAAATCCGACGAGTCGATCTGGCTGTCGTCCCACACCTTCGAATAGCTGTAGGTGGTCACCGTCTCTTCGCCGCCACCCAGCTTCTTGGTGGTCTCGGATTTGGATTCTTCCTTCCACTGGTACATCTCGACGCTGCGCGACAGCCGCAGCCCTTGCGCCGCAATGCCGAAATCCGGATCGGCGAGACCACTGTCCGCCGTCACCGGCCCGCTGACATGCACCAGCTTTCCGTCATTGCCGGCATCCACGCTGTTGGCGCTGGCCGAAATCACGGCACCCGCCCCTTCGGCCAGCGAGCGCGCCGTCTGTACCGCGCGGCCCTCGTTCCAGAACAGCCCGATCACCATCAACACGACCAGAAGCAGGCCGAAGATGACCCCGCCGACCGCGCGCTTGATCCGCCCGAACCACGAGACGGATGTTACTTCCCGAAATGAATCGCTCATTGTTTCCCCCGAAACCACTGGTGCTAAAATTTGAGCGTGGCCGGCGGCCGCGCATTGAACCTGTCAATCAGCGTGGATCTGCGTACCGCCCCATGCCGATGGCCGCCAACAAGGGCTACCCATCTCGCCCGGTCGGATCGAAGGGACGCCCATCCCTGTCGATCAGCGAAAACCTATCGGAATCGATCAGTCTTCGATACGGCAGCTTTGCAACAAGGCCGGCTTTTTTTGTGCCGACGTTTCAGGTGCGTCAGGGCGGCAAAACGGCTTGGAGTCCGCCTCTGAGTCGTACGTGAGTCCACCGGATTCGATTTTGTCAAATCGCGTTTGATGTCGGATTCAACTGCGGGTAGATTAGACCCGAATCAGCCGGTCCTCGGGGGGCGCGGCGACCACCCAAAGTCTCTTGTTCCGGAGCTTTTCCGGCACCAGACGCGGACGGCTTCGCGTTCCCTGAATGGATTCGAAACTGGTTGGCGCAGCCCTGCGCCACGCGTGTGTCTTCGTCAAAGTGATGCGTATTCGGGTTCGGCGGCTGGCTTCCAGCAACCGGGCGGCAGAAACGATTCCGGCCAAAAGCAACAGAATGAGCAGTCCCGCAGCGCCACTTCAATCCGACACATTGGGCTCGCGCCTGACGTCGCGCGGCGACCTCACCAGCTTTTTCATGCAGCTGACCGCCGAGATCGGTGCCGACAGCTATATGCTGGTCGCCATCGTCCACGATCAGGACCGCAACGATGCGCGCATCGTCTCGTCCAACTGGATTTTCGACGCCATCGAACTGACCGGCAAGCGGCTGATCGCCGGGCTTGCGCAAGGAGCGCTCACGGTGGGGCCGGGTATCCGCCCGATCGCTCTGGTGGCATCCCAGGCGCCCGAGGCTGACGGGTTGATCACCGGTGAGGAAGCGCGCCTTCTCGACGTGCTTGGCCATGCGGAGATCTATTCGCTGCGCCTCAATGTCGGCCGGCAGCGTCTGTTCGCCCTGTTCTCCGCGGCGACTGCCGGCAATATCGACCAGCCGGCGCTGATGCGGGCGCAGCTGAAATGCTGCTATGCGCTGTCGCACATCCCGCAGCTGATTGCCGCCGCCGCGATGCAGGATCCGCTGTCGGATCGCGAGCGCGAATGCCTGTTCTGGGTCTCCGAAGGCAAGACCACCGACGAGGTCGCCGTTATCCTTGGCGTCTCCTCCAACACCGTCAACAGCTACATCACCCACGCCATCCAGAAATTCGCGGCCAGCAACCGTGCGATGGCCATCGCCACGGCGATCAGGAGCGGCATCATTTGAAACACGCCGATATCAAAGAAGCTGCCGAAGCCCTTTTCAACGAACAGCGCAATCCGTTCGGCGCCTTTTCTCTCGGCTCCGAGACCCATCACGCCGTCACCATTCCCGATGCCGTGCGCCGCTGCCGCTGGATATCAGTCGACATCAACGCCTCCGCCTTCGGCCTGTTCTTTGTCAGCCCCTCGCCCGAACGCGCACGGCTCGTCCCTTGCCTTGATTCCGACTATCCCGGCATTTCGGTGGCGACGAAATTCATTTCAGGCGCCAATGGCGAGGAGATCGTGCGCCACACCCGCATCTCGACGGAACCGCGCTGGTGGACGGATGACGGCGCAGCCGCCATGGCGGCGATGTTCGGCAACCTCGCCTGGACCGAGCAGATGGCCCCGCTGGCGCCCGGCACCAGTGGCATCGCCTTTCCCGTCCACGCCGATCGTGGGCAGTGCGGACTCGTCGTTTTCATGGGCTCTGAGATAGCCTTGCCGCAGGACGCGCTCTACGAGATCCACGCCCGCTGCTTCTCGTTGTTCGCCGCCGTGGCGCGCATCCGTCCCGGCGATGCGGGCCGCATGCGCTCTATCTCCAAGCGCGAACTCGAATGCCTGAAGCTGACCGCCAATGGCAACACCAGCGAGGAGATAGCGCGGCTGCTGAAACTGTCGGTGCACACAGCCAACCAGTATCTGACCCAGTCGACCCAGAAACTCAACGCCGTCAACCGCAACCAGGCCGTTGCCAAGGCGCTGCGGCTTGGCCTGATCGAATAAGGCAACTATAGGATTGGCCCGCTTCTGTCGGAAGCGGTCGATGTTCCGCGAAAGGCCCGCGGCTCGACCTTGCGGATACGCGCCTGTTCGATGACCGCCTCGAGCAAGGCCGTGTTGTGCTCCGGGTCTTCGCCCGGCTTCTCGAACGAAACGTAGTTGACCACCACCGACGCGCCGTTCTCGCTCAGCGTCAGCTGGAAATAGACGGTGACCCCAGGCGGCCTCAACTCCAGATCAAGCACGATGCGCGGGCTGCCGGTCCAGTCGACATGCGCCTCGCCGCCATGGCCGAGCCGCAGTGTGCCAGGCATGAAGAACAGCTCCACCGCTGAATCGACGAGATCCGACAGGCATGCGAAATGTTCCAGCCGGATGAACGCTATATAGTCGGCGACATCGATCAGCCTCAGTTCACCCACCACCTGCTCGATGGCACTGGCGACGATGATCTCGCGGGATTTTGCATGCGGTTGACGGTTCATGAAATCTGTCTGCGCTCAGCCTTTTTCGAGTAGACGATCCGCACCAGTTCGGCGACGGCCTGGTAGAATTGCGATGGGATAACACTATCGACCGAAACTTGCTTGTACATGGAGCGGGCGAGCGCCACGTCCTCGAAGATCGGGATGTTGTTTTCGCGTGCGATCTCGCGGATTTTCAGCGCCACCAGATCCTGCCCCTTGGCCAACACCATTGGTGCCGAGTCCTCGTCGCGCACGTATTTTAACGCGATCGAGAAGTGCGTCGGGTTGGCGATGATCAGCGTCGCGCGCGGCACCGCCGTCATCATCCGCTTGCGCGCCCGGTCGCGCGCCAGCGAGCGCAGTCGCGACTTGACGATCGGATCGCCCTCGGACTGCTTGAACTCGTCCTTGACCTCCTGCTTGCTCATGCGCAGATCCTGCTTCCAGTGGAAGCGCGACCAGACGATGTCGACTGCCGCGATCAACCCCATGACGAAGACGATCGCCACCAGGATGTCGACGGCAATGCCTCGGATGACGAGTCCGAAAGCGACCGGATTGGTGATCATGCCGGCGAGCAGCTTGCGGTGGTCTTCCGACAGAGTGAAGCTCAGCACGACGATGGCAAAGCCGACCTTGCCGAGTGACTTCAGGAACTCGACCCAACCCTGAATGCCGAACAGCCTGTTCCACCCCTTGGGGATCGAGATGCGCGAGAGTTGCGGCCGCACCCGCTCGCCGACGAACTGCGGCATGTTCTGGAACACCGAGGCGCCGACACCGGCGACAGTCAGCAGCACGAACAGGCTGATGACGGCCCGGCCCACCTCGAAAATGACAGTCTTGTAGAGCGCGATGACGTCCGTCTCGGTGTCCATCGGCCAGGCTTCCGGCTTCTCCAGGAACATCGACAGGAACATGCCGAGATCGATGACCGCGTCCTTGGCGTAGAAGACGGTGAACACCAGTATGGCAACGAAGGATGCAAGGAGCGCCGTTTCCCGCGAATGGGGCAGTTTGCCCTGTTCGACAGTGTCGCGGATCTTCTTTTCCGTCGCCTCTTCGGTTTTCGAATCCTTGTCGACCGCGTCAGCCATGGCGCGGTCTTAGGCGGCGTCTTGGGTCGACGGAAGTTCGAAGGCGCCTTCGCGCGACAGCCGGATCGTCGTCGTCACGATCGTCTTGCGTGCTGCTGTGATATCGGCAAGAGGAACTCCTTCCGAACCTTGTCCGAGTTCGGCTTCGATCATGCGCCGCGACCGCGCGCCGATCGCCGACAGCACGGATTCGGCAAGTCCCGCCTGCGCGCCGCGCAAGGCCAGTGTGACCAGTTCGGTCGATAGCCCGTCGAACAGCAGCACCCGCGCTTTCTGGGTGAGCAGCGGCAGGTCATCGAAGGCGAACAGGCGGGCCCGCACACCATCGAGGTCGGGCGTGCCGGCGGCCTCCAGATCCTGCATGACCTCCTCGAGCAGCGGCTTGTCCAGTTCGTTGAGAACGCTGGCGACACGCGCCTGCCCGGCAGAAGTGTCTTTGGTCGAGGTTTCCGCCAACACGCTGGTGCGCAGCCGGTTTTCGACGATCTTGCTGGCGGCGTCCGGAACATTGGCCATCGTCACCATGCGCTTGATGATTTCGCCACGCATCGGCTTGGTCAACGTCAGCAGCACGCTCGCCGCAACCTGCGGCGCCAGCTTCGACAGCACCATGGCCGCAGTCTGCGGGTGCTCGCCCGCCAGGAAGGCGCCAAGCCGCGCCGGCTCGAGCTTTTCGAGCTCGGGCCAGATGGGCGGCGGGCCTTCCGGGGCGACTTCGAATCTCTTGTCGCCCATGATCGCGCTCATCTCTTCGGGCGACAGCGACTCGTTGAGGATGGTGTCCATCCTGTCGGCGGAATCGAGCAATCCCGCCCCTTCGGTGAACTCGGCCTCGAACTCGGCGACGATGCGCTCGAGATCGCTTTGCGGAATCGTCCGCAGCAGTCGGGCGCCCTCGATCAGCGCCTTCAGTTCTTCCTGCTTGAAGAATTTCAACAGGCGGCTGGCCGACGGCTTGCCCATCGCCACCAGTATGGCGGCTGCCTTCTGCGCGCGGGTCAAGGTGGCCGGCGTCGTCATGCCACTCGCCTTCGCTGCCACCGGCAAGCTCCGCAACCCATGTCTAGGCGCCCTTCGTGCCAGCGATGATTTCGGTCAGCCTGATGCCGAAGCGCGACGGATCGCTTTCCAGCACGGTGATCTCGCCGCGCGCGATCTTGCGGCCGTTGACCACAACGTCGACAGGTTCGCCGATACGACGATTAAGCGCCACCGTCGAGCCCTTCTGGAGCGCCATCAGGTCAGAGACCGGCATCTCGGTGCTGCCGAGGATGATCTGAACATCGACGGGGATGTTCATGATGACGCTTGAATTGGCGCCGGAGGCCGCCCTGAACGCCGCATCCGGGCGTTGTTCCTCTTCGTGCAGGACCCCGCGCAATTCTTCAATGGCACGGTCGAGTTGTTCGTCCGGCTGGTCGAGGTCGGCTTCCACCTTGGTCTTGGCCATGATTGTCTCCAGTGCTCAGGCGCGTCCGGCGGCAGCCGGCATCAGCCCGTCGATAAAATTCTGCCCGGCATCGTAGGGATGCTTGATTCGGACGGTATAATTCTGTCCCAGTTTGCCGAATTCGCAGACGAACAGCGTCTGGCCGCGGGCACTGAGACGCGCCTGGGATTGCGCCGTTTCCTCGAATTCGATGATCTGGCCGATGTCGAAGTTGGCGAGGTCGCCGAGCGTCAGCCGGGCCAGTGGCATGGTGGCTTCGAGCGCTACCGTTGAGCGCATCACCTCTTCCGAAAAGCGCGCGCGCCAGCTGGCGTTTTGATCCTTCTCGCTGACCGCGGCAACGCCGTCCCGACCGGCCAGCACGATACGCTGCGGCATCGTCACGGTAATGGTGCCGCTGTCGGCCGGCGTCGAGACGCCGAGGACGATGCGCAGTGCGGCGCCGTCGCGCAACACGTGTCGCTTGGCCTCCATCCCAGACATCGCCCGCGGCGCCGGAAGCCGTAGCTCAAGCGAGCGCCGACCGGATCCGTTCAGCGCCTGCGCGACCTGTTGAAACACCATCGTCGAAACGTCGGTCTCGATCGGCGACAGGTCACGCTCGATCGGCGACACTGGCATGTCCGGGTCACCCCCAAACAGCGTCGAGACCATGATGGCGATCGCGGCGCCATCGATGACGAGGGTCACTGCATCGGAAGACGTCGGCGAGGCAACGACGGTCATCGCGAAATTCTCACCGGCGCTGGAACGCGCCTCGGGAACGCGGCTGATCTCGACCGCTTTGAGATCGACAATGACCGGAACGCCAAGCTCGCCGGTCAGGCTTTTCTGCAGCAGCGGCACAGCGCGCTCGGCCATGGCGCGACCTGCATCGATGACCTGCGCGGCCTCGCCGCTGTCACCGACAAGGCGCTCGATGATCAGCGAGCGCGCTTCCGATGGGCTGCCCGGACTGGTCATGACAGTGCTGGGACCGATCTGTCGCGCATCGTTCAGGCGGCCTTCTTTTCGACGGCGCCGGTGTTCATCGTGCTCTGCTCGACGGCGTCGATCGTCGGTCGTTCGTAGGATGAGATGGTCTTGCGGCCGAACTCGATCGCCACCTGCGGCAGCGCGCCGTTCATGTAGGCCAGCAGCGTCTGCTTGACGATGATGTAGAGCCGATTCTTCTTCTCACGCACGGTCTTGATCTTGGTGGCGACAGGCCCGACCACCGCGTAGGACAGGAAGATGCCGAGGAAAGTGCCGACCAAGGCCGCGCCGATCAAGCCGCCTAGGATTTCCGGCGACTGGTCGAGCGCGCCCATCGCCTTGACCACGCCAAGGACGGCAGCGACGATGCCGAGCGCAGGCAAGCCATCGCCAACCGCGATCAGCGCGTGATAGGCCTTCATCTTGTCGGATTTGATGGTCTGGATTTCCTCGTCCATCAGCGCCTCGATCTCATGCGAGCGAGCATTGCCGATTATGATGATGCGGCAGTAGTCGCAGATGAAATGCGTCAGATCATGGTTCTTGAGCACGGTCGGGAATGCCTGGAAGATCGCCGACTCCTCGGCATTGTCGATATGGGCTTCGACCTCACTGCGCGACTTCGAGCGCAGCTCTCGCATCAGTGAGTGCAGCACGCCCAGCGTTTCGAGATAGTCCCGCTCCTTCGGCACAGCCTGCTTGAACGCTTCGAGGATGGCCTTGCCGGTGTCCTTGACCGTCTTCATCGGGTTGGCAACGAGGAAGGTGCCGAGCGCCGCACCGCAGATGACCACGGCTTCCCACGGCTGTACCAGCACATGAAGATGGCCGCCCATGGCCATGAAGCCGCCAAGGACGCAGCCGAGCGTCACCACAAGTCCAATCAGAATGCCCACGAAAGGTCCTTCCGCATTTCACATCAGGAGCAAGGAATAGCCCTCGTGCCTTGTGTGAGGCTTGAATCGAAGCCGCCGGATCCGATTCAGTTTCGCGCAAGGAAGTAGGGATATTGTCCTGACATAGCTTCGGCCGGAGGCACGTTTTTGCTGAATACCTTTACCAGCTACCAGCTCATCACCAAGGACATCTCGAAGTCGATCGACAGGATCGAGCAGCAGCCGGTGGTTGATCGCGACACCAAATATTATCTCGCCAACATAACCAAGGTGAAATCGATCGACGATTTCGTCAAAAATGACCGTTTGTTCAAATACGCCATGAAAGCCTACGGGCTCGAGGACATGGACTACGCCAAGGCCTTCATGGTCAAGGCCCTGAAGGAAGGTATCTCCAATCCCGACAGTTTCGCCAACAAGCTGACCGATAAGCGCTATGCCGAATTCGTCAGCGCCTTCAATTTCGCCGCCAACGGCCCCAATGCGACCATCTACAACAAGACGCAGCAGATGGTGACCAAGAATTACGCCACGCAGGCGGAAATCGCCGGCCTCGATCCGGCTTCGGCCTATGTGAAGGGCGAGACCACATACTATCTCGCCAACATCACAAAGGTGAAGTCGATCGACGATCTGATGTCGAACAATCGGCTCTACACATATGCGCTGGCTTCTTTCGGTCTCGATTCGGCGACGGAGGACAAGGACCTCATCAAGCGGGTTCTGCAAGGTGGCGTCCGCGATCCTGACAGCGTCGCCAACAAGATGACGGACAAGACCTACGCCGCACTTGCCTCCGCCTTCAATTTCGAAGCCTATGGTGCGAACACCACCACCATCAATCCGGCACAGCAGCCGACCGTCGACAAATACATGCGCCAGAGCCTCGAAGAGGATGCCGGCAAGACCAACCAGGGCGTGCGGCTGGCGCTTTATTTCGACCGCAAGGCGCCTGATATCACCAGCTGGTTCGACGTGCTGGCCGACACCGCGCTTGCCAGCGTCGTGCGCACCGTGCTCGGGCTGCCCGATTCCTTCGCCACCGCCGATGTCGACAAGCAGGCGCAGCTGTTCGAGCAGAAACTCGACATCTCGGATTTCTCCGACCCCGAGAAGCTCGGTAAGTTTCTGACACGCTTCACCAGCATGTACGAGATCAACAACCCGACGTCATCGGCGGTCACCTCGGTCGGCGTGCTCTTTGCGCAGCCGATCACGGTCGGCATCTCCACCGACCTGATGATGGCCATGCAGAAGCTGAGGTTCTGAGAGCATCATGCGGGACAGTCTGTACGTCGCCCTTTCCTCGCAGATCGCGCTCGAGCGCCGCCTCGATACGATCGCCGACAATGTCGCCAACGCCTCGACGATCGGTTTTCGCGCCACCGGCGTGAAGTTCGAGGACGTCGTCTCCGGCACCGGGTCGAAATCGGTGTCCTTCGCATCCTCCGGCAAGACGTACCTTTCCGGCGCTCACGGAGCCTTGAGCGAGACCGGAAATCCCTTCGATTTCGCCGTCCAGGGCGATGCCTGGTTCGCCATCGATACACCTGTCGGAACTGTCATGACCCGCGACGGGCGCTTTTCGATGAACGAGAACGGCGAACTCATGTCGATGGAAGGCCACGCCGTGCTCGATGCCGGCGGCTCGCCGATCCAGCTCGATCCGCGCAACGGCCCACCCAAGGCCGGGGCCGACGGTTCGCTGCGCCAGAACGGTCAGCTTGTCGGCTCGATCGGTCTCTACAATTTCGATCCGGGCGAGAATTTTGTCCGCTACGGCAATTCCGGCATCGTTCCGGCACGCACGCCGGAGCCTGTTACCGATCGCTCCGATATAGGCATCGCCCAGGGGTTTCTCGAAGAATCCAACGTCAATCCGGTGCTGGAGATCACCCGGCTGATCATGGTCCAGCGCGCCTTCGAGAACACCGCTGCCCTTATGCGGCAGACCGACTCCTCCACTGACGAGGCAATCAAGACGCTCGGCTCGAAATAGTCCATGTCACTTGACCAGCCATCCCTGCGCGCATCCGAAAGGCAGCTCCAGCCAGCCCCGAAAGACCGGCTTGCCGCGCTGGAACGGGTATGGCAGCGTTTCGCCGACGCCGAGACGCTACTCAAGCGCGGAGGCCGCGTCACCGAAGTCACGCCCACGCATTACAAGGTGCACGGCCTATCCGATTTCGCCAGGCTCGGTGACATCGTCGAGCAGCGCGGCCATGGCGGCACGCGCCATGGCGAGATCGTCAAGATCAGCCGCGACGAAGTCGTCGTGGCGCCCTTCGAACGCAGTGCAGATGCCGGCATCGGCGATGCCGTGTTCCGCCGCGGTCCGCTCGCGGTGGCGCCGCATGCCTCGTGGCGCGGCCGTACCATCGACGCGCTCACCAGGGCAATCGATGGCGGCGCGCCGCTCGTCAGGGGTGACGACGCGTCGAGCGGCGCCCAGACGACGCCCGGCGCAATGGCGCGGCAGCGTGTCGGCACCGCCTTCATGACCGGGGTCAAGGTCATCGACATCTTCACGCCGCTCTGCTTCGGCCAGCGCCTTGGCATCTTCGCCGGCTCCGGCGTCGGCAAGTCGACGCTGCTCGCCATGCTTGCCGGCGCCGACGCGTTCGACACCGTCGTCGTGGCGCTCATCGGCGAACGCGGCCGCGAAGTCCGCGAATTCCTCGAGGACACGATCGGCGACAGCATGGCCAAGACCGTCGCCGTCGTCGCCACCAGTGATGAGAGCGCCATGATGCGCCGGCGCGCGCCGGACACCGCCATGCGCATCGCCGAACATTTTCGCGATCAGGGCCACCGCGTGCTCCTGGTGCTGGACTCGATCACCCGCTTCGCCCACGCGCTGCGCGAGGTGGCGACGGGAACCGGCGAGCCACCGGTCGCGCGCGGCTACCCGGCTTCGGTGTTCACCGAACTGCCCAAGCTGCTCGAACGTGCCGGGCCAGGCACGGAAGGCAAAGGATCGATCACCGCCATCATCTCCGTGCTGGTCGACGGCGACGACCACAACGACCCGGTCGCTGATTCCGTGCGCGGCATTCTCGACGGTCACGTCGTGCTCGACCGCACGATTGCCGAACAGGGCCGCTACCCGCCGGTCAATCCGCTGTCGTCCATATCGCGGCTGGCCGACAAGGCGTGGAGCACCGAACAGCGCGCGCTGGTGACAAGACTGAAGTCGATGATCTCGCGGTTCGAGGATACGCGCGACATCCGCTTGCTGGGTGCTTACCAGGGCGGCGTCGATGCCGAGCTCGATATTGCCGTGCGCCAGGTGCCGCTGATCTACGAAGCGCTGACGCAAACGCCGAAGGACCGCCCGTCAACCGATCCGTTCTCCGATCTCGCCCGCCACCTCAAGAGCAAGCTGAATGCCGATGCCGGAGACTGAACGCGAATATACCGAGCGCATCCTGCGCGACATGATCGCCGAGGCCAACGCGGCGGAGAAAGCCCGAGCTGACGAAGCCAGAACCGCCAAGGCAAAGGTTGCCCGTGCGATCGCTGCCAAAGCCGAGGCCGTTCTGGCCAGAGCCGTAAAGCCAGCCCTGCCACGGGTTGCCAAAGCCGATTCCGTTCTGACCAAGGTCGCCGAGCCCGCCCTGCCCAGGGTTCCCCGGGCCGGGGCCGCCGAGATGACTCAAGCCAGCCGCGAATCGCTGATCGACGGGCTGTTCCCGCGCACCGAATGGCCGCAGCCGCCAAAGGCGCAGTTTCCCAGGCTGAAAAAGAAATCGGACCGGCGCAGCGACTTCGTCATTGCCGCGCTCGGCATCACGCTCGGGCTGATTTGCGCCCTGTTTCCGTGGTACATATTCTTCAATCAGGACCAATTCGGCGTACAGGCGATCAAGTTCGGCGGCACCGGCACCAATTCAGGACGGGCGGGCGGCGGCGTGGTCGCCCAACGCAGCGCGCCGCTGACGGCCAAAGACGTTCCGGCCACCAATCTCGATCTGCTCGCCACGGGAACCGTGCAGGATGACGCCAATCCCTCACCGGCACCCGACGATCAGCCCTTTCCGGCCGACGCGGCGAAATTCCGCATGGTCCATGTCGCCAATGGCCGCGCCATGATTGAGGACGACGCCGGCCTCTGGATCGTCCAGCCTGGCTCGATACTGCCGGATACCAGCCAGGTGTCATCCATCGAGCAGCGCAACGGCAAATGGGTGATGGTCACCAGCACCAACCAGGTGATCCAACTCTCCCGATAGGCGCCCCGTCTGAAGCCTGCTGCTATCCGCAAGGTCCGCGCAAGACTGGCGGCCTAGTCTTCGGGAACCCGCCCGGAGATTCCCATGGAGCCCGTTTCCCTTTTCGACCTCGCCGCCAAGCAAGCCCAGTGGCTGGCCGTGCGCCAGTCGGCCGTCGCCGGCAACATCGCCAACGCCAACACGCCGGGCTACACGGCAAACGATGTCGAACCGTTCGAAAAGGTGCTCGACCGCACAGCCGTGTCGCTTCAGGCCACACAGGCCGGTCATCTCGGTAACGCAGCGACCAATGCCGGCTTCACCATCAAGCCGCAGGAAGATGACGGCGTCATCATGCCGTCCAAGAACTCGGTCGTGTTGGAAGACCAGTTGATGAAGGCCGGCGAGGTGCGCCGCTCCTTCGAGCTCAACACGGCGATCGTCAAGGCGTTCCATTCCATGATGATGATGGCGGTGAAGAGCTGACCATGGACGCGCTGACCGCAGCCCTCAAAGTCGCAGCATCCGGCCTCGGCGCCCAATCGGAGCGGCTGCGCGTCGTTTCCGAAAACCTAGCCAACGCCCAGTCGACGGGAACTGCTCCCGGCTCCGATCCGTATCGCCGCAAGACCATCAGCTTCGTCTCCGAGCTCGACCGGACCTCCGGCAGCTCGACGGTTGCAGTGAACTCGATCGATCGTGATCCCAGTGACTTTCCGGTCGAGTTCCAGCCCGGCAACGAGGCCGCCAATGAGAAGGGCTACGTCAAGATGCCCAACGTCAACGTGCTGATCGAGATGGCTGACATGACCGAGGCCAACCGCTCCTATGAAGCCAATCTTCAGGTCGTCAAGCAGGCGCGCGACCTTATTTCGATGACCATCGACCTGATGAGGAACCAGTAATGATCAGCGGCCTCGCAGCCCTTCAGTTCAAGTCGCCGATCGGCGGCGACGATGCGATGACAAGCCTTCTCCAGGGCAGCGCGACATCTTCGGCCGGTGGCAATGTCGGCACCTCCTTCGCCGAAGCGTTGAGCCAGGCCGCCTCCAAGACGGTCAACACGATGCAGAACGCCGAACAGGTGTCGATACAGGCGCTCAAGGGCGACGCCGACACCCGGCAGGTGGTCGACGCCGTGATGAGCGCGCAGCAGGCGCTTCAGACCGCCGTCGCCATCCGCGACAAGGTGGTTTCCGCCTATCTCGAAGTCAGTCGAATGGGCATCTGAGGAATTCCGCCATGAAAGCACTCGCCATCGCCGCCACCGGCATGAATGCCCAGCAGACAAATCTGGAAGTCATCGCCAACAACATCGCCAACATCAACACCACCGGCTACAAGCGCGCCCGTGCCGAATTCTCCGACCTCCTCTACCAGGTCGATCGCACGCAAGGTGTGCCCAACCGCTCCAATGCCTCGCTGGTACCGGAGGGCGTCTCGATCGGCCTCGGCGTCAAGACGACGGCCGTGCGCAACGTTCACACGCAGGGCGAACTGACCAGCACCGGCAACAGTTTCGACCTGGCGCTGACCGGCAGGGGCTGGTTCCAGATCGAAGGCGCCGACGGCGGCACGCTCTACAGCCGCGCCGGCGCCCTCAACACCAACGCGACAGGCCAGTTGGTGACAGTCGACGGCGCTGCCGTCATTCCGGCCATCAACGTCCCCGTCGATGCCGTCGAGGTTATCGTCAACAAGACGGGACAGGTCTTCGCGCGCATCGACGGACAGACCGACCTCCAGAATCTCGGCCAGCTTCAGATCGCCAACTTCGCCAACGAGGCGGGCCTGGCGCCGCTCGGCGACAATTTGTTCCAGGAAACCACGGCCTCCGGTCCGGCGAATGTCGGTGTCCCGGGCGATCCAGGGTTTGCCACCATCCAGCAGGGCTATCTCGAAGCCTCGAACGTCGATCCGGTCAAGGAAATCACCGAGCTGATCTCGGCACAGCGCGCCTATGAGATGAACTCCAAGGTTATCCAGGCCGCCGACGACATGGCCTCCGTCGTCTCCAAGAACATCCGGTAACGCATGATGTCGACGCCCGGCCTCCTGTCCGCATTCCGCCGCACCGCGCTCGTCCTTGCGCTGGTAGCGGGAAGCATGCCGGCTTTTGCCCAGGAGTCGACAAACCAATCGGTCGATCAGTCAGCCACCCAGATCGCCGGCAATCAACCTGTCGGCGACGTCGTGCTGATACCCAACCGGGTCATCTATCCCGGCCAGACCATCGAACTTACGGCTTTGAAACAGGTGACCCTCATGGCCGGCAAGCACAAGCCGGACGGGGTCGTCACAAGGGCCGAGGAACTCGACGGCAAGGTCGCCAAGCGCACCCTGCTGCCCGGCCGCTACATCCCTTCTACCGCCATCCGCGAAGCCTGGCTGGTCGAACAGGGTGCGTCCGTGCAGGTCTTCTTCATCGCCGGCGGCCTGACGATCTCGGCAACCGCCGTGACGCTGCAGCCAGGTGCCGCGGGCGACCTCGTCAAGGTCCGCAACATCGACAGCGGCAAGATCCTGTCCGGCACGGTGATGGCGGATGGAACCATCCAGGTCAGCGCTTCATGATGCGCGGACTTACCCTGATATTGGCGGCCGTACTTGGCCTGCAGCCGGCACTGGCCGACGGCCTGACACCGAAGGCCAAACGCGATCTCGCCGCCAAGAATGGCGGCGTCTATAACGATCCAGAATATGATCCGGCCACCACCAGCCGCATGTTTCGGGTCTCGACCGGACCGAGTTCGCTGCCGCCGGGCCAGGTCGCCTCGCGCATCAAGGACATCGCCCAGCTACAGAGTTCGCGCGACAACCAGCTGGTCGGCTACGGCCTGGTCATCGGCCTTGCCGGATCGGGCGACAGCTTGCGCAACTCGCCGTTCACCGAACAGTCGATCCGCGCCATGCTCGAAAATCTCGGCATCGCCACCGAAGGCGGCAGCGCGCGCGCCAAGAACGTCGCCGCCGTCATCGTCACCGCCAACATGCCGCCCTACGTGCAGTCGGGCGCCCGCATCGACATCGACGTCTCCTCGATGGGCGACGCGACTTCGCTCGCCGGCGGAACGCTGATCATGACGCCGCTTAAGGCGGCGGACGGCGAGATCTACGCCGTCGGCCAGGGCTCGGTGATCGTTTCCGGCTTTACCGCCAAGGGACAGGCCGAGCAGCTGACGCAAGGCGTGCCGACCTCCGGTCGCGTGCCGAACGGTGCCATCGTCGAGCGTGCCGTCCAGGCCGAGTTCGACGATCAGGCAACACTGACGCTGCAACTGCGCAATCCCGACTTCTCGACCGCCATCCGTATCGCCGATGCCATCAACGACTACACCAGCCAGCGTTTCGGTGCGCGCGTAGCGGCCGAGCGCGATTCGCGCACCGTGCAGATCAGAAGGCCAAAGGGTGTTTCGGCGGCTCGCTTCTATGCCGAGATCGAGAACCTGGTTGTGGAATCGGACACGCCGGCCCGTGTCGTCATCGACGAGCGCACCGGCACCATCGTCATCGGCAACGACGTCAAGATCTCGCGGGTCGCCATCAGTCACGGCACGCTCACCGTGCGCATCACCGAAGCACCGCGCATCGTGCAGCCCGAGCCCTTCTCCAAGGGCGAGACCGCCGTCGAACCGTTCACCGCCATCGAAGCCAGCCGGCCCGACGCCCGCGTTGCCGTGCTCGACGGTCCCGATCTTCAGACCCTCGTTTCCGGTCTCAACCGGCTCGGCGTCAAGCCGGACGGCATCATTGCCATTCTGCAGGGCATTAAATCGGCCGGAGCCCTGCAGGCCGACCTGGTTCTGCAATAGGCTATGCCGATGACACGCTCCTTCCCACGCCATGAAAGATATCGCCCCGTCGCTATCCTGCTCGTGACCGCCGTTCTCGCGGCTCTGCCCTTTGCCGGCGATACCGCACGCGGTGAGGAGGCGGTCCGTCAGGTCCTGCCGGGAGCGCCGGTCGCAGCGGCGCCGCAGCTATTGGCGCGAGAGAAGGCACCCGACCAAAGCGAGATCGAGCGTTTTTGCTCCAACATCGCAGACGCCGCCCGCGACCGCCGCTATGTCTTGCAGGCGGAGGAACTGAAACAGCTCCAGGCCGGCATCGACCAGCGTATGAAGGCGCTGGAGGAAAAAAAGGCCGAATACGAGACGTGGCTGAAGCGACGCGAGGTTTTCCTGGCCCGGGCCGAGGATGGCGTGGTCCAGATCTATGCCGGCATGAAGCCTGACGCCGCCGCCGAGCGGCTGGCCATCGTCAACGCCGATCTGGCGGCGGCCGTATTGATGAAGCTCGACCCCCGCAAAGCGAGCGTCATCCTCAACGAAATGGACCAGAAGGCGGCGGCGACGCTCACCGGCATCATGGCCAGCGCAGCCCGAAGGGCAGACCCGTCATGATCCGCAAAATGCTCGTCCTGTGCGCGGTCGTCATGTTGTCCGGTTGTGGAACCAACCTGAAGGAGGTCGGCAGGGAACCGGCTCTGTCACCGGTCGGCTCCGGCATCGACGGTGGCAGCACCGACTCCTCCCTCTATCGCTATCCGGAAACGCCGCCTGCGCCGCCCAGGAAATTCTCGCTGTGGGATGACCGCCAGAGCCGGTTGTTCACCGATCCGCGGGCGCTGTCCCAGGGCGACATCCTGACCGTCAAGATCAGGATCAATGACCGCGCCAACTTCAAGAACCAGAACGACAGGAGCCGCACTGCCAACCGCAAGCTCGGTTTCGATATCAGCGCGCAATGGGACAAGATCGGCAGCACCGCCGGCAAGGGTGCTGGCGCTCTGAACTCCACCACGGACACGACGGCTGATGGCGAGATCAAGCGATCGGAAACCCTGGATCTCAATGTCGCTGCCATCGTCATCGATGTCCTGCCGAACGGCAATTTGATGATCAAGGGATCGCAGGAAGTGCGCGTCAACGCCGAACTCAGGGTGCTCACCATCGCCGGCATCGTGCGGCCGGCCGATATCGGCGCCGAAAACACCATCCCCTACGAACGCATCGCCGAAGCGCGCATCTCCTATGGCGGACGCGGCCGCATCACCGAGATCCAGCAACCTGCCTACGGCCAGCAGGTGCTCGACCAGGTTCTTCCGTTCTAGGATTGGGGAACACCGAGCCGTGGCAAATATCGAACAGGTTCAGCCCCGCAAGGGTCCTTCGCTCGCCGTCCAGGGCGGCATGCTGCTGGTTGTGACGGCGGCCGCCATCGGCATGGGCTGGATGTCCGGCGGCTACCTGAAGGGCGTCGGCGCACCTCCGACGGTACCGGCGGCGCCTGAGAACCAAGGCAAGACCGAGCAGCAGGCTGCGGCCGAGCAGCCAGGCGTGGGGCCAACGCTCGTCGTGCTGGCGCCGATCACCACCAACATCGCTTCGCCTGCCGATACCTGGATCAGGATGGAGGTCTCCGTCGTCTATGATGGGCCGCAGCCACAGGCAATGTCGGACGACATCCACCAGGATCTTCTGGCCTTGGTGCGCACCTTGAAGATGCATCAGATCGAGGGCGCCAGCGGCTACCAGCACCTGAAGGCCGATCTCGAGGAACGCGCCTCGATCCGCAGCCAGGGTCACGCCAAACAGGTTCTCATCAGGACATTGCTGCTCGAATGAGAAAGTTCCTTCTCGCCATGGCGTTGATCGCCGCCGCCACGTCCGTCGCGGCGGCCCAGCAGCTGGATCTCGGCGGCATCGGTAAGGCCGATGGCACCACCGTCGGCTACATCATCCAGATGTTCGGCCTGCTGACCGTGCTGTCGGTGGCGCCGGGCCTGATGATCATGGTGACCAGCTTCACCCGCTTCGTAATCGCCTTCTCGATTCTGCGCGCCGGCATCGGCCTGCAGTCGACGCCGGCAAACCTCATTCTCATCTCGCTGTCGCTGTTCATGACCTTCTATGTCATGGCGCCGACCTTCGATCAGGCCTGGAACACCGGCGTCAAGCCGCTGATGGACAACCAGATCACCCAGACCGAGGCGTTCGAGAGGATTTCGGATCCGTTCCGCACCTTCATGCTGCACAACGTGCGCGACAAGGACTTCGACCTGTTCGCCGATCTCGCCCGCGAGCGCGGCCAGACAGTTTCGCGCGACACCGTCGACCTCCGCATTCTCGTGCCCGCCTTCATGATCTCGGAGATCCGGCGCGGCTTCGAGATCGGCTTCCTGATCGTGCTGCCATTCCTGGTCATCGACATGATCGTCGCGACGATCACCATGGCGATGGGTATGATGATGCTGCCGCCGACAGTGGTGTCGCTGCCGTTCAAGATCCTGTTCTTCGTCCTGATCGACGGCTGGAATCTGCTCGTCGGCAGTCTGGTGCGCTCCTTCAACTGATCCCGGGCGACTGAATCCTCCAGCGCCGCTCTGGCGCGCTACTCCGGCGCAGAATTCACGCAATATATTTTCGATTAACCGTCCGGTTTAGCCCTTTGGTAGGGACTTGCCCGCATATTCGCTCGCAGATGGCGGGTGATCGATTTCCAGAGATCATTGGCATGATGCCGCACCGTCATACCGGTAGAGCCGGTATGTCAAAAAAACACGTGTAAAATCAGGGTACGAGTAGCCATGTCCAGCATCATGACGAACACTGCCGCGTTGACGGCACTGCAGAGCCTGAACTCCACCAACAAGAACCTCGAAGCCACCCAGTCCCGCATCTCGACCGGCTACAAGGTCTCGCAGGCCTCCGACAACGCCGCTTACTGGTCGATCGCCACCACGATGCGTTCCGACAACCAGGCAATGTCCACCGTTTCGGACTCGCTCGGCCTCGGCGCTTCGAAGGTCGACACCGCTTACACCGGCATGAACAGCGCGATCAGCACGATCAACCAGATCCAGCAGAAGCTGACCGCATCCTACGGTCAGACTGATGCGGCCAAGGAAAAAACCCAGGTCGAAATCGCCGCTCTTCAGAACCAGTTGAAAGCCTACGCTGACGGCGCCACCTTCTCCGGCACCAACATGCTGTCGGTGTCCACGGCTTCGGGCACGGCGGCAGACGTCAAGATCGTTTCGGCCTTCAATCGCAGCTCCACCGGTGCGGTTTCGATCTCGACCATCGACGTCAAAGTGGAAAGCATCAAGCTCTATGACGCCGGCGCCGCGCCGACCGCCAAGGGCATCCTCGACACGGCCCGCCTCGGCACCACCGGCGCTGCGGCCGCAGCCTCGGGCTCGCAGTCAGCCCTGGGCGCGGCTGCACTGGTCACCGATACCTATTCGGTCGCCTCGCTGACCATCTTCTCGGGTGGCGTTGCTGCCAGCGATAGTCAGATCGCGCAGCAGATGACCGTCGTCGACGCGGCGCTCAAGGACATGACCAACGCCGCCACCAAGCTCGGCGCTGCCAAGAGCTCTATCGACCTGCAGAAGACCTTCACCTCGAACCTGATGGACTCCATCGATCGCGGCATCGGCCAGCTCGTTGACGCCGACATGAACAAGGAATCGACCCGTCTGCAGGCCCTGCAGGTCCAGCAGCAGCTCGGCATCCAGGCGCTGTCGATCGCCAACGGTTCCTCGCAGTCGATTCTGTCGCTCTTCCGCGGCTAATCGCCTCCGCTCCACCACATTTCGCACCAAGAAATCGGGCCGCGCCCAAACCGCGGCCCGATTTGCGTTTTGCTCCAGCCCCGCGCAACCGTCGCTCCTTAACTCTGGAAGCCAGCGTTTAACAGGCTGTTAACCATGTCGCGCTAATTATGGTTAACCAATAGCTTACAACAGTTGGCGAATCGGCCCTACCGGCACGATAGCAGCGTTGAACAGTCCTATCCGGCGTGTCTGAGCATGTCGGCTTTTGAGAAGGAGCGACTTTCTTGGCGAGCATCATGACAAACGCTTCGGCGTTAACCGCACTCCAAAGCCTCAGCGCCACAAGCAAGTCGCTCGAACAGACGCAGGCTCGTATATCGACGGGCTATCGGGTCTCGCAGGCCTCCGACAACGCCGCCTATTGGTCGATCGCCACCACGATGCGTTCGGACAATCAGGCCCTGTCGACGGTCCAGGACGCACTCGGCCTCGGCGCCTCGAAAGTCGATACCGCCTACACCGGCTTGAACAATGTGCTGACGACGATCGGCCAGATCAAGACAAAGGTGCTCTCGACCGTCGGCCAGACGGATGCCGCCAAGGCGAAGACCCAGACCGAGATCAAGGCCCTTCAGGCGCAGATGAAGTCCTTTGCAGATGCAGCCACCTTCTCGGGATCTAATTTCCTTGCGGTGACCTCCAAGCAGGTCGCGGCCGCCAATGACGGCGTCCAGCCCGACTCCCAGATTGTTTCTTCATTCAATCGCTCCTCATCCGGCGCCATCTCGATCGGAACGATCGACATCGATGTCGAGAGCACTAAGCTCTTTGACTACGGCCTTGCCAGCGACGTGAAGAACTATGGCACCCTCGATCGCCAGACTTCCATCTATTCCACAGGAGCCGCCCAGACGGAGTATGACACAGCCTATGCTGCCGCGATCGCCGGCGGAGGGACTGATATCGCCGCGAACACCGCGGGCCAGGCCGCTGTTACCGGCACCCCCGCCAAGATTGACAACATCTCGGCCTACAACCTCGATATCACGGCGGCCGGGGTGACCGACGATATCATCACGCAGATGGTGAATAGGATCGACAAGGTCATGGCTCAGCTGACCGACTCCGCCACCATCCTCGGCGCCGCCAAGAGCAGCATCGACCTACAGAAGACCTTCACCCAGAGCTTGATGGACTCCATCGACCGCGGCGTCGGCCAGCTCGTCGATGCCGACATGAACAAGGAATCGACCCGCTTGCAGGCATTGCAGGTGCAGCAGCAGCTCGGCATCCAGGCGCTGTCGATCGCCAACAGCGCCTCGCAGTCGATCCTGTCGCTGTTCAAGAACTGATCACAGGCGCCACTAGCGCGATCCCCACTCATCCCGATTGACGGGCCGCGTCGCAAGCGCGGCCCGATTTCATTTTCGCACAAGCTTCGAAGGCTACTGTTCCGGCGGACAATCATGCTGGGAGTCGTTGAACCGTGCCGGAACAGATCCAGAGCATCATCTCGAATCTCCGCGGGTTTGGCGTGAAGCGCCTCGCCATGCTGGCGGGCATCGCGGTTCTGGTGATGGGTGTCATCGGCATCGCCTCGGTCTATCTCAACCGCCCCGCCTACGACACGCTCTATGTCGGCCTCGACCGCGCCGACGTGAACCAGATCGGCCTGGTGCTGGGCGAAGCCGGCATCGGCTTCGACGTCGGTGCCGACGGAACCTCGGTGCTGGTGCCGGCCGGCACCACCGCGCAGGCGCGCATGCTGCTGGCCGAAAAGGGGCTGCCGACAAGCGCCAATGCCGGCTACGAACTGTTCGACAATGTCGGCTCGCTCGGCCTCACCTCCTTCATGCAGCAGATCACCCGCGTGCGTGCGCTGGAAGGCGAGATCGCCCGCACCATCCAGTCGATATCGGGCATCAAGGCGGCGCGCGTCCATATCGTCATGTCCGAACGCGCCAATTTCCGCCGCGACGAGCAGCAGCCTTCCGCCTCGGTGGTCATCCGCTACGCCGGCATCGACGCCGAGAAGAGCGCCATGTCGATCCGCCATCTCGTTGCCGCCGCCGTCCCCGGCCTGTCGGCCGACAAGGTGACGGTGCTCGATTCCAGCGGCAATCTGCTGGCCGCGGGCGATGACCCTTCCAACACCAGCGCCGCCCGCACGCTCGGCGTCGAGCAGACCGTCGAGGCTCAGATCGGCGACAACATCCGCCGTGCGCTGACTGCCTATCTCGGCCCCGATAATTTCCGCGCCAGCGTCAAGGCCGAGGTCAACACCGACACCCGCCAGACCGAAGAAACCATCTTCGATCCGAACTCCCGCGTCGAACGCTCGGTGCAATCGGTGCGCGCCAACGAGAACAACAATCAGAAGCAGGCCTCGACCCCGGCCAGCGTCGAACAGAACCTGCCCGAGACCCAGGCAACCGCCACCGATGGTCCGCAGTCCTCTTCGCAGAACGATCGCAGAGAAGAGATCACCAACTACGAGATCAATTCAAAGAAGATCGCCACCGTCTCCAACGGCTACAGCGTCACCAAGATGTCGATTGCCGTCGTCGTCAACCAGCAGCGGCTGATGACCATACTCGGCAAGGACGCCACGCCGGAGCAGATTGCCAAGCGCGTCGCCGACATCCAGAAGATGGTGACCTCGGCCACCGGCCTGGACGAAAAGCGCGGCGACGTCATCGATGTCTCGGCTGTCGAGTTCATCGACGGGCTGGAGGGCGAGGCGATCCCGCAGGCCGGAATGCTCGATTCCATCGGCCAGCATGCCGGCACGCTGATCAACGCCGGCGCCTTCATCGTCGTGGTGTTCCTGGTCGCCTTCTTCGGCCTGAGGCCAATGGCGTCGGCGCTGACGGCTAAGGCAACACCGGCCCTGTCGGGCCCCAGCTTCGATGACGTCCAGCGCTCGCTGCCAATGCCGGAAGCCACGGCGGTCGCCGACAATGTCGCGGTTGGCGCCTTGCCCGGTTCGCGACCAGGTCCGACACCGCTCGATGATCTTCGCCAGAAGATCAGGCCGGCGCCGCAGGATCGGCTTGCCCGAATGGTCGACCTCAACGAGGAGCGTACCGCGCAGATCCTGCGCAAATGGGCAGCCCAGGAAGTTGCGGTGTAGACCATGCCCTCCGCAGCCCTCTTCGACCTTCTGCCTGATTTCGGCACACGCACGCAACGTGCCAGCCGGGCCACGGTCGATCCCCAACACAATCAGGAGACCCCTGCCCCGCAAGCCGATATCGGCACGCTGATCGCGGAAGCGGTTGTCCAGGCCGAGGTTGCGCTTGAGGCGCGCCTTTCGGTTGCGCATGAAGCAGCGCTCGAAGCCGAACGCCAGGCCAATGCAGAAGAAGCAAGGGTATTTCTCGAAAGCCTTGGCGACGATATCGGCAAGGCGGTCTCGCAGCGTATCGATGCCATGGAGGCGCGTGTGACCGGACTTGTCGCCGCCACGGTCGCTCGCATCATTGGCGGCATCATTAGCGACGATCTGCAGAAACGCTCGATCGAGGTGCTCGCCAGTGCGATACGCGAGGCGGTCGGCGATGCTGAAGCGGTGCGCATCGCCGTCCGCGGGCCGCTCTCACTATTCGAAACGCTGAAGGCATCGCTCGGGCCACGCGCCGCCAATCTCGACTTCGTCGAGACACCGGGCTTCGACCTCACTGTCGCCATCGACGAGGCGGTGTTCGAAACGCGCATGGCCGAATGGTCGACGACCCTGTCAGAGGTTCTGGCATGAGCGTCGCAGAGGCCGGACACGCCCCCCACGAAATCATCATCGTGCGGCATGCGCAGGGCGACCACGACGACGCCCATCATGGCGGCGTCTGGAAGATCGCGTTCGCCGACTTCATGACGGCCATGATGTGTTTCTTCCTGGTCATGTGGCTGATCAACGCCGCCAACGAGCAGACCAAGGCGGCCGTCGCCAGCTACTTCAACCCAGTCAAGCTGGTCGACCGCAATTCGAGCCGCAAGGGCCTGGAGGATCTCGGCGACGGTCCGCGCGCGATCGGCACGACGGCCGACAATCCGCAGAAGGCGACCAACAAGGCCGGCCAGGACGGCGACGGCTCGGCGGACCGCAAGCAGGAAAAGCAGGAACTGCCGCAGGCGGAGCACTCCGACGAGCATCTGTTCGCCGATCCTTATGCGGTGCTTTCGGAAATCGCCACCGACACCGGCGTCATGCAGAACGTCAGTCAGAAGGGCGACGGCGGCGCGCAGGCTGCCGGCCCAGCGACAGGCGCCTCTGGCGGCGCCTCCTACCGCGATCCCTTCGAGCCGGATTTCTGGTCGCAACAAATGGCGGCGCCCGCCGCGGAGGCCAGTGCCGAGCGCACCAGGATCGAGGGCGATCCGGTCAAGCCCGGCGACAAGGCCGCCGAAACGCAAGTGCCGAAAGTCAAAGCCGTACCGCCTGTCGCTGCCGCACCGCTCGAACCGCTGGCCAAGGATGCGATCGGCAAGCAGGCCACGAATCCGGAAATGGCGAAGGTCGGCGACACGAAATCAAGCGAAACCAAACCAAGCGAGACCAAACCAGGCGAGACCAAACCAGGCGAGACCAAACCGAACGACATCAAGGCCGCGGACCCAGCCAAGGCCGACGCCGAGGCGCAAAAGGCTGCCAAGCCCGAAACCAGCGAGAAGGCGCCGACCGCGGCCGCTGTCAAGGCCGCGGCAGACGTCAAGCGGCAGTTGGCCGATGCCTTCAAATCCGGCGACAAGCTGCACGACGGCGTCTCGGTCGAAGCCACCGACAAGGGTGTCGTCATCTCGATCACCGACCAGTTCGACTTCGGCATGTTCGAGGTTGGCTCGGCGCTGCCGAGACGCGAACTTGTGCTGGCGATGGAGAAGATCGGCCGCATCGTCAACAGCCAAAAGGGCACCATCAGCATCAACGGCCACACCGACGCGCGACCTTTCCGCAGCGACAGCTACGACAATTGGCGACTGTCGACGGCGCGCGCGCATTCCGCCTACTACATGCTCGTGCGCGGTGGCGTCGACGAACGCCGCATCACCGAGGTCGCAGGGTTTGCCGACCGCCAGCCGAAGGACCCCGCGAATCCATTGGCGGCCGTGAACCGCCGCATCGAAATCCTGATGGCGACCGACGGATGAGGCGAACGGCCGCCACCAGCCGATTGATTGGCCTGCTGCTGCTGGCCGTCGGACACCCGTCGGCCGGCTTCGCTCAGGAAGCGCTGCAGCCATATCAGCTGGTGCGCTCGCTGCAGCTGGTGCAGGATCGCATAGCCACCGGCGATCATGCCGCCCTGCCGATGCAGGCCAAGCTGCTGGAGATGGCGGATGCGCGCCTGCGCACGGCCGATGCTGAGGACTTTAAAGACCCCAAGAACTTTCGCGCCCTGCTTGTCTACGGCATGAGCGGCGGCAACCCGGTGACGGTGGAGGCTGCCGCGTCGCGCGCCACGACGGACCCGCAAAACCTTGCCCTAGCCAAAGGCGTGATCGACTACCTGACCGGCCGGCCCGGCGAGGCGATCGAAGCCTTGAAGCCGATCGATCCCATGGCGCTGCCTCCAGATCTCGGCGCTTTCCTTGCGCTGGTCAAAGGCTCGTTGCTTGCCGGCGACCAGCCAGCGGCCGCACTTGGTCTGCTCGACGAGGCAAGGTTGCTCAGCCCCGGCACGCTGGTCGAGGAAGCGGCACTTCGCCGTTCGGTCGGCATTGCAGTCGCGCAAGGTGACGCGGCACGCTTCGCGCTTGCCTCCACCCAATATGTCGAGCGCTATCTTTATTCACCCTATGCCAGCCAGTTCGCCGACTCTTTCGTCTCCGGCGTCATCGCACTGCATATGTCGATCAGCCAGGACAAGCTCGCCGACATCACCTCGATGATGGATTCCGAGCGCGAGAAGGTGATCTATCTACGCATCGCCCGCCGCGCCGCGATCGACGGCCTGAACGACCTGTCGGCCTTCGCCTCGGCGCGGGCCGAGCAGGGCCGCGACGGCAACACCAACCAGGATGATCCCCGCGCCCTGCTCTATGCCAGCCTTTCCACCGTCACCTCGGGCACTATCGAGGATGTTCGCGGCAAGCTTGGCAAGATCGACCGCAGCCGGTTGTCGGATGGCGACCGCGCCTTGCTCGACGCCGCGCAGGCCATTGCGGGCGAAGTCGTGGCGCCGCCCACCGCCCTTCCCGAGGAAAAGCCTGCCCCTGTTACGGTCGGGCAACCACCGGTGCTCGAGACCGCTACACCGCAAGGCGCCGATGTCAGCGGACTGCCACCGGTCGAAGGCGCGATCTCGGAGCAACCTGCCGCCGCCGCAGCCTCCGGCGGACCAGCTGCCAGTGCGCCGGACACGCACGCGGTTCCGTCCGCGCCTGCCGATGCGGCGGCTGTCATGCCGGCGTCGGCACCGTCGCCTGCTGCCAGTCCCCAGCCCACCGACCCGACCGACGCCGCCATGACCAGAACACGTCGACAGCTCGACGTGATCGACCAGATGCTTGGAGCCGCCCCCAAATGACCACCAGACTCGGCCCGGCCCTGCCAGGATCTGCCTCCACGCGTGCGACGTCGGAGCGACCGGCCGCAAATGGCAGGAACGATGACGATGGCTTCGGCAAGATGCTGCGCGGCGACACCGGTTCTGCCCACCCCCAACGGCAGCCGACGACCGAAGCGGGAACACGCAACCCGCGCTGGAGCAAGCTCGCTGTCGGCCTTGCCGGCCATGTCGGCAAGGCCGAGCCGCCGTCGGCCGATCCAGGACAACTCGCCGCCGCCAAAGGGCCGGCCGTGAAAGCCAGCAAGGACGACCTGGGACCAAAGTCACACAGGGACGATGCCGATGCCGAAAAGACAGCGCCGAAAGCCGATGCCGCGCCGCTTCATGACGACCTGCCGCTGCTGATCGCGTTTCATGACCTGCGCCATTTCTCGACATCGTCCAAAGCAGCCGGGCGCGAGGCATCAACTGGCGAGAGCCCGCCGGCCCCGACGCTCGACGGGCAAGCTCCCCTGCCGAAGTCCTACCGCTCGAAATTGACGGCCGGACGCGAAGCCCTCGAAACCGTATCGAAGCCGGAGCAGGTCTCGATCGTCGAGGGGTCTCTGACGGAGCTTGATGCTAAGCCGCCGAGTGCTGCCGGTGCTGCCTCGAGCACGTCGAAACGCGACAACACGGTGGCGACCCAGAAGCTGCCGGACGCGCCGGCTACCGAGGCGCTCGGCGTACGGTCGAAGCACGCCGCGCCGGCAATGAAGAGCATTGAGGACGTCCAGTCCGCGATGCGGCCCGAAGCGGGAAAAAAGTCTCCCTCCGCGACACGCATCGACGTGGTGTCCGAACGGAGCTACCCAGCAACGCCGCAAAGTCCCATCAGCCAGGCAGCTCTCAATGTGATCAACGCCATAGCCGCCGATAGCGGCCCGCAAAAGGCAGTTTCAGCCTCATCCACGACCGCCCAGGTAGCCAGCTCTGTTGCCGTTCCGACACATATGTTGAAGATCGAGCTGCACCCAGCAGAACTCGGTATGGTTACGGCCCATCTTCGCCTCTCCGGAGAACAACTTTCGATTGAGCTGAAGCCTGAAACACATGACGCCTATCGTCGTCTGTCAGCCGACAGCGAGGCCATCGTCAAATCGCTGCGCGGGCTTGGCTTCGAGGTCGACAAGGTCACAATCCTGCAACCTTCGGTAGCAGTCCCCGCCACAACCCGCTCTGATGCAACCGCACCGTTGCCGGCGGCAACGGGCCGCGATCCGTCGTCCTTTCAACCGGGGAATTCGGGCAGCGGCAATGGTGGAGCCGGCGGCCAGAAATCGGGTCAGCAACCCTCGGGAAAACGCAACGATGATGCGCAGGATTACGGCCGCGGCACTTCGCCTTCTCGCGAGCGCTCTGGCGGCGATATCATTATCTAGCGCGGCAAGCGCTGCCGCTGCTGTGGCCAACCCTTGCGAGCCGGAGATCCTGCGCGCCGCCGATCGCTATGGCGTACCCGCCGGCATCCTCTATGCCGTTGGCCTGACGGAGACCGGAAACAAGGGCAGCCTTCAACCCAACGCCTTGAATATAGAGGGAAAAGCGGTCTTTCCACAAAGCCGGGCCGAAGCCCTTGCCGCCTTTGCCAATGCCCGCCGCGAGGGCAAGACGCTGATCGATCTTGGCTGCATGCAGATCAACCATCACTACCACGCCTCGCATTTTCGCAGCGTCGAGGACATGCTCGACCCACGCCAGAACGTCGATTACGCGGCGCGCTTCCTGGCCGGCCTCCATGCCCGTCACGAGACCTGGTCGATGGCTGTCGCCCGCTATCATGCCGGTCCCGACAACGATCCGGCACAGAAGATCTATGTCTGCCGCGTCATTGCCAACATGGTCGCCACAGGCTTTGGAAAATGGACCGCGAACGCTCGCGGCTTTTGCAACCCATAAGCGTATTTCCCGGTTCAGCGAGTCGATCCCGCAACCCTGACTCGTCGCTTGGACCAAGTCGGCTCTTACCCTCGAAAGCATATTTGGCTGCATGCTAATGCAACCGATACGATTCCGGACTCCCAAGAAACTAGCTACAAGAAATGACGGTTGTTCAGGATTCTCGCCAGCGGATACGCCTTTCTTCACGGGGCAAATGATTTGATTCGGAGGCGGGCCGATGATTGTTATCGTTGACGAGCGCGAGCTCGTAACAGAGGGATACAATTCACTTTTCGATCGTGAGGGCATCGCCTGTGCAGGCTTTGCATCCGGCGAGTTTGGTGAGTGGGTGAACTCGGCCGCCGACACCGATCTTCGCTCGGTCAGGGCCTTCCTCATCGGCGACTGCCGCGATGGCTCCATCTCTCCCCGCCATATCCGCGATCGCACCGGCGCTCCGGTCATCGCGCTCAGCGAACAGCACTCCCTGGAGAACACGCTGCGGTTGTTTGAGAGCGGCGTCGACGACGTCATTCGCAAGCCCGTCCACATCAGGGAGATACTGGCCCGCATCACCGCAATCCGCCGTCGCGCCCAGGAAGATGTCGCCTACACCGAGATCGGCGCCATGCGCATCTTCATGGACGGCCGCGACCCAGAAATCGACGGCCTGCCCCTGCCCCTGCCGCGCCGTGAGCGCCGCATCCTCGAATATCTGGCCAGCAATCGCGGGCGTCGCGTCACCAAGACCCAGGTTTTCAACGCCATCTACGGCATCTTCGACGAAGAGGTCGAGGAGAACGTGGTCGAAAGCCACATCAGCAAACTGCGCAAGAAGCTGCGCGAAAAGCTGGGCAGCGATCCGATCGATTCCAAGCGCTTTCTTGGCTACCGGCTGGTCTTCTGATGCAGCGCCGCGCCAGCTTCGCGCAAGAAAACACGCGTAGCCTCGTTGCCAGTGGCATCCACTTTGGAGCCAGCGGCATGCACATTGGGGAGACGTTTCGATGAGCCTCTACGGAATGATGCGGACCGGCGTTTCCGGCATGAACGCGCAAGCAAACCGCCTGTCGACGGTCGCCGACAACATCGCCAATTCCGATACCACCGGTTACAAGCGGTCCTTCGCAGAGTTCTCGACGCTGGTCATGCCATCTACAGGCGGCGCTTATAATTCCGGCGGCATCACCACGACGATCCGTCAGGCGGTCAGCGATCCGGGCGTGCTTCAATACACGACCTCGGTCTCGGATCTTGCTGTCAGCGGCGATGGTTTCTTTGTCGTTCAGGATCCGAGCGGCACACCTTACCTGACCCGCGCCGGCGCCTTCGTGCCCGATGGGCAGGGCAGGCTGGTCAACTCGGCCGGCTTCCAGCTGATGGCCTATAGCTACGACAACGGCGTGCCGGCAGCGACGGTCAACGGCTTCGAGGGATTGGTCCCGGTTGTCATCTCCGACCAGGGAATGACCGCGACGCCGAGCACCGACGGTAGCTATGCCGGCAACCTGCCGGCAGGCGCGACACCGGTCGCGACCGCCAACCTGCCCGCCGCCAACGCTGCGGGCGCACAATACACGTCGAAATCCTCGATGGTCGCCTATGACAATCTCGGCAACAAGAAGCTGCTCGACGTCTATTTCACCAACACCGGCACCGGCACCTGGCAGGTAGCGGTCTTCGACCAGTCGAAGGCCACTGCCGGAACCTCATTTCCCTACACAGGCGGCGCGCTCGGTTCGGCCAATCTGACCTTCGACACCACCACCGGCAAGCTCACCGGCACGCCCACCAGCGTTTCATTCACCGTGCCGAACGGCTCTGCCTTTTCGCTCGATCTGTCGGCGCTGACCCAGCTTGGCACCGGCTTCACCGTTTCCGATGCCCAGGTCAACGGCAACGCGCCGAGCACCATCGACAAGGTCCAGATCAGCAAGGACGGCACCATCTACGCCCAGTACAAGGACGGTTCCACCAAACCGCTCTACAAGATCCCGCTGGCCGACGTGCAGAGCCCGGATCAACTCACCGCACTGCCCGGCAATGTCTACTCGCAGGGCACCGAGTCGGGCGCGGTCCGTGTCGGCTTCGCCAATGAAGGCAAGCTTGGCTCCATTATCTCCGGCGCGATCGAGAACTCCAACGTCGACATCGCCGAGGAGCTGACCAACATGATCGCAGCGCAGCGCAGCTACACCGCCAATTCGAAAGTCTTCCAGACCGGCTCCGATCTGATGGACGTCCTTGTCAACCTGAAGAGATAAAACGGGCACCGCCCCGCGAAAGACCGCATGTCACTGTCTACCGCATTGAGTATCGCCCAGTCCGCGCTTATGAACACCGCGCGACAGACCAGCGTTGTCTCGCGCAACGTTGCCGACGCCTCCAATCCGGACTATTCGCGCCGCCAGGCCATCGTCACCAGCACGGCGCCGGGCGCGCGGTCGGTTGATATTCAACGCGTCACCAATGACCTCTTGTTCCGCCAGAATCTCGGCGCACTGTCGGCCTGGAGCGGCCAGAACGCGCTCTTCAGCGGCATGGATCAGCTGGGAGTTGCGGTCAACGGCGTCGACAATGCGTCCTCGCCCTCGTCCGCGATCGCCAACCTGCAGCAGGCGCTGCAGCTCTACGCCACTTCCCCGTCCAACCAGAACCTCGGAGCCAGCGTCATCGACGCCGCCAAGCAGGTTGTGCGTTCGCTGAACGAGGGCTCCAAGGCCGTCCAGGATTTCCGCACCCAGACCGATGGCCAGATCGCCACGGCGGTTGACGACCTGAACTCGCTGCTCAGCCAGTTCCAGGATGCCAACACGGCCGTCATGACCGGAACCCGCTCCGGCAACGATGTTTCCGATGCGCTCGACCAGCGCGACGCGCTTTTGAAGAAGATTTCGAACTATGTCCCGGTGTCGACTTTCTCGCGGGGCGACAATGACATGGTCATCACCACCGGTGACGGCACGACATTGTTCGAGACGATACCGCGCACGGTCAGTTTCGCGGCGTCGGCTGGCTATACCGCGGGCGCCGCCGGCAATGCAGTCTATATCGACAATGTGCCGATCTCGGCGGGAGCCGGCGGCAACACTAGCGCCAGTGGCACGCTTGCCGGCCTGCTGCAACTGCGCGACGGCGTCGCCTCGACCATGCAGAGCCAGCTCGACGAGACCGCGCGCGGCCTGATCACGGCCTTTGCCGAAACGGCGCCATCGCAACCTAACAAAACCGGCCTTTTCACATGGTCGGGCGCGCCGGCCGTGCCGGCAGCGGGCACGCTGGTCAACGGGCTTGCCGCATCCATCAGCGTCAATGCGGTGATGGACCCGAGCAGCGGCGGCAATCCGACGCTGCTGCGCGACGGCGGTGCCAACGGTGCGGCCTATGTCGCCAACACCGGTGGCGCATCCTATTCCACCCTGCTGATTGCCTATGGCGATCGGCTCGACCAGCCGATGGCCTTCGATCCCGCCGCCGGGGTTTCGGCTACGTCCAGCGTTTCCGATTACGCGGCCAACTCGATCGGCTGGTTCGAGGGCATGCGCCAGCAGGCATCGACCGCTTCCGACGCCAAGGAAGCACTGGCCTCGCGCAGCGCCGAGGCGCTGTCCAACGCAACCGGCGTCAATGTCGACCAGGAAATGTCGCTGCTCCTCGACCTCGAGCACACCTATCAGGCGTCGGCCCGGATGATGAAAACCGTCGACGACATGATGGCGGCCTTGCTCAACGCGGTGGGATAATCCATGACTTCTGTCTCGTCAGCCGCCATATCGAACGCCATGCGCTCCCAGCAGATGCGCATGCAGGCCGATCTCGTCAAAGCTACGAAAGAGTCCTCGAGTGGCAAGGTCGCCGATGTCGGTCTAGCTCTCGGAGGGCGCACTGCCCAGTCCGTCACCTTCCAGCGCGATCTCGACCGGCTCAATGTCATCATCGACTCCAACGGCCTGGTCGGCGCTCGCCTTTCCTCGACGCAGACCTCGCTTGGCCAGCTCTCCGGCGCCGCTCAGACATTCCTGTCTGCCCTGACCACCGCCTCATCAAGCGATTCTTCCAACAGTCTCACCCGGGATTCCGGCAAAGCGACCATCCAGCAGCTGACCTCGATCCTCAACACCAGCGTCAACGGCGAGTACCTGTTCGCCGGCACCAACACCGACGTCAAGCCGATCAACGACTTCAGCGCCGCCGGCTCGCCGGCAAAGGCGGCATTCGATGCTTCCTTCGTCACCAATTTCGGTTTCACCCCGGATGACCCGGCAGCCGCCAACATCACTGCCGCGCAGATGGACGATTTCATCACCAACGACGTCGTACCGCAGTTCATGGGTCCGGGATGGCAAGGCAACTGGTCGAACGCCACCGACCAGCAGATCGTCAGCCGCATCGCGCTCAACGAAACCACACCGACCTCGAGCAGTGCCAACAGCGACGGCATCCAGAAGCTCGCCATGGCGGCAACCATGGTTGCCAGCCTGATGTCCAGCAACATCAGCCAGGCTGCGAAGAACACGGTCGTCAGCCGCTCCACGTTGCTGGTCGGCGAAGCGCTGAGCGGCATTGCCCAGGTTCAGTCCGAGACCGGCATCGTCCAGAAGCGGCTGTCCGACGCAAACGACCGTATGAAAACTCAGACCGATCTGTTCGAACGGCATATTGTCGATCTGGTTGGCGTCGATCCAGCCGAAGCCGCGACCCGCGTCGCCGACCTGACGCAGCACATCGAAACGTCCTTCGCGCTGACCGCACGCCTGCAGCAGCTCAGCCTGCTGAATTACCTGACCTGACAACGCTTAACGGAACGGTAGAGCCCCAACGATGTACCAATTCTCCTACGCCGACATCCAGAGCACCTCAGTAGCCGATGCGAAGGACCGCGAGCGGGAACTCCTGACCCGCTCGATCGACATGCTGGCGGCAGCGGCGGCGGCCGGCCACAGTTCGATGGAGGCGATCGAGGCACTGAATTTCACCAACCGTGTCTGGACCGCCTTCGTCGAGGACCTCGGCTCCAGCGACAACGCCCTGCCCAAGGAACTGCGCGCCAACCTCATTTCCATCGGTCTGTGGCTGCTGCGCGAGGCGGAGGACATTCGCCAGGGCCGCACCAACAATTTCGAAGGGCTGATCGAAGTGTCCCAGATCATCAGGGACGGCATTCAATGACCAACACACTGAAGATATCGCTCAAGCCGAATGAAAAGATCTACATTAACGGCGCCGTCATCCGTGTCGACCGCAAGGTCACCGTCGAATTGATGAACGACGTGCAGTTCCTGCTCGAAAGCCACGTGATCCAGGCCGAAGATGCCTCGACGCCGCTCAAGCAGCTGTATTTCATCCTGCAGGTCATGCTGATGAACCCGGCCGGCGCGGCGGCCGCGCGCGACATGTTCCGCCGCTCGCTGCCGTTGCTGCTTGTAAGCTTCGAAGACACCCAGATCTGCGGCGCGCTGAAACAGATCGACCGCATGGTCGGCGAGGATTATATTTACGAGGCGCTGAAAGCAATTCGCGCGCTCTATCCGCTTGAACGCCGCGCCCTGGGCGGCAACGACGACGTTCCGGGTGCCGAGCGCCCGCTGGCTGTGGGAGCACGATACTGATGAACGTGGACATGACGACGAAAATACCGACCGGCGCCAACCAAGCCACCGCGTCGACGTCGAAGGCAGCGGTCGACTATCAGTCCTTCCTGAAGCTTCTGATCGCCGAGATGAAGAACCAGGATCCGACCAAGCCGATGGACTCGACGCAGTACGTCGCCCAGCTCGCCACGTTCTCGCAGGTCGAGCAATCGGTGCAAAGCAACACCAAGCTCGACCAGATCATGCAGTCCTCGGCGCTGTCGCAGGCCGACGCGCTGATCGGGCGATCGATAACCTCCGCCGATGGCAACACGACAGGCACGGTGGCGTCGGTGCGCCTCGCCACCAGCGGCCTCATCGCAGTGCTGCAGAACGGCACCGAAGTCGCGGTCGGGCCGGGAGTCTCGGTCAAGGCAGCGAGCTGACGCTTTCGACAGAGAGCAAGTCCCATGAACGAGGCCGACGCTCTCGATATCGTCCAGTACGCGGTGTGGACGGTGCTCACCGCGTCCGCCCCGGTGGTGCTTGTCGCCATGGTGGTCGGCATCGGCATCGCCCTCATCCAGGCGCTGACGCAGGTCCAGGAAATCACCTTGACCTTCGTGCCGAAGATCGTCGCCATCATGCTGGTGGTGGCGCTGACCGGCCCTTTCATCGGCAGCCAGATATCAGCCTTCACCAACGTCATCTTCGAGCGAATCCAGAACGGCTTCTGAGCGGCAGCTATCCGACTGTGTTGGAACGAGTGCCAAGGCTTGCAGACGGCTGCGGCTAGATTGTCCTTTGCATTCGGGCAGGTCGCTTGCAGACCCGATGCATCTCCTCAGGTCTGGCGGCAGATAGGCGTGGACCTCCTCTATCCCATTGTTGGACCATGGGCTTTTTCGAAAGACATTCGCCCTTTGCGGCGCCATGCCCTACTTTCGGCAAACGGCCTGAGCAAACGGATCGTCTGACGAATCGGCACGACATGGCAGGAACCACCGATGATTGACGAAAAGCCGGACAGCGAGAGCGTCTCGGCACTGGCGCCCTTCCGGCACGGCATTTTCCGCGCCGTCTGGGGTGCAAGTCTCGTCTCCAATTTCGGCGGCCTGATCCAGGGCGTCGGCGCCGCCTGGATGATGACCACGATTGCCACCTCCCCCTATCAGGTGGCCCTGGTCCAGGCTTCGACCACCTTGCCGATCATGCTGTTTGCGCTCGTCGCCGGCGCCATTGCCGACAGTTTCGACCGGCGCAAGGTGATGCTGATCGCCCAGACCTTCATGCTGGTGGTCTCGGTGTTCCTGACCCTGTTCACCTATTCCGGCCTGATCACGCCGTGGACGCTGCTTGCCTTTACTTTCCTGATCGACAGCGGCACCGCGCTCAACAGCCCGTCATGGCAGGCCTCCGTCGGCGACATCGTGCCCCGTAACAAGGTGCCGGCCGCCGTCGCGCTCAATTCGATGGGCTTCAATCTTACCCGCAGCGTCGGCCCGGCGATCGGCGGCATCATCGTCGCCGCTGCCGGCGCGGCGGCCGCGTTTGCGGCAAACGCGGTGAGCTATATCGGCCTGATCGTCGTCCTGGCGCGCTGGAAGCCGGACGTGCCGGTATCGACCTTGCCGCGCGAGTCGCTGGGTGCCGCCATGGGCGCCGGCCTGCGCTATGTCGCCATGTCGCCCAACATCGGCAAGGTGCTGGTCAGGGGCGCTGCTTTCGGCTTCAGCGCCGGCGCCGTGCTGGCACTGCTGCCGCTGGTGGCGCGCGATGTCGTCAACGGCGACGCCCTGACCTACGGCATCATGCTTGGCGCTTTCGGCATCGGCGCAGTCGGCGGCGCCTTGATCAGCGTCAGGCTGCGGCAATTGCTGTCCAGCGAGACGATGGTGCGCTGTGCTTTCGCCGGCTTCGCCGTCTGCGCCTTCAATGCCGCCTTCAGCCATCATGCCTGGCAGACCTCACTCGGCCTGCTCGTCGGTGGTGCTTGCTGGGTGATCGCGCTGTCGCATTTCAATGTCACGGTGCAGATGGCCACCCCGCGCTGGGTGGTCGGCCGGGTGCTGTCGGTCTATCAGACCGCGACCTTCGGCGGCATCGCGCTCGGCAGCTGGATCTGGGGCGTCGTTGCCGATGCCCATGGCGCCGAAACCGCGCTGATCGCGGCCAGCATCGCCATGCTGGCCGGCGGCGCCATCGGTCTGCTCTTGCCGCTGCCACAACAGCAGGTGCTTAACCTCGATCCACTCAACCGCTTCAGGGAACCGCACCTGGCGCTTGACCTCAAGCCGCGCAGCGGGCCGATCGCCATCATGATCGAATACGTCATCCGCGAAAAGGACGTACCCGAGTTCCTCGCCATCATGGCCGAACGTCGCCGTGTCCGCCGCCGTGACGGCGCCCGCAACTGGACGCTGGCGCGCGACCTCGAAAATCCGGCGATCTGGATCGAGCACTATCATACGCCGACCTGGATCGAATATGTGCGCCACAATGGACGCATCACCCATGCCGACGCCGTCATCGGCGAGCGCGTGCGGGCGCTGCACAGCGGCGACGAGCCGCCGCGCGTGCGGCGCATGATCGAGCGCCCGACGACCGCCGGCACCGCTCTCGTGATGGCCAAGGGGCCGATCGAGCATTAGGCTTGGCAACCGCGCCGGCTCTCGTAAGGATTTTGCCCTGGGTTACGCTAACCCTCGCCCGACAGGTCCCGGCGCGCCTTGTCGAGTTCCTCGGCGTAGCGCCGCATCAAATGGCCTTCGGTCAACAGCCCCAGCACGATATGGTCGGTGAAATCCTCGACCACGGCGAGTTCTTCGGCGCCAGCGCGCTGGAAGGTCTCGGCGGCGGCCTGCACGTTCATGCTGGGCACCAGCACCGCGTCCTTGTACTTGGCAAGATCGCGCACCGCGACCTCGCCGTCGGATAGATCGCTGTGCAGTTCGGCCACGATCAGCACGCCGACATAGTGGTCGCCCGCATCGATGGCGATGACGCGCTGGGCCGAGCCGAGCGGCACTTGCCTGCGGAAGGCTGCCAGCGTCGTCGAGGCAGAGATGGTCTTGATATCCTTGCGCATCATCGAGCCTACGGTAAGGCTGCGCATCCAGCCGACGTCGTGGGCGCTGCGGATGGTCTCGCCGCGCAGATGGAAGCGCCAAGTCGAGAACGAGTAGCCGAAGGTTTCCCGCACCAGGATCGCCGACATGAGCGAGGCCGCCAGCACGACGCCGGTCAGAGTCAGGTCGCGGGTCGATTCCAGCGCCAGGAAGGTCATAGTCAGCGGTCCGCCGACGACGCCGACGGCGAGCGACGTCATGCCGACGACGGCGGCGACGGCAGGGTCAATGCCGGCTGCCGGGGAGACGATGACCATCACATCCGCAAACGCCTTGCCGAGCAGCGCGCCGAGGAACAACGAGGCAAAGAACAATCCGCCGCGAAAGCCCGATCCCAGCGAGACCGCCGATGCCGCCAGCTTGAGCACGAAGACGCTGGCCACCACGGCCAGCCCGTAATTCATCGAGAATTCGCGGTGCAGGGCGCCATGGCCGCTGGACAGCACCTGCGGCGTGATCAGTCCCAACAAGCCGACGACGACGCCGCCGATGACGGGGCGCAGCGACGCATCGATCGACAGCCTGGCAAAGCCGCGCTCGATCAGCGTCACCAGATGCATGATGGCGATCGCCACGGCCCCGCCGAGCAGACCAAGCAGCAGGAACGGCACGTACTGGCTGGCGGTGAGCGCCGGCAGGCCCGAAAGCTCAAGCGGAAACGGCGCTCCGCCGAACATTTCGGCGGTCAGCGAGGCTGAGATCGCGGCTGTCATGACCGGCGCGACATTCGCGACCGAATAGATGCCGATAATCAGTTCGAAGCCATAGAAGGCGCCGGTCAACGGTGCATCGAAGGCGGCCGCTATGGCACCGGCCGCACCACAGCCAACCAGGATGCGGACATCGTTGCGGCGCAGCCTGAAGAAGCGCGCCAGCCGTGACGCCAGGCCGGACCCGACCTGGGTGTAGCCGGCTTCCAGCCCGACCGAGGCGCCAAAACCGCTGGAGATCATCGTCTGGCCGGCGATGATGAAGGTGTCGGTCAGCGACATGCGTCCGCCATAGAGCGCGTTGGCTTCGATCGGATCGATCGGCGTGCGGAATTTCCGGATTCTGAGCCAGATCACCGTTAGGCCAAGCAGGATGCCGCCGATCGCCGGTACCAGCGCCTGTACCGGACTGGTGAGCGAGAACATGCCTGAAAGCCGACCACCGGGCTGGACGCCGAACAACAGCCCGTGCAGGTCCTGCACGATCTGGCTCATCGCCGTGACCAGTAGGCCCGCCATCACGCCGACGGCACCGGCCAGGATGACCACCGCTATGCCGCGAGCCTCGAGCAGCGGCACCGATCGGATCAGCACGGCGCGCAGCCGCCGGGCGTAGACTTCGCTGTGGTTTCTGGAAAGCACCGGGGCGGCTCGCCGACATCACAAAAGGCAGTGGAAAGGCCGCCTGATACGCCCGGCGACAGGGCATGGCAACCACAATGGCGACAGACGAGGCGCCATTGTGGCAAACCGATCAGGTAGGCGTGGGCTCGCCGGCTTCATAGAGCACGAGGTTGCGCTCGCCGATGCCAAGTGCCGACCAGCTCGTACGCCAGTCCGCAAGGTGCGGCGAGGCGAAATGCGCATCCAGCGCCGCCCTGTCGCTCCAGACTTCCGTGACCCGGATGAGCCCGGCATCGAAGACATCCCGCGCGTAGGAATATTGGACACAGCCGGCCTCGGCACGGCTGGCCAAAACTATGCGCTCCATGGCGGGTTTGGCTTCCTCCAATTTGTTTGGCGGCAAGCGGATGGTGCCGATGATCAGAAGCATGGGTTTTCCCTTCTTTGCCAAGCCGGCCCGCACGCCACCCGCGCATGCTCGTTCGAACTAGCCAGTCTCCCACCCTCGCGCAAGCTTGGCGGGCTACCTTCACCAGGCTGTCGCGCGCTCGGCAGTCTATGGTTTGGGGACGACATGGCGATCAGCGAAAGCATCCAGCCCGGCGCGGTGGCCAAGAACGGCCGCGACGTCTTCTTCGCCATCGGCATCGTCATCATACTGGCCGTGCTGTTCCTGCCGATCCCGGCCTTTCTCATCGACATCGGCCTCGCCTTCTCGATCGCGCTTTCGGTACTGATCCTGATGGTGGCGCTGTGGATCCAGCGGCCGCTCGATTTCTCGTCATTCCCGACCGTGCTGCTCATCGCCACCATGCTCAGGCTATCGCTCAACATCGCCACCACGCGCATGATCCTGTCGCACGGCAATGAGGGCACGCACGCGGCCGGCTATGTCATCGCCGGTTTCTCCAAGCTGGTGATGGCCAGCGACTTCGTCATCGGCCTCATCGTCTTCATGATCCTGATCGTGGTGAACTTCATCGTCATCACCAAGGGTGCCACCCGTATCGCCGAAGTCGGCGCCCGCTTCACCCTCGATGCCATTCCCGGCAAGCAGATGTCGATCGATGCCGATCTCTCCGCCGGCATGATCGACGACAAGACGGCGCAGCTACGCCGCCGCGAGCTGGAAGAGGAATCCTCCTTCTTCGGCTCGATGGACGGCGCCTCGAAATTCGTCCGCGGCGATGCCATCGCCGGCCTCATCATCACCGCCATCAATATCGTCGGCGGCATTGCCATAGGCTACATCAGGCACGGCATGGGCATGGGCGAAGCCGCCGACGTGTTCATCAAGCTGTCTGTCGGCGACGGCCTCGTAACCCAGATCCCGGCGCTCATCGTCTCGCTCGCCGCCGGCCTGCTCGTCTCCAAGGGCGGCACCCGCGGCTCGACCAACCAGGCGGTGTTCGGCCAGCTCGGCGCCCATCCGCGCGCCCTCTACGTCGCCGCATCGCTGCTGGTGCTGCTCGGTCTGATGCCCGGCCTGCCGGTGTTCCCGTTCTTTGCGCTCGCCGCCGGCATGGCCGGCCTCGGCTACGTCATCCCGATGCGCCACAACCGCGCCCTCGCCGAAGCTGAAGCGATCAAGGACCAGGAAAAGGCGACCAAGGTCGAGGAGGAGAAGAACTCGGTCAAGGCCTCGCTCGCCACCGCCGAGATCGAGCTGCTGATCGGCAAGCAGCTGTCGACGAGGCTGCTGACGTCGCATCAGGAACTGGTTTTCCGCATGGCCAAGATGCGCAAGAAATTCGCGACCCAATACGGCTTTGTCGTGCCGGAGGTGCGCGTCGCCGACGATTTCGCCATCCCGCCGAAGAGCTATCAGATCAAGGTGCACGGCACCGTGGTGGCCGAATACCAGATGCGTGTCGGCGAGATCATGGTGCTGCTCGGCAACCGCGACATGCCCGAAATACCCGGCGAGGAAATTCGCGAGCCGGCTTTCGGCATGCGGGCCTACTCCGTGCTCGAAACCTTCTCTGAAGACCTTAAGCGCGAGAACTACACCTTCGCCGACAACATGTCGGTGCTGCTCACCCACCTCTCGGAGGTCATCCGCAACAACCTGCCGCAGCTTCTGTCCTATAAGGACATGAAGGCGCTGCTCGAACGGCAGGACCAGGAATATCGCAAGCTCGCCGACGAGATTTGCACCACGCACATCTCCTATCCAGGCCTGCAGGCGGTGCTGAAGCTGCTGCTCGCCGAGCGGGTCTCGATCCGCAACCTGCATCTGATCATCGAGGCGATTGCCGAGATCGCGCCGCATGTGCGCCGCACCGAGCAAATCGTCGAACATGTCCGCATCCGCATGGCCCAGCAGATCTGTGGCGACCTCTCCGAGGGTGGCGTTTTGAAGGTGCTGCGCCTCGGCAACCGCTGGGACCTCGCCTTCCACCAGAGCCTCAAGCGCGACGCCAAGGGCGAAGTGCGTGAGTTCGACATCGACCCGCGCCAGTTGGAAGAGTTCGGCCAGGACGCGACCAAGGCGATCAAGAAATATCTGGAAGCCGGCGAACGTTTCGTGCTGGTCACCGCGCCCGATGCCCGTCCCTATGTGCGCATGATCATCGAGCGGCTGTTCACCACGCTGCCGGTGCTCAGCCATGTCGAAATCGCCAAGGGCGTCGAAATCAGGGTGCTCGGAACCATATCGTGAGCGTGCTCTCGCAAGGCGTCGTCATCGCGGCGTTCCTCGCCTTCTGCCGTATCGGCGCCTGCTTCATGCTGATGCCGGGCCTGTCCAGTGCCCGCATTCCGGTCCAGGTCAGGCTGTTCGTGGCGGTCGCCGCCACCGGCGGCCTGCTCGCTTTCCTCTGGGACAAGATCTTTCCCTTCGTCGACCCGCGCCCGCAAATCCTGGTGCCGATGATCATCTCGGAACTGCTGGTCGGCGGCCTGATCGGCGCGATGACTAGGCTTTACATGGAAGCCCTGCGCTTCATGGGCTCGGCCATCGCCATGCTGATCGGTTATGGCGGCACCGGCGGACCGGCGATCGAGGAGCCCGAACCCCAGGCGGCGCTTGCCGCCATCATCTCTTTTTCGGCGCTGCTGATGCTGTTCGTCTTCGATTTCGACCACGAGATCGTGCGCGCGCTGGTATCTTCCTACACGGTCGCGCCGGTCAACATCTTCTTCAACCCCCAGGCCGCACTGGTCGATGTCACCGACACGGTCTCGGACACCTTCTTCCTGGTCATCCGCCTCGGCAGCCCGTTCGTCGCCTATGCCATTCTCGTCAATCTGACGATCGGCTTCGTCAACAAGCTGACCCCGCAGATCCCGATCTATTTCATCTCCCAGCCCTTCATCATCGCCGGCGGCATGATCATCTTCTACTTCGCCATCGGCACAATGCTGTCGCTGTTCGTCGACGGTTTTGTCGACCTGACGCTGGCGAGATGACCATGACCACGCGCAAGGACCGTCTCAGGAAACTGGTCAAGGTGCAGGAGCAGTTGAAGGCGCTGCACGAAACCCGTCACGCCACCTTCCTTGCCGCGGCCAGCAACGCCGAGGCCGAAGCCCGCGATCTGGTCGGGCATTTCGACCAGGCCGATTCCCTCTCCGGCCTGTTTCCCGATCTCTATCACCGTCGCATCGCCCAAGCCGTCGTCCGCCAGGAGGCGAACCTGACAAGCGCCAAGCAAGAAGCTAGCCTCATCGCCGCCGCAACCGCGCGCACCAACATGGTCGAACGCGCCTACAAGGAGGTGCGCAACCGCGACGAGCGTGAACGCTCCGACCGCGAGCGGCTGGACCTGATTGCGCAGAAGCGGGGACATGAGAAGTAGTTGGCATCCGCTACCCGCTTGCGCAAACCAACGAAGCCGAGCCCGAATTTAGGGTTCATTCGAAGTGACGGGCCTTTTGGACCAGAGGTCAGTTTGATCAGCCATATTTTTGGTCGCGGTTGGTAAAATTGCGCCAACCACCATAGGCGGAGATATCGGACGCGTCCGCTAGGCCGGCGGTTTCTACGAGAAACCCCTTGGCCGCGCTGCCATCCTCGAGTTCGATCGTTCCTACACCGAGCGGTGCCGGAATGGCGGCGACGAAACGGCCGAAGGCCTCCGGTCCAAGCCGCCAGACCTCGACATCGATCGGCGTGCCGCCATCTGCAACGCGGATCAGGCCGGGTTTCGGCACCGACTGCCCGGCCAGCGCATAGAGCTTGTAGGCGGCGGCGGTTCTGGTGGCGCGCAGGAATTGCGCGCAGAGCTGATTGAGCTGGCCGTTGAGTGGCATGCCCGACAGATGCGCGCCGACCACCACCAGATCGATCATGCCGTCGCAGGGCGGCACGGCGGCCGGCTGCGGGCCGGGCTGGGGCCAGCCCGTTGCGCCGAGCGAAGCGCCGCTCGCCGCATGCAGGTCGCGGGCGAGCGCCGCTGTCAGCGCATCGCGGCCTGCCGGCGCCAGCAAGGTCACGCTCATCGGCAGCCCGTCGTCGCGCGTGCCTGTCGGTACGGCGATGCCGCACATGTCGAGCAAGTTGACGAAATTGGTGTAGGTGCCGAGGCGGGTGTTGGTCTCGATCGGATCGGCGAGCACAGCGGCGGTTGTGTAATGCGTCGGCGCGGTCGGCACACAGAACAAGTCGACAGAGGCGATGACGGGAGCGAGCTTTGCCCTGTGGGCCTGCAAGGCATAGAGACCGCGGAAAGCGTCCGCCGCCGTAAGCTTGCGCGCGCCGCCGATGATCTTGCGCGTCACCGGATGCAGGGCCGCTTCGTTGGCCTCCATGAAATCGCGGATCGCTGCATAGCGCTCGGCCACCCAAGCGCCCTCGTAGAGAAGGTTGGCGGTGGCGTAAAAATCGCCGAAGGGGATTTCCACCAGCCGGCAGCCGAGCCGCGACAGCGTGGCAAGCGAGGCCTCGAAGCCGGCTTGCATTGCCGCATCGCCGAAGAATTTCAGGTCGGCCTTTGCCGGGATGCCGACGCTCAGCACGGGCGGGCGTACGGCGAGCGGCTGGACAGCGATGTCGCGCGAATATGGATCTGCGGCGTCGCGCGCCGCCGCCACCGAGAACACCCGATAGGCGTCGTCGACGGTCAATGCGAACACCGACACGCAGTCGAGCGTGCGGCAGGCCGGCACGACGCCGGCGGCCGACAGCGCGCCGACCGTCGGCTTCAGCCCGACTATATTGTTGAGGCCGGCGGGGATGCGGCCGGAGCCGGCGGTGTCGGTGCCGAGCGCAAACGAGACGATGCCGCGCGCCGTCGCCACCGCCGACCCGGACGAGGAGCCGCCCGGCACCAGCTCGGCGTCGATGGCGTTGCGCGGGATCGGCCATGGCGTGCGCACGCCGACAAGGCCGGTGGCGAACTGGTCGAGATTGGTTTTGCCGACGACCAGCGCGCCGGCCGCCCTCAGCCGCGCCACCACGGTGGCGTCCCTGTCGGGCCAGTAGGTGTATTCGGCGCAGGCCGCCGTCGTCGGCATGCCGGCGACGTCGATATTGTCCTTGACGGCGAAGGGGACGCCCCAGAGTGGCTGGGCCACCGGGTCGAACGAGCAGAGGGCGGCGGCGGCCGCCAGCAGCGCGGCCTTGTCGGCCAGATGGATGAAGATGCCGGGATCGTCGGCGGCCCTCAGGCGGGCGTACACCGTCTCGATGACTTCGTCTATGCCAATGCCTGCCCGATAGGCGGCGTGCAGGCTGCTTATGTCGAAGCGCAGGTCGCTCATTTGGCCTCCCCCAGAATGATCACCGGCAGGTCCCACTGGATCAGCACGACGCAGCCGTCTTTCGTCCACACCGAATGCTCTGTGCCGACCGGATTGAGCACCACGCTGCCGGTGGCATAGTCGCCATTCTCGTCACTCTGCGTTCCCTCCAGCACGACGATGGTTTCCAGCCCGACATGGCGATGGCGCGGCACGCCGGCGCCGGGCCGGTAGCTGAGGACGGCGACCGACGGCTCCACCGGCCCGCCCTTCAGCAGCCAGTGCACACTGATTCCATCTCGGAAAGGCTCGAACGCCAGATCGCGCCAGCCGCCGTCGAGCAGGCCGGCAAAGGCAAGATTAGGCATTGGCAATTCCCTTGAGTACCTGATCGGTGGTCGCTGTCCAGCCGACGATGGCGCCCTGCGCCCTGATCATGGCGATCGCCGCGGCCTTGAACTCGGGGAAATAGCTTTCCGTCGCGTCCTCGGCGAGCAGGCACTCATAGCCACGGTCGTTGGCCTCGCGCATCGTCGTCTGCACGCAAACCTCGGTGGTGACGCCGGCAAAGACCAGCTGCCCTGCGCCAAGCCTCTTAAGATCTTCGTTAAAGGAAGTGGCGTAGAATGCGCCCTTGCCGGGCTTCTTGATGACGATCTCGCCAGGCAGCGGCGCAAGCTCGTCGAGGATCGCCGTGCCCGGCTCGCCGACGATCAGCACGCGGCCCATCGGCCCTACATCGCCGATGCGGATTGTGGGATTGCCGCGATTGCGCTTGGCTGGCGGCAGATCCGAAAGGTCCGGACGATGGCACTCCATCGTGTGGATCACCGGCAGGCCGGCGGCGCGAAATCCCTCGATCAGCCGCTTCACCGTCGGCACGATCGCCACGACCCGGCTGACATCGTTGCCGAGGCTGGCGCCGAAGCCGCCGGGCTCGGCGAAATCGCGCTGCATGTCGATGACGACCAGCACCATGCTCTCACGCTTGAAGGCGAACGGAAACGGCTGCGCTGCGATTTCAGCCATCAATGATGTCCAGCCATATGCGCGCCGATCGTCTGCACGCTCGCCTGCGCGATCGGCGTCTCGTAGACCAGTGCGCCGTCCGACATGACCAGGATACGGTCGGAGAGTTCGAGCAGCTCGTCGAGGTCTTCCGACATCAAAAGCACGGCCGCACCCGCATTGCGCGCCTTCATGATGCGGGCGCGGATTTCGGCCACTGCCGAGAAGTCGAGGCCGAAGCACGGATTGGAGACGATCAGAAGGTCGACTTCGCCGGTGAGTTCGCGGGCGAGCACGGCGCGCTGCACATTGCCGCCCGACAGCGAGGCGATCGGCGAGGATAGCGAGGCGGTCTTGACCTTGAACTGCTCGACCAGGTGGGCACTGAAGGCCTTGATGGCACCGGCACTGATCCAACTCACCGGCTTGCCATTGCCGTCAATATCGAAGGTGCGGAAGGAGATGTTTTCGGCCACGGTCATCTTAGGCGCGCAGGCGTTCTTCAGCGGCTCCTCCGGAATGAGGCGAACGTTGAGCGCACGCGCCTCGGCGCGCGTCGCCGCATAGGCAGTGCCGCGCACCATCACTTCGCCGGCGTCGCGCGGGCGCTGCCCGGCCAGTACTTCGAGGAATTCCTTCTGGCCGTTGCCGGAAATACCGGCGATGCCGACGATCTCGCCGGAGCGCACGCCGAGGTCCTCGATCCGGATCGACTTCAGCCCGGTGCGATCAGGCGCCTTCAGCGCCTTGACCTTGAGTACGATCTCGGCGTCCGGCTTCGGCTCGGCGCGGCTGTCGAGCGCCGCGATCGGCTGGTCGCCGATCATCATCGCCGCCATCTGCCTGTGGTCGAGGTCGACGACGCGGCCGGTCCCGGTGAGCCTGCCCTTGCGCAGCACGCTGACGTCGTCGGCGAACGCCGTCACTTCGTGGAACTTGTGCGAGATCATCAGCACGGTGAGGTCGCCGGCCCTGGTCATGGCGCGCACGAGGCCGAGCACCTCCTGCGCCTCGGCGGGGGTGAGCACCGAAGTCGGCTCGTCCAACACCATGAAGGAGCGGCCGAGATAGAGCTGCTTGACGATCTCCAGCTTCTGCTTCTCGCCAGCGGCAAGTTCGGCCACCTTGACATCGAGCGGAAGCTTGAAAGGCATCCGGTCCATGAACACGGCAAGTTCGTCGCGCTCCTTGCGCCAGTCGATGATGGCAGGCACCTTTTCGCGCGAGATGACCAGGTTTTCCGCGCCGGTCAGCGACGGCACGAGGGTGAAATGCTGGTAGACCATGCCAAGGCCGAGCGCCGAGGCGTCCTGGGGGCTGGCGATTGCCACCTCGCGACCGTCGACCAGCATCTCGCCGGAGGTCGGATGGTAGAAACCCATCATGCATTTGACCAGTGTCGACTTGCCGGCGCCGTTTTCCCCGAGCAGCGCATGGAATGATCCCGCCGGCACCTTGATCGAAACATCGCCCAGCGCCGTGAAGGCGCCGAAGCGCATGGTCATGCCGATGGTCTCGACGCCGACGGCCTTGTGGCCGGTGATCTTGTTCATCCTCGGTTCCTCACGGCAATTGAGCGACGAATGAGGCCGAGCTCGACACCGCGCCGAAGACGCCGCCCTGCATCTTGATCATCTTGATGGCGGCCAGATGGTTGCCGTAGTCGGTGGCGCCGCAGCAATCCTCCAGCATCACGCATTCGAAGCCGCGGTCGTTGGCCTCGCGCATGGTGGTGTGGACGCAGACGTCGGTGGTGATGCCGGTGAGCACGATGTTGTCGATGCGGCGCCGGTTGAGGATCAGCTCCAGATCGGTGGCGCAGAAGGAGCCTTTGCCCGGCTTGTCGATGATCGGCTCGCCCTCGGCCGGATAGAGGTCCGGGATGATGTCCCAGCCCGGCTCGCCGCGCACCAGGATGCGCCCGCAGGGGCCGGGATCGCCGATGCCGGCATTGATGCGACGCGAGCGCCAGCGCTTGTTGGCCGGCAGGTCGGCGAGATCGGGCCGATGGCCTTCACGGGTGTGGATGACCGTGTAGCCCTTGGACCGCATCGCCGACAGCACCGACTTGATCGGCTCGATCGGCGCACGCACTAGCGACAGATCGTAGCCCATATGATCGACATAGCCGCCCGGCCCGCAGAAATCGGTCTGCATGTCGATGATCATCAGCGCCGTGTTGTCTGGACGAAGCTCGCCATTGTAGGGCCATGGATAAGGATCGGCGTCGATATAGCGCTGGGTGATACCGGCTCTGGCGTTCATGGCAAAAACTCCGGTCTCATTTGGTGATCGACAGTTCGCCCGGAGCGCCGGCGAGCGAGCGGCTCGGCGACGAGGTGGCGATCATGATGACCAGGGTGAGGATGTAAGGTGCGGCGTAGAAGAGGTAATAGCCTTGCGTGACGCCGACCGACTGCAGCGCCGGCCCGAGCGCCCCGGCACCGCCGAACAGAAGTGCGGCGGCAAAGCAGCCGAGCGGGTTCCAGCGCGCGAAGATGACCAGCGCCACCGCCATCAGCCCTTGTCCAGACGAGATGCGCTCAGTCCAGCTGCCGGGATAATAGAGGGACAGATAGGCGCCGCCGATGCCGGCGAGCGCGCCGCCGACGCCGGTGGCGATCAGGCGCACGGTGTTGGGGTTGAGGCCCATGGCGCGCGCGGCGTCGGAACTGTCGCCAATGACGCGCACGATGAGGCCGGCGCGGGTGTTGCGGAAGGCCCACCACAGGAACACCGCAAGAGCGGCGCCGATCAGGAACAGCACGTTGACGTCGAGGGCTGCCTGCACCTGCGGAATGTCGGACCATGCGCCCAAGGGGATGGCCGGCAGGTCGGGCGCCGAGGGCTGGATAAACGGCTTGCCGAAGAAGAAGGCGAGGCCCGAGCCGAACTGCATCAAGGCGATGCCGATGGCGATATCGTTAACCCGAGGGAATTTGCAGATCCAGCCGTGGAAGAGGCCGAAGCACAGGCCGGCGAAGGCCGCGGCGACGAGGCCGAGCCAGGGCGAGCCGGTTATAACGGCCACCGCATAGGCGGCCATGGCGCCGAACACCAGCGTGCCTTCCAACCCGAGGTTGATCCGGCCCGAACGCTCGGTGATGGCTTCGCCGAGCGAGACGAAGATGAAGGGCGTGGAGACGCGGATGGCGCCGCCGAGGATGGCGAGCGGCACGCCCCAGAGGCCGATCCCGCTGGCGTCCATCAGTTGCTCCTCTGCCACAGATCGGGGTTGAAGGCCTTGAAGCGGCCGTAGAAGGTCTCGCTGAACAGGATGACGATGAACAGCATGCCCTGCAGCACCAGCACGGTGGCATCAGGCAGGTCCATGCGGCGCTGGATCAGCCCCCCGGAGGCGTCGATCCCGCCGAGGAGGAAGGCGACCGGGATGATGGCCAGCGGATTGTGGCGGGCGAGGAAGGCGACGAGGATGCCGGTATAGCCGTAGCCGGCGGCAAGCGAGGCGTTGGCGCTGCCCTGCACCGCCGCGACCTCCAGCATGCCGGCGAGACCGGCGAAGGCGCCGGCCAACCCGGTGAAACCGACGATCAGCGAGCCGACGGCAAGCCCCTGCACCTGGGCGGCCCTGACATTGCCGCCGGCGATGCGGGCGGCGAAGCCCCAGCGGGTCTTTTCGATCAGCACCCAGGACACGACGCAGGCGATGACGCCAACGGTAAGGCCCCAATGCACCTCCATGCCCGGCATGTCGCCGATGCGGTAGATATCGGCCAGCGGCTGGGTCGAGGGCTTGTTGAGCGACGCTGGGTCACGCAGCGGCCCTTCGACCAGCTGGTTCATCAGGGCGATGGCGATATAGGCCATCAGCAGGCTCGAAATGGTCTCGTTGACGGCGCGGTAATGGCGGAGCGCGCCGACGGCACCTATCCAGATGCCGCCGGCGGCCATGCCCGCCACGCCCATGACGAGAATGACGATGAAGGAGGGGACGCCGTCGAGCGCCGTGCCTGCAGCCGCGGCGGCGACGCCGCCCAGCACGATGGCGCCCTCGCCGCCGATAACGACGAGGCCGAGCCGCGCCGGTAGCGCCACGCAGAGCGCCGCCAGCAACAGGGGTGCGGCGCGTGACAACGAGTTCTGCATCGAGAACCACGAGCCGAAGCCGCCACGCCACATCGTTTCATAGAGCTGGACCGGCGACTTGCCGACAGCCAGGATGAACAGGCTGAACAGGGCCATGCCGACGACCAGCGCGGCCAGCGGAATGACGAAGGCCTCGGCCCGCCGGGCCATCCATTCCAGCGCTGCCGGATGACTCCTGGCGCCGAACGTCACCGGCATGCCGACTTCTGTCACTATCTCGGCCATCGCCCCGCTCCCCTTCGATCAGGCGGTCGAGCCGACGACCCCGTCGACCAGATAGTCCATGCTTTCGAGTTCGATCGCGTTCTCGGGGAAGGCCTGGCCCGCAGTGGCTACAACAGCACCCTTGTTGCTGTTTAGAGGACCCTTGATGACGGCGAAGCCGCCCTTCATCATTTCGGCCAGCGTGGCGTCGAACTGCTTGCGCGCCGGCTCGCCGACGGCCGGGCCAAGCGGGCTCATCTTGACGAAGCCATCGGCCAGTCCGCCGCGGGTGAAATTGGGCAGCGGGTTTCCGGCGACGAGGTCGTCGACGAACATCTTGTAGACCTTTGCCCAATTCCATTCGGCACCAGTCAGGTATTTCTCGGGCGCCAGTGGGCTCTGATTGGCATGGTAGCCGCAGACAAAGGCGCCGCGGCCAGCGGCCGTCTCGACCACGACCTTGGGGCTGTCGACATGGCAGGTGACGACATCGACGCCCTGGTCGACCAGCGCGTTGGTGGCCTCCGCCTCCTTGACCGCCAGGGACCATTCGCCGGTGAAGATCACCTGGCAGGTGATGGTCGGGTCGACGGAGCGCGCGCCGAGCAGGAAGGAGTTGATGTTGAGCAGCACCTGCGGGATCGGCTTGGCGGCGACAAAGCCGAGCTTCTTGGTCTTCGTGGTGTGGCCGGCGACGACACCGTTCAGGTACTGGCCCATGCCGATATAGCCGAAATAGGATCCGGCATTCTTCGGATGCTTGTCCTTGTTCCACATGCCGCCGCAATGGCGGAACTGCACGTCGGGGAATTTCGTGCACATGGCCAGCATATGCGGGTCGAAGTAGCCGAAGGAGGTCGGGAAGATCAGCGAGGCGCCGTCGAGGTTGATCATCGATTCCATCGTCTTCTGGACATCGACGGTCTCGGGCACGTTCTCCTCCTCGACAATGGAGAGGCCTTCGATACCCTTCAGCGACGCGGCCCCCTCGGCATGCGCCTGGTTATAGCCATAGTCGTCCTTCGGGCCGACATAGATGAAGCCGACAGTGGCCGAAGCGGCGAAGGCGCGGCCGATGGGAAAGGATGCCGACGCGAGCCCAAGTGCGGCTCCGGCAGCGGAGGTCTTGAGCAACTCGCGGCGGTTAAGCGTGAATTTCGCGGTCATAGTGAATGCTCCCCTGTAAGACCCTTTTCCGGGTCGGTTAACATGCCTTCGAGAAAGTGCATGCAATCGCCGTGCCAATTCTGAAGACGAAATTTATCTAATAAATCAGCACCTACATGAAACGCACCTGCTCACGTCAAAGGCAATTGCATGCACTTTTTGCCTTGAAAACAGCCAGTTTGACAGGCAGATTAAAATAGAGGCATAAACAAGAAATATCGATTCGACGGCCGCTGAGCCGCCCAACGAGAAGACCAAACGGAGGAAACTTGTCGGGGAAGCGCAGCTTGATCAGGTCGGGTACGACTGTAGATCAGATGGTGAGGGCGATCGGTGACCGGATCGTCACCGGCTTCTTGCGCCCCGGCGAAAAGCTGGACGAGACCTCGCTCGCCGCGCGCTTCGACGTATCACGCACCCCGGTGCGAGAGGCGCTCGGCCAGCTGAGCGCCATGGGCCTGGTCGAAAGGCGGCCCAACCGCGGCGCCATCGTCGCCGTGGTGACGCAGGAGCATCTCGCCTCGATGTTCGAGAGCATGGCCGAACTGGAAGCGATCTGCGCGCGCTTCTCGGCCGAGCGCATGACCAGCAGCGAGCGCCGCGCGCTCGAGGTCGAGCACCAGGCCTCGGCGCGAATGGTGCGTCTGGGCGCCGAGGAGGACTACGAATACTTCAATACCGAGTTCCACAGCCGGCTTTATCGCGGCGCCCACAACGCACATATCTACGAAATGACCGTGATGACGCGCAGTCGGCTGGCGCCGTTCCGCCGAGCCCAGTTCATGCTGCCAGGCCGGCTCGCCAAATCCTGGCAGGAGCACGATGCCATCGTCACCGCGATCATGCGCGGTGACGGAGTTACTGCGGGAAACGCCGCCAAGGATCACGTTTCCATCGTCAGCAAGGCCAGTTCCGTCTTTGCGCTCGGCGAGCAGCCAAAGGGCACAAGTACGACAATGCCGGTTACCGCCGGTTGACGCCCACACGCCTTCATCTCGCTTTCCTCCCTTACGCCGCGCAAGCCTGCCACAAGCTTGTTGAGGCATGGTCTGGCTAAGGAAAACCGACAAAAGGCGGACTTTCTTGGCGATTTCTCCACCCAGCGACATCGTTATGGATGTGGCCCGAGCCGTCGACCCGACGGATATTGAAGCCGCCCGCGCCGCGCTTACAAAGCGAGCCGGTGGTGCTGCTGGCGCATTTTCGGTCGGTGACGCCGCTTCGGTGAATGCCGGCTCGATCCTGTCGCGCGCCACCGCCGACAAGGCCGCCGCTTCAACCGACCCCGCCAAGAAGTTCAAGAAGTTCGAGGCCATGGTGCTGCAGACCTTCATCCAGAACATGCTGCCCAAAGACACCGAAGGCGTCTACGGCAAGGGCCTGGCCGGCGACATGTGGAAATCGCAGCTTGCCGAGCGGGTGGCCGACGTCATGGCCGAGCGCGGCGGCATCGGCATCGCCAAGTCGATGCTGGCCGACCACTATGTCGAAGGCAAGCGCATCGTGCCGGTCGGTCCGGTTTCGGGCGGGCCGGAAAAAACCGAGATCGATCAACAGGGCAGCTTGTCGACCTCGCTGGTCCACGAATTGCAGCGCAAGGCGGCGCGATCAATCACCGGTGGCGAGACCACCATCAGGACAGACATCAAGATTTAAGGCATGCCCGGAAGCGAAACCAGTTTTGGGAAAGATCATGCTCCACCAGGCAGATAGTGCGTATCCGAGTTCAATCTAACCAGACCGGGATTTCTCATGGCCGACTTTTCGGAATTCACCACCAACCTGCCAGCACGCACGACCGCATCGGAAGCCCCGATCCCGTTCGCGCGGCCTGGCAACCTCGCCGCCATCATCGGCCGCATCGAGGACGTGGTCGAGGAAGAGACGGCCGGCATTCGCAACGCCACCGATTATGATCTCAAGGCATCGAACGCCCGCAAGAGCCGCTACCTCTATGAACTGACCCGCGCCATGAAGGGCGGCAGCGAAGCCGAATTTCTCGAACAGCACCGCGAGGGCCTGACCCGGCTGCGCCACAAGCTGGCGAAGAACGAGGCGGCGATCCTGGCGCACCTCAGCGCGGTCAACGAAGTTGCCAACCTGCTGCGGCACGCCATCCAGCGCGCGGAAACCGACGGCACCTATTCGGCCGGCGAATTCGGCTGGGCAAAGGCATGATGCGGGACTCAAGGAACGCATCGGCGACCCTGCTCATGCAGGAGGGCAGCGCCGCGTTGCCATCGCAAGTCAATGACGGGGCCCGATGATCAAGGTCATCGCGATCGCGGTCTGGATCTGCGCCGCAACGCTCGGCGCGGTGTTCTATTCGTTCCAGGCTGCGGGCGAAAAGGGCGTCGGCGAAACGCCGAAGCCGATGCTGGGAGGCCTCGACTACGTCAAGACCGATATCATCTCGGTGCCGCTGATCCGCGATTCGCAGATCGGCGGCTATTTCCTGACAAAGCTCGTCTACACGGTCGAACCCGAGCAGATAAAGAAGCTGTCCATTCCGGCGGAAGCGCTGATCACCGACCAGGTCTATTCCTACCTCTATTCCAATCCTCAGATTGACTTCACCAACAAGGCGACGATCGATCTCGATGCCTTCCGCGCCGCGATCCGCGATACCGTCAACACGCGTGTCGGCGCCACTTTGGTGCATGAGGTTCTGATCGATCAGGTCAATTTCCTGTCGAAGGACGAAATCCGTGACAACTGGCTGCGTCGCAAGAAAAGCGAGACGGCCGCGGAAATGACCAAGGCTTTCAAGGAACACTGAGTTGCCCTGCCCACGGGTTCCGATCACATCGGGCCCCACCTGCCGCCAGCGCAGGAACCAGCCACCGGAATCCGCGTTGACGTAAACGTCAACCCAAAGCTATATGCGCCAGCGACCGTGATCGCGAAACCGCGGCATGGGCTTCGGCCGGATCGAAGCGCCGTTGCGAGACAGATGCAACCAGACAAGGAGAACAGCGTGAGCGTTCAGGAGATTGCCGAGAAGATCAAGTCGCGCGTGGCAAGCAGCGGGTTCGATCGTTCCGTGAAATTCGACACCGGCAGCGACGGCGTCATCGTCATCGACGGCGCGACAATTTCAACCACCGACGCGCCCGCCGATTGCACCATCAAGCTTTCGATCGACGACCTGGATTCGCTGATCGCTGGCGACCTGAACCCGACCATGGCCTTCATGACCGGCAAGATAAAGGTCGAAGGCGACATGACCGTCGCCATGGCGCTCAGCCAGTTGATCGGCTGAAAACATGCAGCCGCCCAAGGCGGCGCCCACCAATCGCGAAAAAAACGCCGCCTTTTCGGGCGGCGTTTTTGCATGAGTTGCTGGCGCTTCGTGGCTCAGGCCGCCGATGTCAGTTCCTGCGCCTTCAGCGTGCGGCCGGCCGCCTTCAGCGTGCCGTGCACGCCGTCGAGCACGCCTTCCACCAGTTCCAGGGCCAGCAGGCGGTGCCGCTCATAGGGTCCCGGCATGGCAAGCGAACCGGTCCTGGCGGCCGAGAAGCCGAAGCGTTCATAGTAGGGCGCATCGCCGACCAGCAGGATCGCCGCGTGGCCAAGACGCGCTGCTTCGGCAACGGCATGGCGCATCAGTGCCGAGCCGATGCCGGCACTCTTGAGCGACGGATCGACGGCAAGCGGTCCAAGCAGCAGCGCTGCCGGGCCGCCCTCGCCCAACGTGACATCCCACAGCCGCACGGTGCCGGCCACGCCGCCCGCCGCATCGCGGGCGACGAAGGCCAGGCCTTCCGATGGCCGCCGGCCACGCCGCAGCTTCTCCGATGATTTTTTCCGCCGCTTAGAGCCCATGGCCTCATCCAACAGCGCTTCACGCGCGGCAGCGTCGGCCGCGGTTTCGGCAACGATGGCAATGGCACTCTCCCTCCTCGAGGGGGAGATTTCGCACGGAGCGCCTTCAACAATGAAATTTGCAATATCCATTTCCGCGATCCTTCACGAGCGGAGGTTGTTCCACAGGCGAGCCCGGGTGGACGACGGACGCCCATCTGGGATGATCTGACCGGCTCTTTCGAACCGTCAGATCACGTAGGATCGGAGAGGCTCGAAGCCGTTGAAGGCGACCGCCGAGTAGGTGGTCGTGTAGGCACCGGTGCCTTCGATCAGCACCTCGTCGCCGATCGTCAGCGACAGCGGCAACGGGTACGGCGTCTTCTCGTACATCACGTCGGCCGAATCGCAGGTCGGGCCGGCGAGCACGCAAGGTGCGGTCTCTGTGCCGTCATGGCGGGTGACGAGGGGATAGCGGATAGCCTCATCCATCGTCTCGGCAAGGCCGCCGAACTTGCCGATGTCGAGGAATACCCAGCGCACATTGTCGTTGGCGGCCTTCTTCGAGATCAGGACGACTTCCGACTTGATGACGCCGGCGTTGCCGACCATGCCGCGGCCCGGCTCGATGATGGTTTCCGGGATGGCATTGCCGAAATGCTTGCGCAGCGCCGAGAATATCGCCTGGCCATAGGCCTGTGCTGCCGGCACGTCACGCAGATAACGCGTCGGGAAACCACCGCCCATGTTGACCATCTTCAAGACGATGCCTTCCTCGGCGAGCGTCGCGAACACCGCCTTGGCATCGGCCAACGCGCGGTCCCAGGCGGTCAGGTCGGTCTGCTGCGAGCCGACATGGAACGACACGCCATAGGCATCGAGGCCGAGCCCCTTGGCATGGCGCAGCACGTCGACGGCCATCGCAGGCACGCAGCCGAATTTGCGCGACAGCGGCCACTCGGCGCCCTCGCCATCGGTCAGCACGCGGCAGAACACGCGGGAGCCTGGAGCGACACGGGCGATCTTCTCGACCTCTTCGACGCAGTCGACCGCGAACAGGCGGATGCCGAGCTGGTAGGCGCGTGCGATGTCACGTTCTTTCTTGATGGTGTTGCCGAAGGAGATGCGGTCCGCCGGCGCACCGGCGTCCATCGCCATCTCGACTTCGGCAACGGAAGCGGTGTCGAAAGACGAGCCCATCGCAGTAAGCAGGCGCAGGATTTCCGGCGCCGGGTTTGCTTTCACCGCATAGTAGATTTTCGAATCGGGCAGCGCCTTCTCGAAGGCTCGGAAATTGTCGCGCACGACATCGAGGTCGACAACGAGGCAAGGGCCGGACGGACGTCGGGTGGCGAGGAAGTCAAGGATGCGCTGGGTGGCCATCGGGGTCTCTCCATCAGCGCCTTTCGGCGCGCAATAAGGCTGCGGGACGCGGGCTGTTGGCCTCGCGAACACGCGGTGGACAAAGGCGGGACGGAAATCCATGGAACCAGCCGGTGGAGACCCCGGAACCATGAAACGCCGTCTCGCGGCGGTGAACCTTGGCCTTGCCCGGCCTCGGTTCGCTTTGTCTGCCTTGGCTTGGATGGGAGACCCGTCCGCACTGCCGGCAATGAAGGTGTGCCTCTTCAGTAACCCCGGTCTTTGGACAACCGGCAGAACACCAGAAAGGCCCGCACCGTCGTTGCTTCAAGGTGTCCTCGGGCTTGCGGTTGGCCGCTAGACCGACTGGAGGGGTTAGCTCCAGTTACCTTACCGATTTCCCTCACCATTCGAGGATCGGCGGACACCCACAGGCACGTGCGACTTTGGGCAAGCGCGATATAAGGTTGAACGATTTCACAATCAATAAAAATCGTATTCCAGGTTGTAAAATTCCTGGCATCGAACAATGCTGCGCCAACCGTATCCGGATAGCGAACGATGACAGGCACGCACGGCCCTCTAAACGCCTTTCTCGACCTTCGCCAGATGCCGGTGGCGCATGCCGAAACTGGCCCTCTGGCCGGCTTGCGGCTGGCCGTCAAGGACATCTACGACGTCGCCGGGTACCGCACCGGTTGCGGCAACTTGCAGAAATTCGCAGACAGCCCCGCCGCCTCGCGCACGGCGCCGGCCGTGCAGATGATTCTCGATGCCGGGGCGCGCTTCGTCGGCAAGACCCAGACCGACGAACTTGCCTTCGCGCTGTTCGGCCAGAATGCGCATTTTTCGTTTCCGGTGAACCCGGCCGCGCCCGACCGTGTCACCGGCGGCTCGTCATCGGGATCAGCGGCGGCGGTGGCGGGCAGGCTTGCCGATATCGCCACCGGCTCCGACACCGGCGGCTCGATCCGCGCGCCGGCGAGTTTTTGCGGACTGATCGGGCTGCGCACCACGCATGGCCGCATTTCGCTCGATGGCACGATGAAGCTGGCCCCGAGCTTCGACACGTTCGGCTGGTTCGCCGACGACATCGAGACCTACGAGACCGTTGGCAGGCTGCTGCTCGGCCGCGACCCGCACCAGCACATACTCGACCGGCCGCTGGCGCTGGACTGGCTGGATGCGATGGTCGCCCGCCCGGCGCTTGCCGAATATACCCGAATGAAGGCACTGGCGAGTACGGTATTCGGTGCGCCGGCGATGTCGGCAGTGCGCTTCACCTCGTCTCCCGATGAACTCTACTGGTGCTTTCGCCGGCTGCAGGCCAGGGAGGCTTGGGCGGTGCATGGCGAATGGATCACCAGTGGCGAGCGCCACCTCGGTCCCGGTGTCGAAGAACGCTTCGGCTTCGGCCGTGCCGTCGACGACAAGACAGCGCAAGCCGAAAAGGCGCGACGGCTGACCTTTCGCGACGAACTGAGTGCCCTGCTGGGCAAGGACGGCTTCCTCATCCTGCCGACGGTGCCGGGCCCAGCTCCCTACGTGGACAGCACGCCGGAGCAGTTCCAGGCCTATCGCGAACGGGCGCTTCAACTTCTGTGCCTGGCCGGCCTGTCCGGTTTTCCACAGATCACCCTGCCCATCGGCTCGGTCGCCGGCGCCCCGTTCGGCCTGTCGCTGCTTGGCCCTTCCGGCAGCGACATTGCCCTGATACGGCTCGGCCGGAAACTTCTCGACGCCGCACGAAAGGCCTGACCATGGACACACTGACACGCATGCGTGCCTTCATCGACGTGGTCGAGGCCGAAGGCTTTTCGGCGGCGGCACGCAAGATCGGCCGTTCCAAGGCCCTTTTGTCGAAATATGTGCGCGAACTGGAGGACGAACTCGGCGCGCTGCTGCTCAACCGCACCACGCGCCAGTTCTCCATGACCGAGGCCGGCCACACCTATTACCGGCGTGCCTCGGAGATCGTGCGGGAGGTCGACAGCCTGGCCGACGCCGTGCGCGAATCCTCCGGCGACGTGCGTGGCCGGATCAAGCTGTCGGCGCCGCGCACCTTCGCCGACGCGCCGGTCGGCCAGTCGCTGATCGATTTCGCCAAGCAGCATCCCGACATCGTGCTCGACGTCCAGCTCGACGACCGCTTCGTCGATTTGGTCGAGGAAGGCTTCGACCTCGCGGTACGCATCTCGCGGCTCGAGAACTCGTCGCTGATCGCCAGGCGGCTGGCGCCATTTTCTGTAAAGCTCTGTGCCTCTCCCGAACTGATCGCCAAGCATGGCATGCCGACGCGGCCGCAGGATCTTAGCCGCATGCCCTGTATCGTCGACACCAATGGCCGCGGATTGAGCAACTGGCCGTTCAAGGGCGACAATGGCGATCCGATGAGCGTTTCGGTGTCGGGTCCCATCGAGGTCAACAGCCCGATGACGGCGCGTGCGGCGACCGTGGCCGGGTTGGGGTTTTCCGTCCTGCCGGATTTTATCGCCGCGCCCGACCTCGAGAGCGGCCGGCTGGTGTCGGTGATGGATGACCGTATCCTGCCGGGCGGCGGCATATTCGCCGTCTACCCGCACCGCCGTTACCTGCCCGCCAAGGTTCGCGTTTTCGTCGATTTCCTGGTGCAGTGGTTCAGGACGCGTGAAGCTGCCTGACCCATTCAGTCGAGTCCCGGTTCCAATTTCGCCCCCTTTCTGATAACTCTCGACATCACTCCGAGGCCCATGGAATCGCGACTGAGAATGCACCTGAAACGGCACGCAATCATGCTGGCTTCGGCCTTGGCGGCAACCATTGCCGCCACCGGACCGGCTGAGGTGCACCCGCACGTCTTCGCCGAGGCCCGCCTGGACGTGATCCTCTCCCCGGATCACCAAAGTGTGAAAGCGTTGCGGCATCTCTGGCGCTTCGACGATCTCTTCTCCAGCACGGTGATGATGGAGTTCGACAAGAACTCCGACCTGAAGCTCGACGACAAGGAGCTGAAGGAGGTCGCCGACACCGTCCACGCCTCGCTGGCCGAATTCAACTATTTCCAGCTCGTCACCGTCGACGGCAAGGACGTGGCGATGACGCCGCCGCCGCATCTGATGGCCAATTTCGACAACGACCAGTTGATCATCCTGTTCGAGTCCGAGCCGAAAGTGCCGATCAAGCTCAACGGCAAGATAGATATCGGAGTCTACGATCCGACGTTCTACACCGCGATCGACTTCACCGACGATTCCAACATCACGGTTGAAGGCCTGCCGTCGAACTGCACCAGCAAGGTGATCCGTCCGGACCCGGACGAGGCCATCAAAGAAAACCAGAAGACCCTCACCGATGCCTTCTTCAACGATCCGACAGGCACCGACATGAGCAAGATCTTCGCCACAAAGCTCGAACTGACCTGTCAGCCAGAAGGATGAAGCCGGTGACGAAACCGTCCCTGCGTTTGGCATTCGGCCTGTTGGCCGCCACTGTCGTCATGATGCATCTCGCCAACTCCGCCCATGCCCAGAGTTCGCTCGGCATCGGCGTCAATGACGGCATCGCGCCCAGCACCGGCCCCTTCGCCCACATACTGATGTGGATCAATCTGCGGCAGCAGGAATTCTATCGCGCGCTGGCGACGGCAATGAAGGCGATGCGCCAGGACGGCAGCAAGATTTGGATACTCGTCGGCCTGTCCTTCGCCTACGGCATCTTCCACGCCGCCGGCCCGGGCCACGGCAAGGCGGTGATCTCGTCCTACATGGTCGCCAACGAAGTGGCGCTGCGGCGCGGCATCCTGTTGTCCTTCGTCTCGGCGCTGCTGCAGGGCCTCACGGCGGTCGCGGTGATGGGGGTAGCCTATTTCGTCCTGCGCGGCACCTCCGTGACGATGACGGACGCGGCCTGGTTCATGGAGATCATGAGCTTTGTCTTCGTCACCCTGTTTGGCGCCTGGCTGCTGTGGCGCAAGCTCGGCCCTGCCGTCCTGCGCTTGTTTGGCAAAGGCCCCGCCTACAGCCTGTCGGCGGCGCACGCCGGCCATTCTCATGGTGGGCATTCGCATGCCGGTCATTCGCATGCCGGTCACAGCCATTCGGCGCATGCCCATTCGCATGCGCTGCAGGTGCATGACGATCATGACCATGCGCATGGCCATTCGCATGATCATCACGATCACGATGCGCATGATCATGGCAAACACGATCATGCGCATCACGCGGCAGGCGAGGTCTGCGACACCTGCGGCCATTCGCATGCACCCGATCCGGCGCTGCTGTCGGGCGATCGCTTCGACTGGCGCACGGCATGGTCGGCGGTGGCGGCGGTCGGCATCCGCCCCTGCTCCGGCGCGCTGATCGTGCTCAGCTTCGCGCTTCTCAACGGACTTTGGCTCGGCGGCCTGCTGTCGGTGCTGGCGATGTCGCTGGGCACTGCCATCACCGTCTCGGCGCTGGCGACACTGGCGGTGACGGCAAAGAACTGGGCGGTGTACTTCGCTGGCGATGGCCGCATGGGCAACCGCATCCACTCGATCGTCGAGATCGGCGGCGCGGCCTTCGTCTTCCTGTTCGGGCTGTTGCTGCTGTCGGCGAGCCTGGCGACCGGCGGATGATATCCCCACCGTAGTGCTGCGGGTTTAACTCGCGATCTTGCCGCCGAGTTCATCCTCGATGTGAGCGCGGATGATCTCGTCGAAACTCTTTTCGGCGACAAAGCCGAGCTCCCTCGACCGTCGCGCTTCGAACCTTGTCGGCCAGCCCTTGACGATGGCCCAGATCGTCTCGTCCGGCTCCTCGCGGATCAGGCTTGCCACCTTCGGCCCGGCGATGCGTTCCAGCGCCTCGATCTGCTCGCCAACGGTGACCGCGACGCCGGGCATCGTCAGGTTGCGGCGCGGCCCGACAGCGGCGCCATCGATCTCCGCAGCATGGATCAGGAAATTGACCGCCGAACGCGGGCTGGCGTGGGTGTGCACGACCGAACGCGGCACCGGCAGGATCGCCTCGTGGCCGCTCAACGGTTCGCGGATGATGCCGGAGAAGAAGCCGGACGCCGCCTTGTTCGGCTTGCCGGGCCGCACGCAGATGGTCGGCAGCCTGATGCCGATGCCATCGAAGAAGCCGCGCCTGGTATAGTCGGCCAGCAGCGCTTCGCTCATCTGCTTCTGGGTGCCGTAGGAGGTCAGCGGCGTCGGATGGAAGTCGTCCGGAATGACATCCGGGAACGGCGCGCCGAACACCGCGATCGACGAGGTGAAGACGACGCGCGGTGCAAAGCCCGCCAGGCGAATGGCATCGAACAGCGCGCGCGTGCCATCGAGATTGACGCGGTAGCCGAGTTCGAAATTCGCCTCCGCCTCGCCGGATACGATGCCGGCGAGATGGAAGACGACATTGGGGCGCGATGCGACCAGGCGCTCAGTGGCACCCGCCTCGGCAAGATCGCCGGTGTGGAGGGTGATGCTGACGCCGTCCATGCTAGGTGCCTGCGGCGGCACGATATCGTGCAGGTCGAGCGCGGTGATTTTGCCGCCGCGCAACGCGCCGTCCTTGGCCAGCCGGGCGATGAGCTTGCGGCCGACCATACCCGCGGCGCCGGTGATCAGAATGCGCATGTCGAAAATCCCTTGCCTATTTACCCTGGTTTTTGCGCTGGTTGCGGGCCCGCAGCCAGAACACCGAGAAGAACGCCAGCACGAAGACGATGGCAAAGGCGCCGGCCAGCACGGTCGAAAGGCTGCCGAGCGCCAGCATCATGGTCGGCAGATAGTAGGCGCCTATGCCGAACAGAAGCATGATCCACACCGCTGCGATGGCCGCATTCCTGGTGTCGCGGTCCATCATGCCGCGTCCGGGCAGTGGGCGTTCATCAAGCTGGTTTTCAAGGTTTGGAGCTCCTGAGGCAGGACCAATCGGTCCTAGTGACGGTGGTCGTGATGCGCGGCAGCGTGCCCGTGCCCGTGGTCGTGCCCGTGGCTATCGTCGGCGCACTGTCCGAATTCCGGTTCCACGGTGGCATGGCTGATGCCGTGCTCGCTGGCAAGCCGCTTCTTGACGGCGCTGACCGCCTGGTGCGCGTCGACGCCCTCGTCGAGACAGGCATGCAGCGTCGCCATGTTGCTGGTCCCGTCGAGCGACCAGACATGCATGTGATGCACTTCGCGGACGCCGGGGACCGTCGCTTCGATGTCCATGGCGATGAGATCGCGGTCGAGGCTGGGCGGCACGCCCTCGAGTAGGACATGGGCGGCTGCGCGCATCAGCGACCATGCCGTATACAGGATCAGCAGCGAGACCAGGACCGACAGGATCGGGTCTATCGGCGTCCAGCCGGTCGCCAGGATGACCAACGCAGCCGCGATGGCGGCGGCTGAGCCGAGCAGGTCGCCCAGCACATGCAGGATGGCGCCGCGCATGTTCAGGTTCTCGCGATCGCCGCCATGCAGCACCAGGAAGGACCCGATATTGACCAGCAGCCCGAGGATCGCGACCATCAGCATCGGGCCGCCAAGCACCGGAGCCGGTGCCTGCAGCCGCCTCCAAGCCTCGTAGACGATCCACAGCGCGATGACGAAGATGGCGATGCCGTTGGTATAGGCCACCAGCGTCTTGACCCGGCCGAAGCCATAGGTGAGGCGCACGGTCGCCGGACGCCCCGCAAGATGAAACGCATACCAGGCAAGGCCGAGCGCGATCGAATCGGCGAGCATGTGGCCAGCATCGGCCAACAATGCCAGTGAGCCGGTAAGGATGCCGCCGAGCGCTTCGGCGACCATGAAGCCGCCAGTCAGGCAGGCCGCGGTAAGCACGCGTTTCTTGTCGGTCGAGCCATGCACATGACCGGGCCCATGATCGTGGCCAATGTGATCGTGCCCAGTGTGATCGCGCCCGGTGTGATCATGCCCGCTGTGATCGTGGGTGTGGGCCAATGGCAAACTCCCGTTACGCGCCTGATCTCACGCACCGAACTGCGCGCGAAAATCCTCAAGCCGTCGCTTCTGCTGGCCGTCGCCATCGAAATTAGCCGGATCGAGCCACGCTTCATAGGCCTTGCGCAAGGCCGGCCACTCCTTGTCGACGATCGAATACCATGCCGTATCGCGGTTTTCACCCTTGACGATGAGATGCTGGCGGAAAATGCCCTCGAACTTGAAGCCGAACCGTTCTGCCGCCCGCTTAGATGGCTCGTTGCGGTTGTTGCATTTCCATTCGTAGCGGCGATAGCCGAGCTCGTCGAAGATGTATCTCATGAACAGGAACTGCGCTTCAGTCGCCGCCGGCTTGCGCGAGATGATTGGTCCCCAGTAGATGTTGCCGATCTCGATGACGCCGTAGGCCGGATCGATGCGCATCAGTGTCTGGCGCCCGGCGATCTTGCCGCTGGCCTTGTCGATAACCGCGAAGAACAGCGGATCCTCGCTGGCCTCCACCTTGTCCAGCCATGGCTGGAAGGCGGCACGGGTCTCCGGCGGATAGTCGGGCAGCCAGGCGAAGCGCCCATCGACATCGGATACGGACGACGCTTCATAGAGACCGTCGCCGTGTTTTGCAGCGCTCAGCGGCTCAAGCCGGACATACCGGCCGTCGATGGCCTTGCGTTCGGGCCGCGGGCGCGGTTGCCAGTCTTTGAGATTTTCCGACACCGAAAGCTCCAATCCGTTTGACTTTTGCGGCCTGAGGCTCACAAAAACGCGACCCAACAGTAAGAACCACACGGACGGGAAAAATGCTCCACACGATTTCGGCCTTCGACCGTCTCGGCGAGGAAAACGCCTTTGCCGTGCTCGCGAGGGCCACAGCACTGGCCCAACAAGGCCGCGACATCGTCAATCTCGGCATCGGCCAGCCCGACTTCAAGACGCCGCAGCACATCGTCGAGGCGGCGATCAAGGCGCTGCGCGACGGCCATCACGGCTACACGCCGGCCAATGGCCTTTTGGCGACGCGCGAGGCGGTGGTGCGGCGCACGCTGACCACCACCGGCGTAGAGGTGTCGCCCGAAGCGGTGATGATCCTGCCCGGCGGCAAGCCGACCATGTTCGCCGCGATCCTGATGTTCGGCGAGCCTGGCGCCGAGATCCTCTATCCCGATCCCGGCTTTCCGATCTATCGCTCTATGATCGAGTTCACCGGTGCAGCACCTATTCCAGTGCCGATGCGCGAGGAAAACGGCTTTGCCTTCTCCGCCGAGGAAACGCTGGCGCTGATCACCTCCAAGACCAGGTTGTTGATCCTCAATTCGCCCGCGAATCCGACCGGCGGCGTCACGCCGCGGGCCGAGATCGAGAAACTGGTCAAGGGTCTGGAGGCGCATCCCCAGGTCGCCATCCTCTCCGACGAGATCTACGACGTCATGACCTATGACGGCGAGACGCATTGCTCTCTGCTTGGCTTTCCCGAGATCCGCGACCGGCTGATCGTGCTCAATGGCTGGTCGAAGACCTGGGCTATGACCGGCTGGCGCATGGGCTGGTCGATCTGGCCGAATGGCGACAAGGGCGCTCACCTCTACGACAAGGTGCGCAAGCTCGCGGTCAATTGCTGGTCCTGCGTCAACGCGCCGAGCCAGTTTGCCGGCATCGCGGCCATCGACGGCCCGCAGGACGACGTCGACAAGATGATGCGCGCCTTCGACCGCCGCAGGAAGATCGTGGTCGAGGGATTGAACGCCCTGCCTGACATATCCTGCATCACGCCCAAGGGAGCGTTCTACGCCTTCCCCAACGTCTCGAAGACCGGCTGGAAAGCAAAGAAGCTTGCTTCGGCCCTGCTCGACGAGGCCGGCGTGGCATTGATTGGCGGCCCCGATTTCGGCATTCTCGGCGAAGGCTATATCAGGCTCTCCTACGCCAACTCCGAGGAGAACATCTTGCGGGCACTGGAGCGGATCGGAGCGTTCCTGGCCAAGTGAGGCTGTCGGGCCTTGCGACCGGCGCTGGATGTTTGCAATCACGACAGAAGGTGACTCGATGTTTTACGCCATCCTCGCCTACCATGTGGAAGGAGCCATCACCGCGCTGACGCCGGAGCAGGACGCGGCATTGATGGCCGACCTGCTCGAAATCAACGATCGGCTTTACCGGGAAGGCAATCTTGGCCCATCGGCGCGGCTTGGGGCGACCCAGTCGGCCTGCACCTTGCGTGGACCGGGCGACGGAACCATTTTTGACGGGCCGTTCGCCGAGACGAAGGAACAGCTTCTCGGTCTCTATGTGGTCGACTGCGCGACACGTGACGATGCGATCGTTATCGCCCGCGACCTGCGCCGCGTTAATCCGACCGCCGTCTACGAAATCCGTCCAATCGCGCTCTACCTGCCGGGCGTGGCGTTGGCCGGGAAATAACTACCCACGCCCGACGAACGGCATCTTGGTCGCCATCACCGTCATGAACAGCACATTGGCGTCGAGCGGCAGGCTGGCCATGTGGACAACGGCGTCGGCAACGTGCTGAACGTCCATCACCGCTTCGGCAGCGATAGAGCCGTTGGCCTGCGGCACGCCGACCGTCATCGGCTGCGCCATGTCGGTCAGTGCGTTGCCGATGTCGATCTGGCCGCAGGCAATGTCGTAGGGCCTTCCGTCGAGCGCCAGCGTCTTGGTCAGCCCGGTGATGGCATGCTTGGTCGCGGTATAAGGCACGGAGCCCGGGCGCGGCGCGTAGGCCGACACCGAGCCATTGTTGATGATGCGGCCGCCCATCGGGCGCTGCTTGCGCATGGCGCCAAAGGCGGCGCGAGCGCACAAGAACGAACCGGTGAGATTGACGCCGACGATATCGTTCCACACCTCGACCGGGATCTCGTCGATGGGCGTCGATTTGTAGCCCATGCCGGCATTGTTGAAGAGCAGGTCGACGCGGCCGAAGGCCGCCGCCACCGTCTCGAACAGATCGTCGACCTCGCCGGCCTTGCTGATATCGCAGGCAACCGCCAATGCCTTGGCATCGGTGCGGCCAGCCTCGGCGACCGCGGCATCCAGCACCGGCTTGCGGCGCCCGCAAAACACCGTGTTCCAGCCGGCCTTGAGCAGCGCCGTAGCGACGCTCTTGCCGATGCCGGTGCCGGCGCCGGTGACGATGGCGGTTCTTTTTACGGTCATGGCTATTGTCCTCCGAAGCGACGCGCGCTCGCGCTATTTTCCGGGTTTGCGCACGAAGCAAAGGGATCGCAAATGACGGCGGCGATGGCAAGCCGAAGCACAAAGCATGATCCGAAAATTGGGATCCGATTTTGCTCGAGATCATGCTCGGGCGAGCAGATCGTGCCGACAAAAAGGGCGGTCATTGGCGACCGCCCTGATCTGGACCGGGCTTGGGAGGAGGAAAGCCGATCCAACTGGTTAGAATGATGCGCTTGCTGGGTTAACGAAAGGTTAACGCCAGACAAGCCACCTGTGCCGTTTTGGCCTACCAGCGCGGATTGGGTGAAGTTCCGGCCTTGGCCGGCACCTTGGCTGCCGAAACTGTCGCCTCGACATGATCGACCAGCGCATCCGGCAGGCCAAGCCGGCCGGCCAGCAGGTCGAGGTAGCCGCGCTCGGCGCGTGTGTCGGGATCGATGGTCAGGCGCGATGCCGTGTAGAGTTCGAGCTTCTGCGCATCGGTCTGGGCGCCTGCCACCAGCGCGTCGAGGTCGAGCGGGCTCGCCAGCTCCGCCATCAGGAATTTTTCGGCGTCGGAGCCGATGCCCGAAAGACTGAGCTTGCCGGCGATCTTCTGGCGCTCGTCATCGTCGACATGGCCGTCGGCCTTTGCTGCCGAGATCATCGCCCGCACCAGCGTCAGCGTGAATTCGTCCTCGCCTTGCGGCGCCTGCGACGGGTGGAAGGCGGTGTCCTTGGGCGGCGGCAGCAATTCAGGTTCGCCGCCTGCCGGCGCCTCGGCCGGAGCATTGCCGGCCTTGTAGTTCTGGTAAGCCTTGTAGGCGAGCCCGCCGATCGCGGCCAATCCACCGAGCTTCACCGCGGTACCCGTCACCTGGCGGCCGGCACCGGTTCCGAGCAGCACTGCAGCGAGCGCTCCAGCGGCCAGCGGATTGTCCTTGGCCATCTGCACGGCCTGGCCCGCCTTGTCGCGAACGGTGCCACTGGTGCCCGGGATTTGCGAGCCGAGCAGATCGTCGAGAAGCTTCTTGGGATCGAACATTCAGTGCCTCCAGGATTGCCCGGCCGAACGGGCAGGTTTCGAACGTCGAAGACGTAGGTCCCGGATCCTTGCATTACAATGACAAACCGTCGCCTTGCGGCTGTCGATAACAGAGCCAAACTAGGATCCGATGTGCGGATCCCTGCCCCGCGCCTGCGCAAGCTCGACTTGCCGCTGACGCTCGGCATAGCGCTGGCGGTCCTCGTCCGAACGCGCATCGAAGCAATGCGGGCACGAAACACCGGCGGCAAATTTGGGCGATGTCAGGTCGTTCGGCGTCAGTGGATGGCGGCAGGCGCGGCAGAGTTCCGCCTCGCCCTCGGCGAGGCCGTGCGACACAGAAACGCGCTCGTCGAAGACGAAGCACTCGCCTTGCCAGAGGCTCTGTTCGGACGGAACCTCCTCGAGGTATTTGAGGATGCCACCCTTGAGGTGGAACACGTCCTCGAAGCCGAGCGATTTGACGTAGGCGGTCGCCTTTTCGCAGCGTATGCCGCCTGTGCAGAACATCGCGACCTTGCGGCCTTCGAACTCCGCCCGGTGTGCTTCCACCCAGGCCGGAAACTCGCGAAAGCTGGCGGTAGCAGGGTCGATTGCGCCCTTGAAGGTGCCGATCGATACCTCATAGGCGTTGCGCGTGTCGATGATGACAGTGTCGGGCTCGGAAATCAGCGCATTCCAGTCGGCAGGCGCGACATAGGTGCCGGCGCTCGTCGCCGGATCGATATCGGCGATGCCCATGGTGACGATCTCGCGCTTCAGCCGCACCTTCATGCGATGAAACGGCATTTCCGCGGCTACGCTGTATTTGACCTCGAGGCCGGCGAGCCCTTCGACGGCTTCGAGATAATCGATCAGTTCGCCGATCGCCGTTTCGCTGCCGGCCACGGTGCCGTTGATACCCTCATGCGCCAGAAGCAGTGTGCCCTTGATGCCGCGCCCGCAACAGAAGGCAGCGAGCGGCGCGCGCAACTCCTCGAAGGCGTCGAGCCGGGCAAACCGGTAGAGCGCCGCAACGCGAAAGGGTTGAAGTGATGTCATGGCCGAAGCCACTAAACGCTCCCGCAAGCCGATTCAAGGCAGCTCCGGAATCCAGCCAAGTATCGGCCGCGCGTGACCTCGCGACACGCTTCGTTTCATGGACAGAAAAACACCCGTCTGCTAATCGGTTGAATTGCCCTCAAGCGCGTCGCGCCGAAACCAATTCATACGACGCGCTTTAGGTCTTTGTTTTATGGATGTCGTTTTCCCAAAGCCGGGATCCCTTTGGGGCGACATGCGCTAGGATACGGAGAGACAGATGCCCAGCAAGACCGAAAACCTCCTGTCGCTCCTAAACGGCCAGCCGGTCATCCCGGTGCTGAAGATCGCCAATGTCGCTGATGCCGTGCCCTTGGCCCGCGCCCTGGCACGCGGCGGCCTGCCGGCGATCGAGATCACGCTGAGGACCGCCGACGCGCTGGAGGCGATCCGGCGTGTGGCTGGTGAGGTCGAGGAGGCCATCGTCGGCGCCGGCACCATTCTCGATATCAGGCAGTTCGAAGAGGCAGCGAGCGCAGGCTCGCGATTCATCGTCAGCCCCGGCATCACCCGCGAGCTTCTCGCGGCAGCCGCCGACAGCGATGTTCCGCTGCTGCCCGGCGCCATCACGCCCGGCGAGATCATGGCCGCACGGGAAGCCGGCTTGCGCTTTCTGAAATTCTTCCCGGCTGAGCAGTCGGGCGGCATCGCTTCACTGAAGGCCTTCGCCTCGCCGCTCGCCGATGTGAAATTCTGCCCGACCGGCGGCATCACCGGCAAGAACGCGGCCGACTATCTCAGCCTGCCCAATGTCATCTGCGTCGGCGGCTCCTGGGTGGCGCCCGACGAAATGGTCAAGGCCGGCAAGTGGGACGAGATCGAAGCCCTGGCGCGTGCGGCAAGCAAGCTGGCGAAGTAAGGCCTTCGTCGCCGCATGAAAACCCGGCCGGCTTCCGTCGACCGGGTTGCGTTCCTGCTGCGAGCAGGGTCCGTCGCAGGTTTCGAGCCATCCGCGATCACTGCGATGTCACACCGGAGTGATCCGCCGATGGCAGCGGCATAGCGGCTGGTCTCGCAGCAAAAAGCCGCGCAGGTTGCCCAGCGTGGCTTTGTCGATTGGCTGATCGCTCACTTGGTCTGGAAGCGGGCGACCGAGAGGAACTTGACCGCGTTGCCTGTAAAGCGGTTGGCATCAGCCATCTGGTTGTTCTGCTGGAAGCCGGCCGTGTAGACCTCGCTCGGCGCCGTGTGCACGATGCTGTAGGCGTAGCCCGGCGCCGTCGTCGCGCTCGAGACGGTGGCGACATGCTCGCCGCTGGTCAGCGCCCAGCGGGCGGCCTGCGGTGCGGCGGCAACCACCATGGCCTTGGGGCCTGGCTTCAGGTCGCGCGCGGTGGCTCTCGATTCCTTGCGGGTGGTTTTCACGCCGGCACCGATCGCGGCGACCGGATCGGAGCCGGCCGGGCGGACAACGACAGCCTCGCGCGGCGATGCGGCATCATTACCCGACGGATCGTTGAAGGCCGAACGCGGCTCGGACTCGGACAATGAAGCAACCTGGTATTCGCCGGCCGCGCCGACCTGGGCATTGGCCTCGTCGAGAACGGCCTTGACCGCGTCCGGCCGGGCCATCTCGGGGCGCGCCGTCGGCAGCACCGAGAACGCGTCGGTCGCGGTCTTGCTGTGCTCAGCCGTATCGGCCAACGCCATCAGCACGGTCTTGCTGGGGGACGCAGCCAGAGCGGCTGGCAGAGAAGCGTCGGGGCGCCATGTCGGCAACGGTATGTTGTTGACGGCAATTTGGGCCGGATCAGCCGAAGCCGTTGCATCGGCCATGCCGAAAGGAACAGTAGCCGGCGCATGTGCGGTCGCCACGGCCTGCTCGGTGGTGGCTGTCGCATCCGCCATCCCAAAAGGAACGCTTTCAGGCGGCTGAGCGCCGACATCGGCCTTCGGCCGCGGTGCGAAATCAGGCAACGGAATACTGCGTGCAGGCAATGCCGCTATGATCGTCTCCGGCGTGTCCTGTTCAGGCTCGGGGGCCTGCTCCTCGGTCACCTGCGGAATCTCGGCGCGCTGCGCGTTCTCCGGCGCCACGATGGCGATGCCTGGCAGGTTGCTGGTCTTTGCTGCCTCGGCCGGCTTCAGGTTTCTCGCCTTGGGCGGAGGTGCAGCCGAAGCGGTTTCGACATCGGCGCTGTCGTCGGCCTCGTCGTCGCCGCCGCCAAAAAAGGCCGACAGGAACCCGCCTGATTTCTTGCCGCTGCCACCAGCGCTGGCCAACTCGATGGCCGGCGAGCCCGAACCCTTGCGCGCCTTGTAAGAGGCGAGTGCCTGCTCAAAGCCGGGCAGCGGCCTGCCGTCGCTCGGCACATGCAGCGTCTTGCCATTGGGGAACAGGCTGACCAGTTCCTGGCGGCTGATGCCGGGCCAATGGCGCACATTGCCGACATCCATATGGACGAACGGCGAACCGGAAGACGGATAGTAGCCGACGCCGCCGCCCTGCATCTTGAGACCGATATTGCGCAGTTTCTTCAGCGGCACGCCGGGAATGTAGAAATCCATCGCCTTGCCGAGCATGTGCTGGCTCTTCTCGGCGACGCCCCGGCTGCGGCTGCGCAGCATCGAGTTCGTCGACGGCGAGCGATAGCCGCAGACGACCTGGATGTAGTCCGTGGCGCCGGCTTCCCGGTACGCTTCCCAGACCAGATCGAGCAGACGCGGATCCATCTTGGTCGGCTCGTTGCGACGCCAGTCGCGCAGAATGATGTTGATCTTCCTGAGACCCTCCGGGACGTAGCGGCCGTTGCGCTTGTAGACGATCTCGGCCTTCTCGTGTGTATGGAGGTGATAGAGCTTCAGCGAACGTGTTTCGGCGCTAGCTCCGGTCGCAGCCGCGGCAACAAAACCAAGTGCGACAATCAATGCCGCCAGCCACTTCGGCCAGACGTTCACTTGATGGTGCCGCCCGTTTGTGTGTCGTTCGATTCTGTCCAAATCAAAAGGCCCTGCAGGCTGCCGTTTGTCCCCGGATTTGTCCAAACGGATGTGTCGTGATCACATCCGAATATCGATCCTAATGGTTAATCATCGCTTATTGAAGTCGAAATGCGGTAACACCGTGGCGATATCCCGCCCAAAATTGTACACGGGGTTTCTTGGTAAACCACTGGTTTAGATCATGTTTCCGCCTTTGCGTGGAACACGATCTGTTACCGTTAGCCTTAATGCGTGAACAGCGCTGTCCATGGGCCCGCCACAATCCGCCAACGGCCGGTATACGGCCTGTTGTGGCATTGCAGACTGGTGCCGAGCTTGCGCCTCAGGAAGCGAGCCGGTCGACCCGGCCGGTCTCGGGGTCGATGCCGTATTCCTTGAGCTTGCGATAGAGCGTCGAGCGGCCGATGCCGAGTCGGCGGGCGACTTCGCTCATCTGGCCGTTGTAGTGATCGATGGCGAGCTTGATCATCTCGAATTCGACATCGGCCAGAGCGCGTACATTGCCGCGATCGTCGAGCGCCCGCAACGTGCCGAAGCGGGACGGCAACCTGGCCGGCGGATCGGACTCGGTTGCTGGGCTAACCTCGCCGGGCAAGGCTTCTTCTTCGTCCCCCTCCGGAGGCAAGGACGGCGACAGCGCATCGCCGTCGGTGTCGAGGTTGACGGTGCCTTCCACCTGCGCCCGGATCTGCGGGAAGTCCTCCGTGGTCAGCAAATCGCCTTCGCAGAGCACCGAAGCCCGGAAGACGGCATTTTCGAGCTGCCGGATGTTTCCGGGCCAGTCATAGGCCTGCAGCACGGCGAGCGCCGCGGCCGAAATGCCGTGCAGGCGATGACGCGGATCGGCCGGCGCCACCTTGTCCATGAAATGGGTGACCAGGTAGGGGATGTCGTCTCGGCGGTCGCGCAGCGGCGGCACGAAGATCGGGTATACGTTCAGCCGATAGAACAGATCCTCGCGGAACTTGCCGTCCTTAACCTGCTGCAGGAGGTTGCGGTGCGTTGCCGAAATCAGCCTGATGTCGACCCTGACGGTCGAGCGTCCGCCGACCGGGTCGACCTCGCCGTCCTGCACGGCGCGCAACAGCTTGACCTGAACGTCGAGCGGCAGGTCGCCGATCTCGTCGAGAAACAGCGTGCCTGAATGCGCTTCGACGAATTTTCCGGTGTGCTTGTCGGTCGCGCCGGTGAACGAGCCCTTCTCGTGGCCGAACAGGATCGATTCGACCAGATTGTCGGGAATGGCGCCGCAATTGACGGTGACGAAGGGTTTCGAGCGGCGGTCGCCGCTGCCCTGGATGGCGCGCGCCACCAGCTCCTTGCCGACGCCGGACTCGCCCTCGATCAGGATCGGAATGTTGGATACCGCCGCCTTCTGGCCAAGGCGGATCACCCTGTCCATGGCCGGGCTGTGCGTGATCATGTCCTTGAAGGTCAGAAGGCCGCTGCGCCGGCGCGACGTGCGCTTGACCTCGCCCTCGACGGCCTCGACCTTGAGCGCATTGCCGATCGACGCCTGCAGTCTGTCCGGAGACGCCGGCTTGACGACGAAATCGAAGGCGCCGTGGCGCATCGCCGAGACCACGGTCTCGATGCCGCCCTGGGCGGTCTGCACGATCGTCGGGACATTTATGTCGCGCTCGCGCATCGCCTTCAGCACGCCGATGCCGTCGAGACCGGGCATGACCAGATCGAGGATGACCACCGAAACCTCGCGGGCGCTGGGCCCGTCGAGGACATCGAGAGCAGCCGCGCCGCCATCGACGACGATGGCCGTGTAACCGAACCGTGTCACCGCCGCTTCGAGCAGCCGGCGCTGCACGGGATCGTCATCGACTATGAGTATGGAACCTGTCATGACTGGTATGACTGCCCGCCCGAGGAATTCTGCCCTGTGGACCATCTTGGCACAGGGTTCTAAATAAGGTTTCAAAAAACCCGGTGAATGAATTCCTTAGGATTTGACCGGCTTCTCGTTTCCCCCTGAATCTTGGCCACGGAAGGTGTCGGCAATGCACATGGTCTCTGGGCACATGGTTTCTGCTCGGCAGCTTGCGGCACCAGCGTCCGGTCAGGGCGCGGCCGAGCTTGGCGACCTGCCGGAATGGAATCTTGCCGACCTCTATGCCGGCATGGACGCGCCGGAACTGAAGCGCGACATCGCCAAGGCCGCCACCGATGCGATCAGCTTCGAGAGCCGCTGGAAGGGCACGCTGGCCGCCGAGGCAGAGCGCGGGGGCGCAGGCAGGCTGGGCGAGGCGCTTGTCGCCTACGAGGCACTGGAGGAACTGATCGGCCGCATCGTCTCCTATGCGGGGTTGGTCTATGCCGGCAACACTGCCGACCCGCAGCGCGCCAAGCTCTATGGCGACATCCAGGAGAAGATGACCGACGCCAGCGCGCACCTTCTGTTCTTCGCGCTCGAACTCAACCTGATCGACGATGCCGCCATCGAAGGCGCGCTCACCGGCGATCCGGCATTCGGCCACTACCGGCCTTGGGTGCTCGATCTGCGCAAAGACAAGCCCTACCAACTCGAGGACCGTGTCGAGCAGCTCTTCCACGAAAAATCTATCACCGGACGCGGTGCCTGGAACCGACTGTTCGACGAGACGATGACCGATCTTCGCTTCGACATCGACGGCGAGGAACTGACGCTGGAGCCGGCGCTGAACCGGCTCCAGGACGCCGATGGCGAGGTGCGTCGCCGGGCGTCCGAGGCGCTGGCCAAGACCTTCCGCAAGAATTTGCGCACCTTCACGCTGATTACCAACACGCTGGCCAAGGACAAGGAAATATCGGACCGTTGGCGCGGCTTCGAGGACATTGCCGACTCACGCCATCTCGCAAACCGCGTCGAGCGCAGCGTGGTGGATGCCCTGGCGTCCGCTGTGCGCGATGCCTATCCACGCCTGTCGCACCGCTATTATGCGATGAAGGCGCGCTGGCTGGGCATGGAAGCGATGAACCATTGGGACCGCAACGCGCCGTTGCCGGACACGCCTCAGGCGATCATCGGCTGGGACGAGGCCAGGAACACCGTGCTGTCCGCCTATCAGCGCTTTTCGCCCGACATGGCGGAGATCGCGCGAACCTTCTTCGACCGCAACTGGATCGACGCGCCGGTGCGTCCGGGTAAGTCGCCCGGCGCCTTCGCGCATCCGACCGTGCCGTCGGCGCATCCCTACGTGCTGCTCAACTACATGGGCAAGCCGCGCGATGTGATGACGCTGGCGCATGAACTTGGCCATGGCGTGCATCAGGTGTTGGCCAGCGGCCAGGGCGCGCTGATGGCCTCGACACCGCTGACGCTGGCCGAGACGGCATCCGTCTTCGGCGAGATGCTGACCTTCCGCTCCCTGCTCGACCAGACCACCGACAGGCGCGAGCGCAAGGCCATGCTCGCCCAGAAGGTCGAGGACATGATCAACACGGTCGTGCGCCAGATCGCCTTCTACGAATTCGAGCGCAAGGTGCACGCCGAACGCAAGAACGGCGAGCTGACCTCCGACAGGCTCGGCCAGTTCTGGCTCGAAGTGCAGGCCGAAAGCCTGGGTCCGGCGATCAAGCTGCGCGAAGGCTACGAGGTGTTCTGGACCTACATCCCGCACTTCATCCATTCGCCCTTCTATGTCTATGCCTACGCCTTCGGCGATTGCCTGGTGAACTCGCTCTATGCCGTCTATCAGAACGCCGAGCGCGGCTTTCAGGACAAGTATTTCGAAATGCTCCGCGCCGGCGGCACCAAGCATCATTCGGAGCTTCTGGCACCCTTCGGCCTTGACGCCACCGACCCCGCCTTCTGGCAGATCGGGCTTGGCGTCATCAGCGGCCTGATCGACGAGCTGGAAGTGCTCGACACTTGAAATGCGGCCCTCAGGCGTCGCCAACAATTTAGATCGAATGCATGTTGGTATCGCTGTATTCTTGCTCCAAATATCTGTTCTTGAAGTACTCTCCATCGAAGTTTTCAGATAGCTTTCCATAAGCTCTATGATAGCCTTCGCTCCAAGCTCAGCCGGAGCGCATGCGGATCGGCGAGGAAAGATCTCAGCCGGCCGTAGCGCTCAGGCGAACGCGACGATGGCCGTTGGCCATGGCAAGCAAGGCCGATTGCTGACAGCTCGAACCGAAGCCGGCTGTTCTGCGAACCGCGGAACCACCATCGAGTAGTCCTTCGCCGAAGGTCATGACCCACGGCAGACGGATCTGACTGGAGAGAGACAATGGGCACTTTTTTCTACATGCTCCTGGCATTCCTGGTTGGCGTGCTTGTGGGCTGGTTCCTGTGGGGCCGCCTCCGCGGTGAGTTGGAGAGCTTGCGTGGCGACATCGACCGCACACGCAGCGAGCGCGACAGGCTGCGCGCCGACAGCGACCGACTGACCGGTGAACTCGATGCATGCGGCAAGACTCGCGCCGACCTTGAGCGCCGGCTGCGTGACGCGCAGGCGACGCCCGCTGCAAGTGCCACGACAAACGCCGCCCCCTCGGCCCTGATGTCGCCCCCTTCGACGGCCAAATCCGCGCCCACAAAGCCGGCGCCTGCCAAGCCTGTGGCCGCAAAGGCAGCCCCTGCAAAGGCAGTGGCTGCGAAATCGGCGGCGCCAAAGGCGGCAGCGTCGAAACCTGCGGTCAAGCCCGCGGCGAGCAAGCCGGCAGCGGCGACCTCGGCAGCCAGGAGTTCGACCGCACCAAAGGCAGCCCCAGCCAGGAAAGCCGCACCGGCACCGGCCAAGCCAGCATCTGGCAAACCCGACAACCTGCGCCGGCTGATCGGCATTGGGCCGGTCAACGAGAAGCTGCTCAAGGCGCAAGGCATCACCAGCTTCGCCCAGATCGCCGGCTGGACAGCCGCCGATATCAAGCGGATCGAGGACGTGATGAATTTCGACGGCCGCATCGCACGCGAGCGCTGGATCGAGCAGGCGAAGCTGCTCGCGGCCGGCAACGAGAAGGAATTCGCCAAGCAGTTTCCAACTGCTGGAACCGCCAGCAACACCTGATTGTCAGGCAATAGCTGAAGATTGCAAACGGCGGCGCCAATAAGGCGCCGCCGTTTGCTTTTTTGGCCTCTGGGTTGGCCCGGAGTCGACCCGATGGTCGGCTCAAAGGTCGGCCCAAGGTCGGCTTTGAGTGGCAGCGTGCCGTTCCCTCGATTGCGCGCGAGCGGCCCCCCATATAGAGCGATCGACGGCTTCATTGACCGCAGCATCCGAGTCCCATGTCCCTGCCCGCCGCAATTTTCCGCAACGACGAAAGCGCGCGCCAGCTCGTTTTCGACCGGCCGGCCGACGTCATCGTGGCGCATGAGGCAAACGATTTCCTGCCGGCGCTGGTAGCTGCGCAAGCCGCGCACGACGCTGGCAAATGGCTTGCCGGCTATTTCTCCTACGAGGCGGGGTATCTGCTCGAGCCGAAGCTCGTTCCCTTGCTGCCTGACGGCCGCCGCGCTCCACTCGTGTGCCTTGGTGTTTTCGATGCGCCAGTTGAAGAGGCGGTGCCGCCGCGCAATACCGTGGCGACCAATGGCCCGATCTTTGACGCCCGCGCGACGTGGTCGCCTAAGGATTACGAGAAGCGGTTCTCGCGGCTGCACCAGCACATCAGGCAGGGCGATTGCTATCAGGGCAATTTGACCTTTCCGGTGCATGCGCAGTGGTCGGGCGACCCGCTGGCCGCCTTCGATGCGCTGACCGAACGCCAGCCGGTAAAGTATGGTGCGCTCGTCGCGCTCGGTGAACCCATCGTGCTGTCGCGCTCGCCGGAACTCTTTTTCGAAATCGACGCCGGGGGCATGATCGAGACGCATCCGATGAAGGGCACGGCGCCCCGCGGCGAGACCAAGGCCGAGGACGAACGGCAGAAGATCTTCCTTCGCAACGACGAGAAGAACCAGGCCGAAAACCGCATGATCGTCGATCTTCTGCGCAACGATATCTCGCTGATCAGCGAGGTCGGCACGCTCGACGTCCCGACGCTGTTCCGCATCGAAACCTATCCGACGGTCCACCAGATGGTGAGCGACGTCAGGGCCAAACTGCTGCCGGGTCTTTCCATCCGTCAGATCTTCGCGGCGCTGTTTCCTTGCGGCTCGATCACCGGCGCGCCAAAGATCCGCGCCATGGAAATCCTGCGCGATCTGGAGGGAACACCGCGCGATGTGTATTGCGGCGCCATCGGCTGGATCGCGCCCGGCGGCGCGATGCGCTTTTCCGTGGCGATCCGCACCATCTCACTCTTTTCCGGCGGCGAGGCCGTCTACAATGTCGGTGGCGGTGTCGTCTTCGATTCGACGGCGCAGGAGGAGTATCAGGAGTGTCTGCTGAAAGCGCGCTTCGCGACGGGAACACCGCCGATTTCCACCTGATCGAGACCATGCGCTGGGAACCCGGCTCGGGCTTCCTGCGCTTGGAGCGCCATCTCGCCCGCCTTTACAGTTCGGCGGTGGAGCTCGGTTTCCGCTATGATCCGGGCAAGGTCGGCGAGGCATTGAGCAGCGCTGTCAGTGGGTCCGTCGTTGCCCTGCGCACCCGCCTCGTCCTGTCGCGCGACGGCGAGGTGACCACCTCGGCACAACCCTACGAACCGCTCGCCGCCGACAAGGTCTGGACGCTCCGGCTGGCGCGAACGAGGCTCGATTCGCACGATACGCTGCTGCGCCACAAGACCAGCCGGCGGCAGCTCTACACCCATGCCCGCGCTGAATATCTTATCACCCAGGCCGACGAGGTGATCCTGGCTAACGAGCGCGGCGAAATCTGTGAAGGCACCATCACCAACGTCTTTGTCGATCTTGGGGACGGCATGCTGGCGACGCCCCGGCTCGACTGCGGCCTGCTGCCTGGCGTATTGCGCGCGGAGCTTCTGGACGAAGGCCGCGCCCGAGAAGCGATCTACAGCTTGGACGATTTGAAATCAGCCAGGGCGCTGTTCGTCGGCAATTCGCTACGCGGACTGATTCCGGCCAAGCTTACCTGAGAGAAGCCCAAACAATGTTTGTCGTCTCGCTGAACTACAAGGTGCCGCTGATCGAAATCGATCGCTTGCAGTCGGCGCACGTGGAATGGCTGAAGGCCTGCTATGCGGACGGCATCTTCGTTGCCTCCGGGCCGAAGAAGCCGAGGACCGGCGGCATCATCATCGCACGGTGCCCGCGCGAGGTGCTCGACGCCGAGCTGGCCGCCGACCCTTTCGCCAAGGCAGGCGCGGCCGATTATGATGTCACCGAATTCCTGGCGAGGATGACCGCCGCCGGCCTCGATCATTTCAAGGAAGCATGAGCTTGGCCGAGGTGCTGCCCGCCCACACGCCTTATGACGGTTCGTCGAAACTCTTCAGCATCGGGCTGAAGCCGCTCGATCCGGCGAACTGGATCGAGGTCGACGATCATCTGCTGCCTTATCTCGCCGAGAAGCGCCGGCTCTACGCGGAAATCCCCGAGCGCGTCTTTGTCGAGGAGGACGGCACGCGGGACGCCCAGCAGGAAGTGCTCCAATTGCTGCGCGCGTATCTGCCCGGGAGATTTCCCGGCATCTATCACCGCACCGATGCGGGCATCGAGGCCGTTGATGCCGCGAACCATCCTTCCATTCCTTCCGGTCTCGGCGATGCGCCGCTGGTCAGGGCTTCGCTGCTGGTCCAGGAAGACCTGATCCTGATGCGCCGCAGCGACAGCGGCTGGCGGCTTGTAGCCGGTTCGCTGTGCTTTCCCTCTTCTTGGTCGCTTCTAGAGAAGTTCGGCAAGCCGCTGCAGGACATCCACGCCCCGGTGCCGGGTTTCGGCCCGGGCACACGTCCGGCCGAGCTGATCAACCGCATGTTCGACGGTCTGCAGGGGCAGGCCGTCGAGCGCTACAACTGGTCGATCCAGTCGGGCGACGCGCTCTACCATCCGCTTTCCGACCTGCAGCGCATCGACCGCGCCACCAACCGGCCGTCGCGCTTTCCCGACGGCGATATCGACGCCCATGCCTTCATCCGCGTCGAGCGTCAGACATTGCGAAGACTGCCTGTCGCACGCGATGTCCTGTTCACCATCCGCATCCATCTCGACCCGCTCGCCGTCCTCGCGCGGCACGCGGATCGGGCAGCGCTGGCTGTATCTTTCGCCGCGCAACTCGAGGCGCTCGATCTCGCCCAGCTCGACTACAAGGGCCTGACCGCAGACCGCGACCGGCTGATCTCAGTCCTTAACCACATGGCCAATGACGGCTAGCCGCTGGTTGGCGCTTTTCGCTGGTTTGTGACAATGATCTGTGATGTAGCGCATGGCCGCCGGGCAAAGATGCCCGGTTTTGTGTGCGTGTTCCCAGTTTCCTGGGCTTTGAAGGAGTGTTCGATAAAATGGCGACCGAAAACTGGCCCGTTTACGGTGAAATCACCGGCCCTGTCGTGATGATCGGCTTTGGTTCGATCGGCCGGGGAACGCTGCCGATGATCGAGCGCCATTTCCAGTTCGACAAGTCGCGCATGACGGTCGTCGACCCGCGCGACACCGACCGCAAGCTGCTCGACGATCGCGGCATCGCCTTCATCCAGGAAGCGGTGACCAAGAAGAACTACAAGGAGCTCTTGACGCCGCTTCTGACCAATGGCGGTGGCCAGGGTTTTTGCGTCAACCTGTCGGTCGATACCGGCTCGGTGGACCTGATGCGGCTCTGCCGCAAGCTCGGCGTGCTCTACATCGACACCGTCGTCGAGCCATGGCTCGGTTTCTATTTCGATGCCGAGGCCGACAACGCCAGCCGCACCAACTATGCGCTCCGCGAGGCGATGATCCAGGAGAAGCACGACAAGCCCGGCGGCGCGACGGCGATCTCCACCTGCGGCGCCAACCCCGGCATGGTCTCGTGGTTCGTCAAGCAGGCGCTGGTCAATCTCGCCACCGATCTTGGCCTCGCGTTTTCAGAGCCTGCGCAGGACGATCGCGAGGGCTGGGCCAAGCTGATGAAGAAGGCTGGCGTCAAGGGCATCCACATCGCCGAGCGCGACACCCAGCGCGCCAAGAAGCCAAAGCCGAGGAATGTGTTTTGGAACACCTGGTCGGTCGAGGGCTTCATCTCCGAAGGCCTGCAGCCTGCCGAGCTCGGCTGGGGCACGCATGAGAAGTGGATGCCGAAGAACGCCAAGAAGCACAAGCATGGCTCCAAGGCCGCGATTTACCTGGAGCAGCCCGGTGCCAACACGCGCGTGCGCTCATGGTGCCCGACGCCCGGCGCGCAGTACGGTTTCCTGGTCACCCACAACGAGGCGATCTCGATCGCCGATTTCTTCACCGTACGCGGCAAGAAGGGCAAGGTGCACTACCGGCCGACCTGCCACTATGCCTACCATCCCTGCAATGATGCGGTGCTGTCGCTACACGAGATGTTCGGCGCCGCCGGCAAGGCCCAGCCTGTGCACCACGTGCTCGACGAGAACGAACTGGTCGACGGCGTCGACGAGCTCGGCGTGCTGCTCTACGGCCACGACAAGAATGCCTACTGGTACGGCTCGCATCTCTCGCTCGCAGAGGCGCGCAAGCTGGCACCCTATCAGAACGCCACCGGCATGCAGGTCACCTCGGCGGTTCTCGCCGGCATGGTATGGGCATTGGAAAACCCGGAGGCCGGCATCGTCGAGGCCGACGAGATGGACTACAAGCGCTGCCTGGAAGTGCAGTCGCAGTATCTCGGGCCGGTCGAGGGCCACTACACGGACTGGACGCCGCTCGATAACCGCCCCGGCCTGTTCCCGGAAGATCTTGACCGGAACGACCCGTGGCAGTTCCGCAACATCCTAGTCCGATAGCGCCCCGCAGGGCATACCGCGCTGCCTTGCAATCGCCCGGAAATCGGGCGATTGAAGGGATGCGGACTGAGGAGAGGATTTTTGAGATGACAATCGCGCGCAAAATGCTTTCGACGGGCGTGGCGGCCGCCCTTGTGACGGTGCTCGCCGCCTGTACGACTGGCGGTCCCGAGGCGCCGCCGATGGCAGCCGCGCCGAAAGGCGTCGAGGGCGCCTGGGTCGATGGTACGGGCAAGGCAGTTTCGACATTCAGCGGCGGAATGTACAAGACGGTTTCCGCCGAAACCGGGGAGCCCTTTGCTGAGGGCAGCTACACCATGACCGGCGCCACCTCGCTCCAGATCAGCGGCACCTCGTTGATCCGCCATACGCCGATCAGCACCAACTGCCTGATGGTGTCTATCAACCAGCTCAACTGTACGGATGCTGCTGGCAAGAACTTCGTGTTTACGCGCCGCAGCTAAGCCAACGCAGATCAGACTTCAAGCAAGGACGGCGGTCAACGGCCGCCGTCCTTTGCTTGCGACTGCGTATTGCGCAAGTTTTGTCCCGACAATACCTCATCGGGATTTCCACTTGCCTCGTCCGGAACGCGATGGGAACATGGTCAAAGCGCCGACTGTTATGTTCCAGTCAAGCAAGAGCGTTAAAGGCCTCTGATCAGCTTTCCGGGAGACGAAGATGAAGAAGCTTGCTGCCGTTGCCGCCCTGTCCGCCTCAGCACTCGGCCTGTCGGCCGGCGCATCCTTTGCCGACTACACTTTGAACATCTTGCACATCAACGACTGGCACAGCCGCATTGAAGGCAACAACAAATACGAGTCGACCTGCTCGGCCGACGAGGAGACCAAGGGCGAGTGCATCGGCGGCGCGGGCCGGCTGATCACCGCGATCGCCCAGGAGCGAAAGAAGCTGGCTGGCCAGAACGTGCTGCTGCTCAGCGCCGGCGACAATTTCCAGGGCTCGCTGTTCTACACGACCTACAAGGGCAAGGTCGAAGGCGAGTTCCTCAACCAGATGAAGTTCGACGCCATGGCACTCGGCAACCATGAATTCGACGACGGCGAAATGGCCTTGGCGCCGTTCCTCGACATGATCGAATTTCCGGTGCTGGGTGCCAATGTGAAGGCCAATGCGCAATCCAAGCTCGGCGACCGGGTCAAGCCGTCGATCGTCGTCGAGGTCGGAGGCCAGAAGATCGGCATCATCGGCGCGATCACCAACGACACGCCGGAACTCGCCTCCCCCGGTCCCAACGTCGCCATCGAGGATGACGTCAAGTCGATCACCGCCGAGGTCGAGAAGCTGAAGGGCGAGGGCGTCAACAAGATCATCGCCGTGACCCATATCGGCTACAAGCGCGAGCGCGATGTCATTGCAAAAATCCCGGGCATCGACGTCGTCGTCGGCGGCCACAGCCATTCGCTGCTGTCGAACACCGACCCCAAGGCTGAAGGCCCCTACCCGACGATGGTTGACAACCCGGACGGCTACAAGGTGCCGGTCGTGCAGGCGGCGTCTTATTCGAAATATCTCGGCGAGTTCAAGGTGGTGTTCGACGACAATGGCGTCGTCAAATCGGCCAGCGGCGACCCCATTTATCTTGACAAGTCGATCACGCCCGATCCGGCCGTGCTCGCCCGCATCAAGGAGCTTGGCGCGCCGATCGAGGCGCTGAAGAACAAGGAAGTGGCCGAGACGACCGACGTGATCGACGGCAGCCGCGAGAGCTGCCGCACGCGCGAGTGCGCGATGGGCAACCTCGTCTCCGACGCCATCCTGGACCGCGTCAAGGGACAGGGCGTCGAGATCGTCATCTCCAATGGCGGCGGCCTGCGCGCATCGATCGACAAGGGCACTGTGACCATGGGCGAGGTGCTGACGGTGCTGCCGTTCCAGAACACGCTGGCAACCTTCCAGATTTCCGGCAAGGACCTGGTGGCCGGTCTTGAGAACGGCCTCAGCCAAGTCGAGGACGGCGCCGGGCGCTTCCCGCAGGTCGCCGGCCTGAAATACGCCTTCGACAAGTCCGCCGCACCCAATGCCGGCCGCGTCAAATCGGTGGAGGTCATGGAAGGCGGCGCCTGGACGCCGCTCAATCCGGACAAGGACTACATAGTCGCCACCAACAATTATGTCCGCCAGGGCGGCGACGGCTACAAGGTCTTCGCCGACAAGGCGAAGAACGCCTACGATTACGGTCCAGGCCTCGAACAGGTGGTTGCCGACTATCTCGGCGCCCATCGACCCTACACGCCGAAGCTCGACGGCCGCATCACCGAGATCGCGGCCGCACCCGCGGCCGAACCAGCCAAGCCGGCCGGAGCAGCTCCGGCGACCCCGGCACCCGCACCGGCTGAAGCTGCCAAGCCTGCGGATGCCGCACCTTCAATGCCTGAATTGCCGGCCAACTCGGGCGATATCGCCAACACTCCGCCGGCCATATCGAGTGAGACGGCGCCAGCCTCGCCGCCAGCGCCGGCCGAACCGGCAAAACCGGCTCAAGTTGCTCCTGCCCCTGCGGCACCGGCACCGATCGAACCGGCGAAGCCCGCCGAGGCCGCACCGGCCGAAAGCAGCCATGTCATCGTTGCCGGCGACACCTACTGGGATCTGGCGGTGAAGGCCTATGGCGACGGCATCAAGTGGAAAGTCATTTCGAACGCCAACAAGGGCTACCAGCCGCGTCGGCTTCCGGTCGGCGCGACCCTGGCCATCCCGCCGAAATAACCGAGCTTCGACGCGTGGACACCGCCGCGCCCCCGTTAACCGGGGCGGGCTTTTCGTTTTCAGGCTAAGGTGCGGCCAGACGCTGCATTGAAAGAGCGCACAAGATGGTTAGGTTCGCGTCTCCCGGAGACCCCCTATGACGCTATCCACCCCCGTCGATCCCAAGGCCGCTAAGGCACTTGGCCCGTTGCCCGCAGGACATCCGCCGGTCAAGGCGGGCAAGATCGGCATCATGCTGGTCAATCTGGGCACGCCTGATGGCACTGATTTCAAGTCGATGTGGCGCTATCTCCGAGAATTCCTGTCGGACCCACGCGTCATCGAGCTCAACAGGGCGATCTGGTATCCGATCCTCTATGGGCTGGTGCTCACCAGGCGGCCGAAGACCTCGGGCGCCAACTATGCCCGGATCTGGAACCGGGAGAAGAACGAGTCGCCGCTGCGCACCTATACCCGAGCCCAGGGCGAGAAGTTGGCCGAAGCGCTGCGCGACCTGCCCGATGTCGTCGTCGATTGGGCGATGCGCTATGGCAATCCTTCGACCGAAAGCGTTGCCCAGCGTCTGGTCGACCAAGGCTGCGACCGCATTCTTTCATTCCCGCTCTACCCGCAATATTCGGCGACGACCACGGCAACCGCCAACGATCAGCTGTTTCGCGCCTTGATGAAGATGCGCCGCGCGCCGGCCATCCGCAGCGTGCCCCCTTACTATGACGAACCGGTCTACATCGAAGCGCTGGCGCGCTCGATCGAGCAGCATCTGGCGACGCTTGATTTCGACCCGGAGGTGGTCATCACCTCCTATCATGGCATCCCTAAACCCTATTTCGAGAAGGGTGATCCCTATTATTGCCATTGCCAGAAGACGACGCGATTGTTGCGTGAGCGGCTCGGCTGGGATGACAAGAAACTGATTATCACCTTCCAGTCGCGCTTCGGCGCGCAGGAATGGCTGCAGCCCTATACCGACAAGACGGTAGAGAAACTCGGCAAGGACGGCGTGAAATCGATCGCCATCGTCAATCCCGGCTTTTCCGTCGACTGCATCGAGACGCTGGACGAGATCGGCCGCGAGGCGGCCGAGAGCTTCCATCATGCCGGCGGCAAGAACTTCGCCCATATCCCTTGCCTCAACGACAGCGCCGAGGGCATGGCGGTGGTCGAAGCGATGGTGCGGCGCGAACTGTCCGGCTGGGTCTAAAGCAAATCTGAACCGGAACAACACAAGCTCCGGGGCGTTAAGGCGCGCCCTCCGGAGAATTCGATGCCTCGCAAGCTCGACCTGAGAACCGGCCGGCCCGTCTGGTCCGCCTATCGCGCGCCTGCGGTGCCGACGGACAGCCTGACCCGGGACGTCAAGACGGATGTGCTGATCGTCGGCATGGGTATCAGCGGAGCCATGATGGCGGAGGCCCTGACGGCGCAAGGCCATGCGGTGATCTGCATCGACCGGCGCGGTCCGCTGAAAGGCTCGACATCCGCGACCACTGCGCTCGTGCAATTCGAGCTCGATCAGCCGCTTTCGACGCTCTCAAAGATAATCGGCAGCGCCGCGGCGAACCAGGCCTGGCGACGCTCGCGGCTCGCCATTTCCAATCTTGCTGCCCGCATCGCCGAACTCGGCATCAATTGTGGTATGAGCCGCACGCCGTCCCTCTACCTGGCCGGCACCTTGCTCAGCCCATCGCAACTGCGTGACGAGGCCGACGCGCGGCGCCAAGCCGGCATCGGCGCGGCCTATCTTACACCAGCGCGGCTGGCGGAAAAATTCGGCATCGATCGCAACAGCGCCATCCTCAGCCATGGCAACATAGCGCTCGACCCGCGCAAGCTGACGGCCTGGCTGCTGCTCAAGGCCCTCAAGCGCAAGGCAGGTCTCTACGCCCCCGCCGAAGCGACGGCGATCATGGACAGCGCCGACGCGGTAGTGGTCGCAACCAGGGACGGCCCGGCCATCACCGCACAACATGTCGTGCTTGCCACCGGCTACGAACTGGTCGACATCGTGCCGGCGACTACCCACCAGATCCGCTCGACCTGGGCTATCGCGACACGACCGCAAGCGCGAAATATCTGGCGGCAGGCAGCCTTCATCTGGGAGGCGTCGGACCCTTACCTCTATATGCGCGCGACGGCCGACGGCCGGGTTATCTGCGGCGGGGAGGACGAGGATTTTGTCGACGAGGCGCGGCGCGACGAGCTGATCGGCGGCAAGAGCGCACGCATCGCCGAGAAACTTGGCCGGATATTTCCGCATCTCGACACCAGGCCTGAATTCGCCTGGACTGGTTCTTTCGGCACCACGACCACCGGCCTGCCCTATATCGGCACCATTCCCAGACACCCTCGCATCCATGCCGTGATGGGCTACAGCGGCAATGGCATCATCTTCTCGCAGATCGCCTCCGAGATTGTCTCGGCATCGATCAATGGGCGGGACGACACGGATGCAAGACTGTTTTCTTTCAACCGTAAGTCGCAACCCGACAAACAATGCATCATCACCTGATTGTAACGCGTCTGAAATACACTTAAGCCTTTGGTGAAGTCGGCTGCGCGAGAATGGCTTGTGCGGCCTTGGTCCGAGGGAGAGCCAAATGGATTTCAGTGGTTTCGATATTGCGGTTGGTGCACTTGCCCTTCTGGTATTGGTGCTTCTGATCAAAGGCATAAGGACGATCCCGCAAGGCTACAATTATACGGTGGAGCGCTTTGGCCGTTACACCAAGACACTGAGCCCGGGCCTCAATTTCATTTTCCCGTTCGTCGACCGCGTCGGCGCCAAGATGAACATGATGGAGCAGGTGCTTGACGTTCCAAGCCAGGAAATCATCACCCGCGACAACGCTATCGTCGGTGTCGATGGCATCGCCTTCTACCAGATCCTCAATGCGGCTCAGGCCGCCTACCAGGTTGCGGGTCTGCAGAACGCCATCCTCAACCTGACAATGACCAATATCCGCACCGTCATGGGTTCGATGGATCTGGACGAGCTTTTGTCGAACCGCGACGCCATCAACGAGCGGCTGCTGCGCGTCGTCGACGAAGCAGCGCATCCATGGGGCATCAAGATCACGCGCGTCGAGATCAAGGACATCAACCCGCCGGCCAACCTCATCGAATCGATGGGCCGGCAGATGACGGCGGAACGTAACAAGCGCGCGCAGATCCTCGCAGCCGAAGGCCTCAAACAGTCGCAGATCCTCGAAGCCGAAGGCCGCAAGGAAGCCGCCTTCCGCGACGCCGAGGCCCGCGAACGTTCGGCTGAGGCGGAAGCTCGCGCCACGCAAGTGGTATCGGAAGCAATATCCAAGGGCGACGTGCAGGCGCTGAATTACTTCGTTGCCCAGAAATACACCGAGGCATTGGGTAAGATCGGAACCGCCACCAACAGCAAGATCGTACTGATGCCGTTCGAAGCGTCGTCGCTGATCGGCTCGCTCGGTGGCATTGGCGAGATCGCCAAGGAAGTCTTCCGCAGCGAAGGCACGTCCGGCGCGCAAAGGCTGGCCGCACGCCCGCCAGTCGTGCGCCCAGGCGACAACTGAGACCGTAGGAGCATGACCCGAAAAGTGGAAATCGGTTTTCGGAAAACGTCATACTCAAACAAGAAGAAACACACCCATGATCGACCGCATCATTTCCGAACTTGGCCCGTGGAACTGGATGGTTCTCGGCTTCGCCCTGCTGGTGATGGAAATCATCGCGCCAGGTATCTTCATGCTGTGGATCGGCATCGCCGCCCTGATCATCGGCGCGGTATCGCTACTGATCTGGGACACCGGTTTCTGGACCTGGCAGGTTCAGGTCCTCGCCTTCCTGGCGCTGTCGCTGGTCTCGGCCTATATCGGCAAGAAGCTGGTCGGCGGTCGCAATGACCCGACCGACCAGCCGCTGCTCAACCGCCGCGGCGCGCAAATGGTCGGCCGTATGGCGACACTTGCCGAACCGATCCGGGATGGACGTGGCCGCATCAAGCTGGGCGACACGTTGTGGCGTGTCTCCGGTCCGGATCTGCCGGCCGGTACGCAAGTGCGCGTGACGGGTGCCGCCGACGCCGATCTGGAACTGACAGTGGAGCCCGTCTGAACGTTCAGGCCGCGCCGATCCGCAAGAGATCGTGCAGGTGGATGAGGCCGACTGGTTTCCGGCCCTCCACCACCATCAGGCTGGTGATGGCTGAATTGTTGATCGTCTGCAGCGCCGTTGCCACCAATGTGTCTGGCGCCGCCGTCTTCGGTCCTTTCGTCATCACCTGATCCACCGTCATCGCCAGCAGATTGCTGCCGATATGACGGCGGATGTCGCCATCGGTGATGATGCCGACAAGCGCACCGTCGGCGTCGGTGATCGCCACGCAGCCAAATCCCTTGCGCGACAGTTCCAGGATAGCGTCCTGCATGCCGGTGCCCGTGACCACCAGCGGCAGCCTGTCGCCGACATGCATGATCTCGCGGATCTGTGTCAGGTTGACGCCGAGCTGGCCGCCCGGGTGAAAGGTTCGGAAATGGTCCGGCGTGAAGCCACGTGCTTCAAGGAGAGCAATCGCCAGCGCGTCACCCATTACCAGTTGCAGCAGCGTCGACGTCGTCGGTGCCAGGCCGTGCGGGCAGGCCTCCGGCGCGCGCGGCAAAAGCAGCACCACATCCGCCGCCCGCGCCAGCGCTGATGTCTCTCCGGCGGTTATGGCGATAAGCGGAATGGAAAAGCGCCTGGAATAGGCGACGATGCCCATCAATTCCTTGCTCTCGCCCGACCACGACATGGCGATGATGGCGTCGTCCCTGGCGATCATGCCGAGATCGCCATGATTGGCTTCGGCGGAATGGACAAAGAAAGCCGGCGTGCCGGTCGAGGCCAGCGTCGCTGCGATCTTCGAACCGATATGGCCGCTCTTGCCGACGCCGGTGACGATGAGGCGGCCTTCAACCCCGGCGATCATGTCGACGGCCTGGCAGAAAGGCCCGGCCAATCCGTTCTCGAGGGCCTCGGCAAGGGCTGCGACACCAGCTTGTTCCGTCGCCACCGTCCTCAGCGCCGAAGCGATCGCCGCTTGCCTGTCCAAAGGCTTGTTGTCAGGAGATCCCGCATGCATGGCTGATGCGATTAGCGCTTTGCCGGAGCGCTGTCCAACGGAAATGGCCGCAGGCATGTCGTCCGAATGTTTGCGGCGGTTTGCGATAGCGACGGGCATCGAGACAACGGCTTAACGCGAGCGGTATGAATCCCTTGGGAAATCAGCACTTCGGGCGGCCAGCGGCCTGCCTCCTCAACCCTCCGTTAACCATCCCCATTTACGGTTCGGTAAGTATGGCGCGCGTGCGCCGCGCAAGCAGTGGTGGCGATGTCCCGGGTCCAGCCAGAAAAATCGACAGGACGAAAGGGCAAGGCGGCCTGCGCGTTGCTGCTGGCGACCAGCATGTTTGCCCTGCTGCGCCCAACGGCGCTCCATGCCCAGGAAACGGAACTGCGCGGCGAGGTTTCGGAATCGGCGATCCTGTCCGACCAGCAGCGCAAGGCGAGGCAGCTAGCCCAAGCAGCGCAGGGTCAGGCGCAGACCAACGCCGCGCAGGACGACGCGTCGGCCCGCACCTATCTGCCGGCCAGCGCCGGCGCTGTGCCTGACGACACCGATGCCGCCGATGCAACCGCGGACGGCAGTATTTTCGGTCCGCCGGAGGCCACCGGCGACACCCCTGCCGGCATTCAAGCGCCGCAGAAGCCTCGCCGTCGCTCGTCGACCGCCGGGCAGAATGCGGCTGACCAGACCAAGGACAAGGCTGCGGACAAGTCTAGAAAGAAAAAAAAGTCGACGGCAACAGCCACCGACATCACTGCTTCCACGACCGCCTCCACGACGGACGCCAGCGACAGCGCTGACACCCCCGATGAGGAGACGGCCAACCGTCGCGCCCTCACCATCGACAGCGCCGACAAGCAGAAGCTCGACCCAGGCGCAAAACGCACGGATGCCATCGAAGGCCAGAAAAAGAAGCCGGAGGATGACCCGTTCGCCGCCACCGGCGTCAAATGGGGCTCCTTCGTCATCCGGCCGACGATCGAACAGGGCCTGACCGCCACGTCGAACGGCGATTCGAGCAATGCCGGCAAGCCGGCACTGCTGTCCGAGACGGCGCTGCGCTTTTCCGCCGCCTCCGACTGGCGCGAGAACTCCGCCACGATCGACGGCTATGGCCTGTTCCGCGAGACCGTCTCGGGTTACCCCGTTCACAACGAGCAAGGGCGCATCGAAGGCCAGCTCAATGTCGACCTCGACAATGAACTGCGCGCCATTGCCAAGCTCGGCTACGAGGCCGTACCGGAATCGGCATCCTCGCCTGACGCCATCGCGGGCGTCAGCAAGCAGCCGCTGCGGCAGACCGTCAACGGCAGCCTCGCCGTCGAAAAACACATCGGCAAGATGCAGTACACATTGACCGGTGCGGTCTCGCACGACTTCTACGGCGACGCCAAGCTTTCGAACGGCACCTCGCTGTCCCAGAAGGATCGAGACTCCACGCTCTACACCGCGACCTTGCGCACCGGCTACGAGATCTCCCCCGCCCTCACCCCTTTCACCGAAATCGAGGTCGGCCGTCGGGCTTATGATCAACGCATCGACAATGAAGGCTTCGAGCGCTCGTCGACGCGGCTAGGCGCCCGCGCCGGCCTTGCGCTCGATATGGGTGAGAAATTGTCGGGTGAATTCTCGGCCGGCTGGCTCAGGGAAGCGATCGATGACAAAGACCTGGATGCGATTTCGGGTGCCACCGTCAACGCCGACCTCAAATGGTCGCCCGAACGCGGCACCACGATCGGCCTGACCGGGCGGACCACCGTCGAGCCCACGACCACAGCCAATGAAAGCGGCGATATCCTCTATTCCGGCCGCCTGACCGCCGAACGCCAGATTCGCGCCAACCTCACCGGAAATGCGGCTTTGGGCCTGGACTGGCGTGACTATGTCGGCATCGACGGCCACGACAGGATCTGGAGCGCCGAGGCGGGCCTGACCTGGTGGCTGAACCGCTATGCCGGCCTGACGACAAGGGTGAGGACCGAACAGCTGACCAGCAATTTACCGGGCCGCGACTACACCGCCAACAGCATCTTCCTCGGTGTAAAACTGCAGAGATAGGAAAGCTAGCCAGGCGCAGTCTGGCAAAGCGATATGTCGCTAGCTCGACAGCCTTAAGCGACCCCGAGCCGCTCCGATGGTCTTATCTCATCGAGAAGTGTGCGGATCACGCCGGCCATGTTCCCGTTCATGTCGCTGCGCCACAGTGCGAAGGCGACATTGGCCTCGACAAAACCTTCCGGCGACCCGCAATCGAACGTGCGGCCCTGATAATGGTAGCCATAAAAGGCTTGCTGCTTTTCCAACTTCAGCATCGCGTCGGTGAGCTGGATCTCGTTGCCGGCGCCCTTTTCCTGGCCTTCGAGGATATTGAAGATCTCGGGTTGCAGGATGTAGCGGCCGTTGATGTAGAGATTGGACGGCGCGGTGCCGGTCTTCGGCTTTTCTACCATCTCGGTGATGCGGAAGCCGTGATGCGTGTCCTCGCCACGGCCGACGATGCCGTATTTGTGGGCTTCGGCGGGATCGCATTCCTGCACGGCGATGATGTTGTTGCCGGTTTCCTCGTAGAGCTCGACCATTGCCTTCATGCAGCTCTTCTCCGACTGCATGATCATGTCGGGCAACAAAAGCGCGAACGGCTCGTCGCCGACGAGCTCGCGGGCGCACCAGACGGCGTGGCCGAGCCCCATCGGCACCTGCTGGCGGGTGAAGCTGGTCTGCCCCGGCGCCGGCTGCAGCCGTTGCAGGCGGGCGAGCTGGTCGTCCTTGCCGCGCTGGGCCAGCGTGTCGTAGAGCTCGAACTGAATGTCGAAATGGTCCTCGATGACGGCCTTGTTGCGGCCGGTGACGAAGATGAAATGCTCGATGCCTGCCTCGCGCGCTTCATCCACCACATACTGGATGACTGGTCGGTCGACGACGGTCAGCATTTCCTTGGGGACGGCCTTGGTGGCCGGGAGAAACCGCGTGCCGAGACCGGCGACCGGGAACACTGCCTTGCGAACTCTCTTCATGCAGTCAATTATCCGCTTGATGGCTAGCTCCGCAATCCCCGTTGCAAGACATTTTCACGCCGGAATTGAGGATTACTGGGCGACAGGGCTAGAGCGATCGCCGGAAAGCTTCGAGACGTCTTTTCGTTCCCGGCGGCGCCTATGGTAAACTAATTCCTAACCTGGTTCGGCGATGAATGGTCTTCCTGAGACAGAGAAGGAGGAAAAGATGTCCGTTCGCAATGCCGCAAAACGTTTTACCAGCGTCATAGCGGCAGCCAGCCTCTCGCTCGCCCTGCTGATGCCTGGCCCCGCTTTCGCCGATGCCGGCTTCCGGCAATGGGTTGCCGGCTTCCGCGCCACCGCCGTGCAGAGCGGCGTTTCCGGCGCCCTCTACGACCAGGCCTTCAGGGACATCCGGGATATTGACCCGGTGGTTCTGGAAAAGGCGCGCACGCAGCCTGAATTCACCGCCCCTGCCTGGGACTATTTCGACAACCGCGTCCATGACCAGTCGGTCTCGGTCGGCCAGCAGATGGCCAGGAAATGGAAGCCGTGGCTGGACAGGATCGAGTCAAGGTTCGGCGTCGACCGCCACATCGTGCTGGCCATCTGGTCGATGGAATCGAACTATGGCGAAATCCTCAAGCGCGACGACATCATGCGCAACGTGGTCCGCTCGCTGGCGACCTTGGCCTATGCCGATCCGAAGCGCGCGAAATTCGCCCGCACCCAGCTGATCGCCGCGCTGAAGATCCTGCAGACCGGCGATATCGACGAAAGCCATCTGAGCGGATCGTGGGCCGGCGCCATGGGCCACACCCAGTTCATCCCGACCAGCTATCTGCACTATGCCGTCGACATGGACGGCAACGGCAAGCGCGACATCTGGAATTCGATACCCGATGCGCTGGCGACCGCCGCCAACCTGTTGGAGAAGAATGGCTGGCAGGCCGGCAAGACCTGGGGCTATGAGGTTGTCCTGCCCGCCGGCAAGCTTCCCGGCGGCTCCAAGACGCTGTCGCAATGGCAGGCTCTCGGCGTGGTCAGGGCCAACGGCAAGCCGTTCAAGAACGGCTCCGACAAGGCAACGCTGAAAGTGCCGGACGGCCGTAGCGGGCCGGCTTTCCTGATGATCAAGAATTTCTCCGTCATCAAAGCCTACAACAACGCCGACAAATATGCGCTTGCCGTCGGTCTTCTTGCCGACGAGATCGCCGGCTCCAGCGGTCTCGTGCAGGACTGGAAGCGGCCTTTCACCAAGCTCACCTTCGAGGAAAGGCAAGAGCTGCAGAAGCGGCTTTCCCAGCACGGCCTCTACGACGGCAAGTTCGATGGCAAGATCGGCGACGGCTCGAAGTCAGCCATCATGGCCTTCCAGGCCAGCGCCGGCTTGACCCAGGATGGCTATCCGAGCATGGAAGTGCTGAAGTGGCTCCGGCAGAAATAGAGCCGCATGCAGTGCCGCGCGGCCCTTCGGGCGCGCAAAGGACGCTGTAGCAATCTGCCAAGGGATGGAGGAAACGATTGGCTTCGGCTGCGCGCATCGCAGGGCTTGTTCGTCGCATGCCGGTGCTCATTCTGGCCGTAATCGTGCTCGCCGTCGGTGTGGCCGGCGTCTTTCACGCACCTGCAATGGCGCAGGAGCAGCAAGACCGCGGCTGGTCGTTGCGCGACCTTCTGTTCCCGCGCCGCAGCGAGCGATTCGAGCCGCCGCAGGATATCCAGAAGGCAAGGCCCAGGCCGATGGTGAAAAAACCCCGCGCGCCCCGCCCGCCCGCGGAACCGGAAACCCCTGTGGTCGAAAAGGCGCCGGACGCCCGCGCCGTCCTGGTGGTCGGTGACTTCATGGCGGCCGGTCTCGCTGAAGGCCTCGACACCGCCTTTGCCGAGAATGCCGGCGTCAGGATCGTCGTGCGCAGCAATGGTTCGTCCGGCTTCGTGCGCGACGACTTCTACAACTGGCCCGAACAGATCAAGTCGTTGATCGAAACCGAAAAACCCGCCGCCGTGATCGTCATGCTTGGCTCCAACGACCGCCAACAGATGAAAATCGGCGACATTCGCGAACTGCCGCGGTCCGAAAACTGGACCAAGGAATACGAGCGTCGCGCCGACGCGTTCGGCAAAGCCATTACGGAGACCAAGGTGCCTTTCCTTTGGGTCGGCATGCCGGCCTTTCGGGTACAGAAGATGACTTCCGACATGCTTGCCTTCAACGACATCTACCGTCAGGCGGCAGAAAGCCATGGTGGCGAATTCGTCGATATCTGGGACGGCTTCGTCGATGAGAACGGTGCCTTCGTCACCAGCGGCCCCGACATCAACGGCCAGCCGGTGCGACTGCGCGCCGATGACGGCATCAACGTTTCGAAGGCAGGCAAGCGCAAGCTCGCCTTCTATACCGAAAAGCCGCTGTTGAAGATCCTCGGACTGACCGCGCCGGGGAGCGCGGTCACGGCATCTGCCCCCGCAGGCGCTCCCGTGGAGGCGCCGGCGCCGGCCGCGGCCCCCATTGTCATCGACCGAACCGCACCGATGCTGCTCAGCGATCCGGCACTCGATGGCGGCACCGAGCTGCTTGGCGCGGCACCGCTAGCGAAGGCTAATCCGGACCTGCCGGGTGAAAAGCTAATAATCGAGGGCAAGGCACCAAACGCCTCGCCCGGCCGCGCCGACGATTTCTCCTGGCCGCCGAAGGCTACCACCGCGACCGACACCACGACCGCGATCAGTCGTTAGTGTCGCAGAGCGGCTCTGAGGCCGTTTGGCTCAGCGCGGCAGAACGCTCGACCCCATTAGCGCCTCGTCGATCGATCGTGCCGCCTGGCGGCCCTCGCGGATCGCCCAGACGACCAATGACTGGCCGCGGCGCACGTCGCCGGCCGCATAGAGCCTGTCGACGCTGGTCCTGTAGTCACGGTCGTTGGCCTCGACATTCCTGGAGCGGCGGTTGTCGGTGACGATCTTCATCTTACCGTTCAGCTCCGTCGCCACGCCGACCTTCGCCGGTCCGGCAAAACCGATAGCGATGAAGGCGAGATCGGCGCGTATGACGAATTCGCTGCCGGGGATCGGCTTGCGCTTCTCGTCGACCTCGCAGCACTTGACGCCGGTCAACTGGCCTTCCTCGCCGATGAATTCGAGTGTCGCCACCTGGAATTCACGCTCCGCGCCTTCCGCTTGCGAGGACGAGGTGCGCATCTTGGTCGCCCAGTAGGGCCAGACAGAAAGCTTGTCTTCCTTCTCCGGCGGTTGCGGACGGATGTCGAGCTGGGTGACGCGCACCGCGCCCTGGCGGAAAGCGGTGCCGACGCAGTCGGACGCGGTATCGCCGCCGCCGACAACGACGACATGCTGACCGCCGGCGATGATCGGATGCGACGGCCACGCCACAGACTGGATCGGTTCGCCGCCGACACGCCTGTTCTGCTGCACCAGATAGGGCATCGCGTCATGCACGCCGCCGAGATCGTCGCCGGGAATTCCGGCCGCACGCGGCGTTTCCGACCCGCCGCAATAGAGCACGGCATCATGTTCGGCGAGCAACTCGGCAACCGGCTTGTCGACGCCGACATTGACGCCGCAGTGGAAGGTGACGCCCTCGCCCTGCATCTGCTCGATGCGGCGGTCGATATAGTGCTTTTCGATCTTGAAGTCGGGAATGCCGTAACGCATCAGCCCGCCGGGCCGGCTCTCGCGCTCATAGACATGGACGTCATGGCCGGCGCGGCCGAGCTGCTGGGCAGCCGCCATGCCGGCGGGGCCGGAGCCGATGACGGCGACACGCTTGCCGGTCTTCTTCTCCGGCGGATAAGGCCTGATGTGGCCGGTTTCATAGGCCTTGTCGGCGATCGCCTGCTCGACCGTCTTGATGGCAACGGGGATGTCCTCGAGGTTCAGCGTGCAGGCTTCCTCGCAGGGCGCGGGGCAGATGCGGCCGGTGAACTCCGGGAAATTGTTGGTCGAATGCAGGTTGCGGATCGCGTTGTCCCAGTCGCCATTGTAGACGAGGTCGTTCCAGTCGGGGATCTGGTTGTGGATCGGACAGCCGGTCGGCCCATGGCAGAACGGAATGCCGCAATCCATGCAGCGCGCGGCCTGTTTCTCGACCTCCTTGTCCGACATCGGCAGCGTGAATTCACGGAAATGCCGGATGCGGTCGGAGGCCGGCTGGTACTTGTGTACCTGCCGGTCTATTTCAAGAAAGCCTGTTACCTTGCCCATAGTCCAGTTCCTGCTGTCCAGATGGTGCGGTTTTCGCCGCACCCGTTAACCTCTTGAGGCAGCCGTGGCAACCTTTCGCACGAGGTCAAACTGTCGATGAAGATAGGCCGGGAGACCTGAGCCTCCCGGCAATCCCAAGTCTATTCCGCCGCCACGCCCATGCGCATGCGTTCCATCTCGATCAACGCGCGGCGGTATTCGACCGGCATGATCTTGCGGAATTTCGGCCGGAATGTCGTCCAGTCGTCGAGGATCTCGCGACCGCGCACCGAACCAGTGTAGTGCACATGGTTCGAGATCAGCTGATAGAGCCGCTCCTCGTCATGGCTGGTCATGTCGCCTGACACGTCGACGCGTCCCTTGTGGTCGAGGTCGCCGCCGTGATGCAGCAGCCTTTCCATCAAATCGTCTTCTTCCGGAACCGGTTCCAGCTCGACCATCGCCATGTTGCAGCGCTCGGCGAAATCGCCCGCCTCGTCGAGCACATAGGCGACGCCGCCCGACATGCCTGCGGCGAAGTTGCGGCCGGTCTGGCCGATGACGACGACGATGCCGCCGGTCATGTACTCGCAGCCATGATCGCCGACGCCTTCGACGACGGCAGCCACGCCCGAATTGCGCACCGCGAAACGCTCGCCGGCGACACCGGCGAAATAGGCCTCGCCCTCGGTCGCGCCATAGAGCACCGTATTGCCGACGATGATGGAGTCAGCCGCGACGATCTTGGCCTCTTCTGGCGGCCGGATGACGAGGCGTCCGCCCGACAGGCCCTTGCCGACATAGTCGTTGCCTGCGCCGACAAGCTCGAACGAGATGCCGCGCGCCAGGAAGGCGCCGAAGGACTGGCCGGCGGTGCCGGTCAGCTTCACCGAAATCGTGTCCTCGCGCAGGCCCTTGTGCTTGAAACGCTTGGCCACTTCGCCCGACAGCATGGCGCCGGTCGAGCGGTCGACATTTCGGATGTCGACCTCGATCTTGACCGGCTGCTTGCTTTCGAGCGCCGGCTTGGCCAGTTCGATCAGCCTGCGGTCGAGCACGTCGTCGATCGGATGCTTTTGCCGCTCGGTCCAGTGCACCGCTTCATGCGGCGCATCCGGCTTGAAGAACATCTTCGAGAAGTCGAGCCCGCGCGCCTTCCAGTGCACGATCAGGTCGCGCTTTTCCAGAAGGTCGGTGTCGCCGATGATCTGGTCGATATGGGTGTAGCCCATCTCGGCGAGCAGACCGCGGACCTCTTCCGCAACGTAGAAGAAGAAGTTGATGACATGCTCAGGCGTGCCCTTGAAGCGCTTGCGCAGCACCGGATCCTGCGTCGCGACGCCGACCGGGCAGGTGTTGAGATGGCACTTGCGCATCATGATGCAGCCGGCCGCGATCAGCGGCGCGGTCGAGAAGCCGAACTCGTCGGCGCCGAGCAGCGCGCCGACGATGACGTCGCGCCCGGTGCGCAAGCCGCCGTCGACCTGCAGCGCAACGCGTGACCGCAAGCCGTTCAAAACCAGCGTCTGGTGCGTCTCGGCGAGACCCATTTCCCACGGGCTGCCGGCATGCTTGAGCGAGGTCAGCGGCGAGGCGCCGGTACCGCCATCATAGCCCGAGATGGTGATGTGGTCGGCGCGCGCCTTGGCGACGCCCGCCGCAACCGTGCCGACGCCGACTTCCGACACCAGTTTGACTGACACGTCGGCGGCCGGATTGACGTTCTTCAAGTCGTAGATCAGCTGCGCCAGATCCTCGATCGAATAGATGTCGTGATGCGGCGGCGGCGAGATCAGGCCGACGCCCGGCGTCGAATGCCTGACCTTGGCGATGGTGGCATCGACCTTGTGGCCGGGCAGTTGGCCGCCCTCGCCGGGCTTGGCGCCCTGCGCCACCTTGATTTGCATCATGTCAGAATTGACGAGATATTCGGCCGTGACGCCAAAACGACCCGAGGCGACCTGCTTGATCGCCGAGCGTTCGGGATTCTTGCCGCCGCCAGGCAACGGCAGATAGCGGTCGGCCTCCTCGCCGCCCTCGCCGGTGTTCGACTTGCCACCGATCTGATTCATGGCACGCGCCAGCGTCGTGTGCGCTTCGCGCGAGATCGAGCCGAACGACATCGCCCCGGTCGAGAAGCGCTTGACGATGTCGGCCGCCGGCATGACGTCGTCGAGCGCGACCTTCTTGCGGCCGGTTTCCTCGGCCAGCTTGATCCTGAACAGGCCGCGAATGGCCTGTGCGCGGGCCGTCTCGCTGTCGATCTGGGCGGAATAGTCCTTGAACGTCTCCCACGATCCCTGGCGCACGGCGTGCTGCAATGTGGCGACCGCGTCGGGCGACCACATATGCGCCTCGCCGCGCATGCGGAACATATATTCGCCGCCGACCTCGAGGCTGTTGCGCAGCACCGGGTCATTGCCGAAACCGTCATTGTGGCGGCTGAGCGTCTCGGTCGCGATCTCGTCCAGTCCGACACCTTCGATCAGCGTGGCGGTGCCGGTGAAATATCGCTGCACGAAATCGGTCTTCAGTCCGACGGCGTCGAATATCTGGGCGCCGCAATAGGACTGGTAGGTCGAAATGCCCATCTTGGACATCACCTTGAGAATGCCCTTGCCGATCGACTTGATGTAGCGCGAGACAACTTCGTAGGCGTCCACTTCCTTCGGCAGCTCGCCACGCTTGTGCATGTCGAGCAGCGTGTCGAAGGCGAGGTACGGGTTTATCGCCTCGGCGCCATAACCGGCAAGGCAGCAGAAATGATGCACCTCGCGCGGCTCGCCGGATTCGACGACGAGGCCGACCGAGGTGCGCAACCCCTTGCGGATCAGGTGATGATGGACCGCGGCCGTCGCCAAAAGCGCCGGGATGGCGATGCGGTCCGGCCCGACCTGGCGGTCCGACAGGATGATGATGTTGTAGCCGCCGGCGACCGCCGCCTCCGCCCGCTCGCACAGGCGGTCGATGGCACCTTGCATGCCTGCCGCCCCTTCGGCGGAGCCATAGGTGATGTCGATCGTCTTGGTGTCGAAGCGGTCCTCGGTGTGGCCGATGGAGCGAATCTTTTCGAGATCGCCATTGGTCAGGATCGGCTGGCGAACCTCAAGCCGCTTGCGGCGCGAATTGCCGACCAGGTCGAAGATGTTCGGCCGCGGCCCGATGAAGGACACCAGGCTCATCACCAGTTCCTCGCGGATCGGATCGATTGGCGGGTTGGTGACCTGGGCGAAGTTCTGCTTGAAATAGGTGTAGAGCAGCTTCGACTTGTCCGACATGGCCGAGATGGGCGTGTCGGTACCCATCGAGCCCACCGCTTCCTGGCCCGTCGTCGCCATCGGCGACATCAACAGCTTGGTATCTTCCTGGCTGTAGCCGAACGCCTGCTGGCGATCGAGCAGGCTGACGTCCCTACGCAGTTCGCGCGGCTCGACCGGCTTCAGATCTTCCAGGATGAGCTGCGTGTTGGCGAGCCAGGTCTTGTAGGGATGCCTGGCCGCGATTTCCGACTTGAGCTCCTCGTCGGAGACGATACGCCCCTTCTCCAGGTCGATCAGAAGCATGCGGCCGGGCTGCAGACGCCATTTCTTGACGATCTTCTCCTCCGGCACCGGCAGCACGCCGGCTTCCGAGGCCATGATGACGCGGTCGTCGTCGGTGACGATGTAGCGCGCCGGGCGCAATCCGTTGCGGTCGAGCGTAGCGCCGATCTGGCGGCCATCAGTGAAGACGACCGCCGCCGGTCCGTCCCACGGCTCCATAAGGGCCGCATGGTATTCGTAGAAGGCCTTGCGGTCGGCATCCATCAGCTTGTTGCCGGCCCAGGCTTCCGGGATCAGCATCATCATAGCGTGGCTGAGGCTATACCCGCCCTGGAACAGGAACTCGAGCGCATTGTCGAAGCAGGCGGTGTCGGACTGACCGTCATAGGAGATCGGCCAAAGCTTCGAGATGTTGTTGCCGAACAGTTCGGAATCGACCGAAGCCTGCCGCGCTGCCATCCAGTTGTTGTTGCCGCGCACGGTGTTGATCTCGCCATTGTGGGCGACCATGCGATAGGGATGCGCCAGCTTCCAGGACGGGAACGTATTGGTCGAGAAGCGCTGGTGGACGAGGATCAGCGCGGTCTCGAAGCGCGGATCCTTGAGGTCCTTGTAATAGGCACCGACCTGGTAGGCCAGGAACATGCCCTTGTAGACGATGGTGCGCGCCGACAGCGACACGCAATAGGCGCCGATGTCCTTGTTGTCGTTCTCGGCATAGATCCGGCCGGATATGACCTTGCGCAGCAGATAGAGCCTGGCCTCATACTCCTCGTCGTCGGTAATGTCTGGCGTGCGGCCGATGAATATCTGCCGATGGAATGGCTCCGACGCCACGATATCAGCCGCCTTCGACAGTGACGAATTGTCGACGGGCACGTCACGGAAACCGATGAGCGGAAGCCCCTCGGATTGCGCCGATTCGGCAATGATGTCCTCGACATGGGCGCGAAGTGCCGCATCCTGCGGCATGAACCAGTGTCCGACGCCGTACTGGCCCGCCGGTGGCAGGTCGATGCCCTGGGCCGCCATTTCCTCGCGGAAGAAACGATCGGGAAGCTGTACCAGCACGCCGGCGCCGTCGCCGACCAAGGGATCCGAGCCGACGGCGCCGCGATGCGTCAGGTTTTCGAGCACGGCAAGTCCGTCCTTGACGATCTGATGCGACTTCACGCTCTTCATGTTGACGATGAAGCCGACACCGCAGGCGTCATGCTCGTTACGCGGGTCGTAGAGACCTCGGGCAGAAAAGCCGTTGACGGTGCGACCAATGTTGGATCGGCCGATATTGGTGATGGACTTATTATTGACGGTTGCCGCTTTCGTCTGCGCGGCCTGGCCGTTCGTCGCAGATTGCGTCATGTCCGTCATCTCCTGTCCTCCGTTCCCAGCCCCTCGGGCGCTGGTTTGCCTCGGCAAGCGCTTGGCTCACCCTGATCCTTGCGGCACGTCTTGCGAAATTCTTACCGGACCAGGCGGCTTTCCGCATGGTTCGTATTCGTACAGGCCAAATCGGGGCCGTCCACCTGTCGCTCGCAGCAACAGCCGGAGAGGCCCAAATGATACGCCAATCCAGCTCGTTTTGTGCGACAAAATAAGACAGCACTACTGTCCTAAATTTTTATGACAGAAATCCCGAACGCATACAAGACCGATTCACAAAAAACTTGGGCCTCTTGCGACAGAAAATTACGTGAAGCCGGGGAGAAACGTAAGGTTCAGTCGCCAATCTCTCTTCTGTCGGCTGGCTGGCTTTACCGATTTTTCGGCGCCCAGCCCCCTTGCGATCAGCATGCGAAACCGGTCAACTTCAGGCTGACTTCCCCAAAACCCGATTTCCCTAGACATAGGCAGATGCATGTTCTTCGCTTCCGACAATTGGGCAGGCGCCCATCCCAATATCGTTGCTGGCCTGTCGGCCAATGCCGGCGGCTTTTCCACCGCCTATGGCGACGGTGCGCTCGACCAAGCAGTCTATCAGCGCTTCAATGAGATCTTCGAACGAGAGGTCGCGGTGTTCTTCGTCGCAACCGGCACTGCCGCCAACTCTCTGGCGCTGACCGCCTATAACAAGCCTGGCGGCATCTCCTTCGCCCACCGCGAATCGCATGTCATCGAGGACGAATGCGGCGCGCCGTCATATTTTTCCGGCGGTTCGCGCCTGCATGAGATCGACGGCGCGCTTGGCAAGGTCGACCCGCACAATCTGGAACGGACCATCGGCCGTTTTGCGCCCGAAATCGTCCATTGGGGACGGCCGATGGCTGTTTCGATCACCCAGTCGACCGAGGTCGGGACCGTCTACGGGCTGCATGAGATCGAGACGATCTCGGCGATCGCCAAACAACATTCGGTGCCCCTGCACATGGATGGCGCCCGCTTTGCCAACGCGCTGGTCGCGCTCGACACCACGCCTGCCGAAATGACTTGGAAACGCGGCGTCGACATCCTCTCCTTCGGCGGCACAAAGAACGGCTGCTGGTGCGCCGAGGCAATCGTGTTATTCGATCTTGATCGCGCCAAGGAATTGGCCTTCCTGCGTAAACGCGCCGCCCAGCTGTTTTCGAAATCGCGCTTCGTCGCCGCGCAGTTCGAGGCCTATTTCAAGGACGGATTGTGGCTGGACACCGCCCGCCACGCCAACGCCATGGCCGCGCGCCTTGCCGCGGCGATCGAGGATTCGGCCACGGCCAAGCTGGCATGGTTGCCGCAGGCAAATGAGGTGTTCGCAGTGATCAAGAAAGCCGAGGCCGAAAGGCTACAGGCAGCCGGCGCTGCCTTCTACGACTGGCACAGGCCACATGGCTTTGACGGCCACATCAGTGGGGACGAGCTGCTCTATCGCTTCGTCACCAGCTTCGCGACGACCGCGGAAGACGTCGACCGGTTTGGCCTCATGCTCGCCTGATAGGTTTCTCCCGAAAGAGCTCGGAGCCCGTTTCGAATTAGCCTGGGCCGTGATAGGCAGACATAATGGTTGGCAAGGGATCGGGTTTCGGGAGACCGCTACGCCGTGCGCTACACTGGACAGTGCGGCTACGGGCGGTGCTGGTCATGATATTTCTCGTTTCCAGCTTGCAAGGGGCTTGGTCCCAGAGCTGCTCCGTCACTGCCGTCAGCGGGTCGTACGGCGCTGTCGATATCCTAAGTGGTGCCGTCGACGACACGACTGCGACCTTCTCGATCAGCTGCTCGGGCGTGATCTTCTCGACCGTGCGCCTGTGCGTCGAACTTTCGCCCGGCCAGACCAACACGGCCGGCAATCGCCGGCTGGCGTCGGGCACCCAACGATTGGTGCATGAGCTCTACAGCGACGCGGCGCGAACGACGATCTGGGGATCCTGGGGCCTGGCCACGACGGCCTATGCCCTCCATCCCATCGGAACGACCTACGATCTCAACATGGGCTTCTCCGGTAGCGCCAATGCCACGCTGACGGTTTATGGCAGGGTGGCCGCGAACCAGACCACCGCCGGACCCGGATCATACATCTGGACCATGACCTCCGCGCCGGCGATTGGCTACGACTACGTGACGGCAACGGCGTGCCCGACAGGCAGCCGACAAGCCGTCTCAAGCGGCTCCACCTGGACCGCGACAATCAACGCGAACTGCAACGTCTCGGCCACCAACGTGAATTTTGGCTCCGTCGGGGTACTGGCGTCGAATGTCGATTCGACAGGTTCGGTCACCGTCCGCTGCACCAATTCGACGCCTTACTCTATCGGACTCAGTGCGGGAACGGGTTCCGGAGCTACAATCGCCGCCAGGAAGATGACGAGCGGCACCAAGCTCGTCAGCTATTCGCTTTACCGCGACAGCGGCATGGCTACGGTTTGGGGGAACACGATCGGCACCGACACCGCCAGCGGCACCGGCACCGGGTTGGACCAGCCCTACACCGTATATGCCGAGGCGCCCGCACAGACGACCCCCGCGCCAGGAACTTACACCGACACGGTCGTCGTCACCGTCACCTACTGACATCCGGCGACCGCCGGCATCAACGGCAGGAAATCTCGACGACCACTTGCGCGTTTGTCTTCGGCGTATAGTTGAACGCAGCACTGCACGTACCGCTGGCGGTTTCGGCCACGACAGTGTTCTTGCGCGCCAGCCCCTCGACATAGGCACGCCCGTCATAGCCGATGACGAAGTCCTGCTTGCCGTTGATCGTGCCGTGCGACCCCGCCATGAGCGGCTGTCCGTCCGGGCCTGACAGGACCAGGACTGCGGCGTCCACATTCGTGCGAATCCGGAAATCGGCCCGTACACCGGCCCGGTCGGCCGGCGCGATGACATCCTGCGTTGTGGATACATCGGCATCGATCGGCAGGTTGGTGGTATCGATGGCGATTCTGTTTTTCTGATAGGAGCGCAGGCCCGGCAGCAGCAGCCGGCCCTTGCCATCCGTAACCCCCACCGGTCGATTCTCGTACAACACGCCGACATCGGGCACGCCTGTTTCGACGACGGCGAAACTGTCGTCGATGCGGTCCGTCAGGAAGACGCCGGATCCCATCGTTGCGATTGCCCCATCGAACTGGGCTGTCGCCGTGGTGCCCGAGATTGAACGGCCGACGGCGGCATCGGCACGGCCATGGGAAGAGCGATAGGCAATCGCCGCGGAGCCCTCCGCGGATCCGCCCTGGCTAAGGCTTGTCCGCCAGCCAACGTTGCCCGGTTCCTCGCCGAGCGGCTTGCTCACGTCGGCAATCATGTCGAGCCCGTCCTTGCCGGCCGAGACAGCCGTCGATGCCATTGCATCGCCGCCGATCGGCATCGACAGTCCGGCGAAGAGACCGGCGCTCCTTCGCCCGCCAAGCTCAGCGAAGGCCGTGGCGTTGAGGTAGCCGAAAGGCAGCGTGCGCGAGTAGGACGCAGTGACGACCTTGGAGCTCTCGCCGCCGGCCGATGTCAGGTCGATGTAGCTTGCGCTGACGCTGCCGCTGTCGAAGGACAGTGGCGTTCCGACGGAAATGCTGTTCACCCTCTTGGGCGGCCTGGATCTGGCCACCGCGTCCGTCGCTTCCGGATCGAACGACGATAGATTGAAGAACGCGTGACTGGGCGCTTCGCTATCCTGAAGCCGGTCGGTCACCGAGGCGAGATCGTCATAGGAACCGAGCGTCATCTGCGAACTGGCATTGACGCTGAGGGTCCCGATCCTGATCTCGTAGGAGGCATAGGCCTGCAGGCCGTTGCCGGCCCGGCCATGACTGCCGGCCAGCGCGAACGAGGCGACGCCAAGCGAGCCGGTTCGCATCGCCATGCCTATTCCGCCATTGACCAGATCCTTGCCGGCCTCCGCATGGCTCTCCAGCGTCAACCAGTCGTAGATGCCTTTTCTCAGGCTTGCCGACACGACGGGCTGATTGACGGCGTAGGCATCCGACGTCGTCGCATACCCGAGCCTTGGCATGCCAGCCTCCAGCGAAAAGTCGAAGAGGCCCGGCCTCAGCAAACTGGGTGAGGCGTAGAACGGTACGCTCGTGCGCGTTTCATGGCCGGCGGCATCGCGCAGCACGACAAGGGCCTGCCCGCCGCCCGTGGTCACGGGAACGTCGGTGATCTGGAACGGACCCGTGTCGACTGGGTGTGAATAGGTTTTCAAGTCGTTGACGTAGACGTCGACCGTCGACGGCACCGCCGCGCTGCCGCTCACCGAGGCCAGCGGCTGCGTGATCAGGTCGGCGCGAAGCCCGAAATTGCGGCGCACCTGAAGCCCGCCGACGCGGATCGGCCTGGTCCAGGCGAAACCACCGGAGATGACATCGCCAGCCTGATACGTCACCAGCTTCGCCGGGTCGGAATAAGTATAGGCGGTGTCGAGCCTCAGCGCATCGGTCCGTCCGTTGTCCGTCAGCCGCATGATCGCCGACTGACTAAACGTGCCGACCGGCGAAAAGGCCCTGGCGTCCAGGGTTGCGGACACGCCGCTGAAGGAGAAGCCGCTTGCGTCCGGCTCCTGTCGTGACGCCGCGAACAGATTGTAGTTGAGGACGCCGCCAAACCCCGCGTGCACGTCAGGCGATGCCTCGCGATCGGGCGCGGCGTCATAGGATATCGTCCCGCGCAGGCCGTTACCTACGGTCAGGAAAATACGCTGCTGCGCCGCCTCGTAGCGGTAAGTCAGGCCCTGGACACTCGAGCATGATGGTTGTGGCGGTGGATCGACCCTTGCCCAGATCCAGCCCCAATGCCTGCAGCTCATCAGGCGTGGCGCCGATATGCTGCCCGTCGGTAGAAATGAATGCCGCGATCTGATTGGTTGGGGCGTCGTTGATGAAGACTTCGAGTTGAAGCTGCTGGACCGCTCCGGCTGCCTGATTGGACTGCGTCAGTGCAGCGATCAGAATCGACATGGCCAGCAAGCAAGCCGGATTCACGGCGCGGCGACAACCGGCGCTATGGCCTCGATCGCGCCATCATTTCCCTGACCGGCGATCGAGATCGATCCCTTCGCGGCGAATTTGCGCCCGCCAGCCGGCGCCGTCCATCGCATGGTCGACTGACCGAGCGCATAGCCGACGAGCCCTCCCCCGAACGAGATCTTGTGTCCGCCCGCGTCGCTGAGCGAGAGTGCGGAGACACGCAAGCGTGTACCGCCTTTGTTGTGGGCCGACACGATCAGCCTGCCGTCCTGCTTCGATACGGTCCAGTCCACGGCCGGCGGCGTTCTTTCCGGCGAGCTGAAGAAGACCGGGATCGAGTGGCGAACCAACAATCTAACCGTGCCGGTCTTGGCCCGGCTGGCGTCCGGAAGCTCGTCGACAAGGAGGCGATAGGCCTCCTCAGAGGCAATCGGCCGCTTGGCCACGCGCACGATGCGAACGACATAGTCGGCACCCGGCTGAAGCGTAGCGCCCGGAGGTGAGGCGACCACATCTTGCGTGGGCAGCAGGCTCTCCTGGCCATCAGCTTGCAACCAGCGAAAAACACGAATCTGCACGTTGCTTGGCGTCTGCCCGTCATTGCGCAGCATGATCGTCGACGCCGAGCCGGGAGCGACGACATCGACGAGAGCAGGCTGCACTTGAAGCGATTCCGCGTGCGCCACCGCACCGCGGAACAACAATGCTCCCATCAAAGCCAAAGTCAGCCTTGCCAAATTCATTTGCAACCCCCAGATGTCGACCGTCGATGCGGCCGACCTAGTAAGTGACGGTGACCGTCACCGTATCTGTGTAAAGGGCTGGCGCAGGCGTCGATTGCGCTGGCACGCGTCCATACACGGTAAAGCTTTGTGAAGATCCGGTACCCGTCGAAGAGACCGTATTGCTTCCTATTGTGTTTCCCCAGACGGTCGTTCTGCCGCTGTCGCTGTAAAGAGAATAGGTGACAGTGGCGGCGCCATTGGTCATCTTGCGCGCGGCAACCGTCGCGCCCGATCCAGTGCCGGCGTCCAAACCAATATTATAGGGGGTCGTATTCGTGCATTGAACCTGAACCGTCGATGTCTGGTCGACATTGGCTGCAATGATGCCCGATGAGCCGAAGTTCAGCGTCGATGCGCTGCCAATGGTGCAGGATGCGGTGATTGTCATCTGCACGGTCATGTTTAATGTCGTCGTCGTCGCGCGTGCCTCGGCGCCGAGAAGCGCCAGGATCGCCAGGCACGCTACCGATTTTCTTCGCCACATTCGTCGAGAGTCCTTTTTCGATGGTTCCGGAAAGAAGGTGAAACGGGCGTTGGAGGCTCCGGGGCCTGTGGACTGGCCGAGCTAAATATGTTCGAACTTGGTTAAAAAGGGATTACTTATTTAGATAACGCTAAAGTAGCAATTGCGCTCGTTTCCCGCGAAATCCTTTGGTCGCCCCATCCGGCGAGCGCGATCACCCTCAAGTCAACGACTACGCAGTTCCGGCCTCTCGTCGAGCGAACTGATATAAAAAAAGGCGACGCCTTTCGGCGCCGCCTTTGCCTTGGGAGGCTGCAGGTTTAATTGGCGGTCTTGGCCTCGATCTGCTTGGCCTTGGCCGGAGCCGAGGTGATCGCGATCTTGCGGGGCTTCAGTTCCTCGGGAATGTTGCGCTTGAGGTCGACGAAGAGCAGGCCGTTCTTCAGCGCGGCGCCGACGACTTCGACGTGATCGGCAAGCTGGAAGCGGCGCTCGAAAGCCCTCGAGGCGATACCGCGATAGAGCAGTTCGGACCCTTCGCCGGTGCCCTCGTCCTTGCGCTCACCCTTCACGGTCAACACATTCCGATGGGCTTCGATCGAGATTTCCTCGTCCGAGAAGCCGGCAACCGCCATCGAGATACGATAGGAATCCTCGCCGGTGCGCTCGATGTTATAGGGTGGATAGGTCTGCGCGCCATCCGGCTGCGCAAGCGAATCGAGCATGGTGAAGAGACGGTCGAAGCCGACGGTCGAACGATAAAGCGGGGAAAAATCAACGTGACGCATGAGGTGTTCTCCTGTTGAGCAACATGGTTTGCGTTTGGCCGGTGCGAAACCCTTGAGCGGCATTTCGGCTGGACCAGCGACCCCAACATTGGCGGCCGCATCAGACATTTGGGGAGCAATCGAATGCATTTCAAGATTACATCCGGCGGCAAAAAACCGTGTGGCTGATGCCTTGATGAACGGCAGATGAACCGGCGCTTCGGCGCGCGTTCAGACAGCCGGCGCTAAAGTGCATTCCAGGATCAAGGACTGGCGGCGCCGACAGGCACCGCGACGAGGCCGACCGGGTGTCAACGTCCCTTCCTCCCGGATCGACAGGGGCCGGAAGCATGCTTTCAAGCGGCTTCCGGCCTTCCCCGTTACAGCCTCCGTTGCCGTGAATTGCTTTGCTTTTGGCGCATGGGCGTCTATCACCTTAGCAGAGCCGGCCGGCACAGGCAGGCATGCGAGACGCCAAGCACGAAGCGCCGAATGACGGATCTTTTCAACGACAACCGCCTTTTTCACGAAATTGAGGGCAATCCGCGGCCGGAAAACGCCTCTGCCGGCTTCTTCACCACGCGCGACGGCAAGAAGATCCGCTACGGCCTGTTCGGCGCGGTCGCCCGCCCGATCAAGGGCACCGTGGTCCTGCTGTCTGGCCGCAACGAGTGCATCGAGAAATATTTCGAAACCATCCGCGACCTCGCCGATCGCGGCTTTGGCGTCGCCACCCTCGACTGGCGCGGCCAGGGCGGTTCCGACCGGCTGATCCGCGATCGCCAGCGCGGCTATGTCAAGCGCTTCCGCGACTATACCGCGGACCTCGAACAGTTTTTCGAGGAGATCGTGCTGCCCGATTGCCGAGGGCCGTACTACATCCTGGCGCATTCGGCAGGGGCGTTGATCACGCTGCTTGCCGCACGGTCAATGATGAACCGCGTGCGGCGCATGGTGCTGATCGCGCCATTCCTGACGCTGCCCGACCTGCCGGTCTCGATATCGACGGTTCGCCGCGTCTGTTCGTTATTCTGCGCTGTCGGCCTCGGCCGGCTCTATGCCGCCTGGGGCCCGCGGCCGAAGGTGACGGCCCCGTTCGAGACCAACAAGCTGACGAGCGACCCGGTGCGCTATCGGCGCAACACGCGGATCTACGAAGAGTACCCGCAACTGGCACTTGGTGGACCCACGATCCGTTGGCTGCGGGCAGCCGCGAAAGCCTCTGAAGCCGTCAGCGACCCCGACTTCATGGCTCGGATCCAGATTCCACTGCTGATAATCGCAGCCGGCGCCGACCAGGTCGTCTCGACCAAGGCCGTGGAAGCCTACGCCAGGCGTCTGCGGCTCGGTTCGCTGCTGATGATCGACGGTTCCCGTCACGAAATCCTGCAGGAAGCCGACATCTACCGTGAGCAGTTGCTCGCCGCCTTCGATGCCTTCATTCCCGGCAGCGACGACCCGACTGCCTGAAGCGCCGATCACTGGTTCAGGTCGCGCTGAGGCAATTTCGAGAAAAGCGTGAAGCGGTCAGCCGCGTAAGGCGGCCATGGCCGCGGCATGGAGCTCCGGCGTCGCCGCTGCCAGCACATCGCCACCCTGTTCCGCCGGCCCGCCGTCGAATGTGGTGACGACGCCGCCTGCCTTCTCGATGATCGGGATCAGCGCGACGATGTCGTAAGGCTTCAAGCCGGGATCGGCGACGATGTCGACGCTTCCTGAGGCTATCATGGCAAAGGCGTAGCAATCGGCGCCGTAGCGAGCGAGTTGGATCTGCTTTTCGAACTGGTCGTAGCGATTGCGCGCCTCGCCTTTGAACAGTGCCGGCGTGGTTGTGAACAGCGTCGCCTCGGCCAGCTTCGTCGTCTTGCGGGTTGTCAGTTTTCGCGAGCCACCTGGACCCTCATAGTGAGAACCCGAGGCGTTGGCGTAGAACAGTTCACCGGTGAAGGGTTGAGACATCATGCCGGCAACGGCGTCTCCGTCGACGGTGAACCCGACCAGCGTCCCCCATACCGGCAGGCCGGAAATGAAGGCGCGCGTGCCATCGATCGGGTCGATCACCCAGACATGCCGGCTCGAAATGTTCTCGCTGCCGTGCTCCTCGCCGAGAATGCCATGGTCGGGATATTGCGCCGATATCAGCGTCCGGATAGCGCGCTCGGCCTCGCGATCGGCCTCGGTGACCGGGTCGAAACTGCCCATTTCCTTGTTGGCGACAGCGCCTTGGCTGCGAAAGCGCGGCAAGGTCTCCGCCGCCGCCGCCTGCGCTATGCGGCGCATGAAATCGATGCTGATGTCCAACTGATTCTCCCGCATTGCGGCATGCCCGAGCCGTGCTCTGCCGACAATTTTGTCCCAAAACAAGGGTGTTCGATGATTTTTCCGCGACGACATCTGTTGCCCGGATGTCACACAAGCATCTTCGAAACGCAATTTCCACATCACAGTGAATTAAAAAAGCCTGAAGGTCGCTTGACATTTGTGCAGCGCACAATACCCTTGTTCTCGGACAGCTTATCCTGTCCATGCCCTCCTTGGGCGTTTCCTCCCTAGACTTCGACCGTATCGTGCAAACGATGCGGTCTTTTTTTACGCCGGGATTTCCAAGGCATGTCGCCCAAAAGCGTGCCCACGGGCCTGACCCGAGGTGCGCAGCGGTTTTGGGCCAACGACATGCACCAACAAGGCGAACTTCACTCCGCAGCCAGCGGCAGGTCGACGAAATGATGGTCGGGCATCGACATCAGGTCAGCTGAAAATCGCGTCAAATCGTCGGCCAGCGCGTCGAAGCCAGCGGCCTTCTCGAATGTCCGCTCGTTCATGTAGAGCCCGCGATTGACCTCGATCTGCAGCGCATGCAGATGGCGCGCCGGGCGACCGTAGTGCTCGGTGATGAAGCCGCCAGCATAGGGTTTGTTGTGAGCGACCGCATAGCCCATGGCGGTGAGCAGGCCGATCGCGGCCTCGGTCAAGGCCGTGGTGGCCGAGATGCCGAAACGATCGCCGATGATGAAGTCGGGCCGCAAGCCGTTGTCGCCGACACGAATGCTCGCCGGCATCGAATGACAATCGATCAGCACGGCAAAGCCGAAACGCGCATGGGTCCTGGTCAAAAGCCGCTTCAGCGTCTCATGATAAGGCTTGTAGACGGCCTCGATGCGGGCGACCGCCTCGGCCAGAGGCAAGCGGCCGGGATAGATGTCGAGCCCCTCGCCGACCAGTTTCGGCACCGTGCCAAGTCCGCCGGCCACCCGCGCCGAGCGGATGTTGCAGAAGGACGGCACCGGCTCGGCGAACATGCGCGGATCGAGTTCCCAAGGCTCGCGGTTGACGTCGAGATAGGCGCGCGGAAAATTCGCCGCCAGCATCGGTGCGCCGAGCGCGACGGCGCCGCCGAACAACTCATCGACGTAACAGTCCTCCGACCGGCGGATGGCGTTGCGATCCAGTCTTGCCATGGCCAGGAAGCGTTCGGGATAGTAGCGGCCGCTATGCGGTGAGTTGAAGAGGAAGGGGACGCGCTGCTCGGCGCCCGACCGGATTTCGAAGGGCGGAAAGACCGAAAAATCCTCGGCTGCCGTCTTCAATTTGAACGAACCCGACAACACCAGTGCATCATGATGTGAAAGTGCCACCTTGCTGGCCGCGTGTCCAGCATTTCAGGGGTCGAGCCGCCGGGCAAATATGGATCATCGCCGTCCGCGTTCACTTGATGTTTACCCTCACCTCCTCATATACAGGATGGTTAACGGGCTTGCCCAACGGCAATCTCGGGCGGGTGATTCGGACGGGACATCATGGCACGCATTCTTCTGGCGGAAGACGACGACGATATGCGTCGGTTCCTCGTCAAGGCGCTGGAGCGCGCCGGTTACCAAGTCAGCGATTTCGACAATGGCGCCAGCGCCTATGAGCGGCTGCGCGAGGAGCCGTTCTCGCTGCTGTTGACCGACATCGTCATGCCAGAGATGGATGGCATCGAGCTGGCGCGGCGGGCCACCGAGATCGATCCTGATTTGAAAGTCATGTTCATCACCGGTTTCGCCGCCGTTGCGCTGAACCCTGATTCCAAGGCACCGAAAGACGCTAAGGTGTTGTCGAAGCCATTCCATCTGCGCGATCTCGTCAACGAGGTCGAGAAGATGCTTCAGGCGGCCTGAGCCGCTTTCCAAGCGAGGCGCCGCACCTCTTCGCCACTGCGGCGAGACGACGCCTTCTTTCCTTTTTCCTGCTATTGACGCGCTGGATCAAAAATGGTGTATGCGCGACTTCGGATGGGCGTGTAGCTCAGCGGGAGAGCACTGCATTGACATTGCAGGGGTCACAGGTTCAATCCCTGTCACGCCCACCATCCAATCCAGACATTGGCGAGCTTGAGCGCAATGCGCCCGTCCAGGCACTGACCAGAGCGGGCATGCGTGAGATGATATCCGGGTTAGAAGCCAGGACATTGGTTCCGCGAGGGGACAGTCCCAGCTCAGACGCCCGCAACGGCGCAGAGGCTCCTCATCCTGGCAACCGCCAGGTCCGGATCGGCCAGCAACCCAGCCTGGTCGGCAAGGCGGAAAATATCGGCATAGTGACGGATGCTGCGCGCCGATTGCATGCCGCCGACCATCGCAAAATGGTCCTGATGGCCGTTCAGCCAGGCCATGAAGACGATGCCGGCCTTGTAATATTCGGTCGGCGCCTCGAAGATTTTTCGCGATAGCGGCACGGTCGGCGCCATCAATGCGTCATAGCCGGCGCGATTCCCCTCCGCCAGTTTCGCCAATGCGGCATTGGCGACCGGCGCGATGGCGTCGAAAATGCCGAGCAGCGCATGCGAATGCCTTTGCTCGTCGCCGGCGATCAGTTCGGGGTAGTTGAAGTCGTCACCGGTGAACATCACGACGCCGTCCGGCAGGCGGTTTCTGAGCGCGACCTCCTTGCCGGCATCGAGCAGCGAGATTTTTATCCCGTCCACCTTGCCGGCGTGGCGGTCGATGATGGCGACGACGGTGTCGAGCGCGGCCTCGAAATCGCTGCTGCCCCAATAGCCCTTGAGCGCCGGATCGAACATGTCGCCCAGCCAATGCAGGATGACCTTGCCGGAGGCCTGGCCGAGGATGCGGTCGTAAACATGCACATAGTCAGCCGGGCCCTTGGCTGTCGCCGCGAGCGCCCGGCTGGCCATCATGATCGCCTTGCCGCCCAGCCCTTCGATAAAACCGAACTGCTCCTCATAAGCGGTGATGACATCGTCGAGCGTTCTGGCAGCGGCCGGCGCCAGATGGTCGGTGCCAGCGCCCGAGGCCAGGTCGGCGCCATCGACGGTACGCGCCTCGGCGATCGAGCGGCGGATCAATTCCTGCGCGTTTGTCCAGTCGAAACCCATGCCACGCTGCGACGTGTCCATCGCCTCGGCGATGCGAAAGCCTAGCCGCCACAGGTGGTGCCGGAACGCCATCGTCCTGTCCCAGTCGACCACCGGCCTGGACCACGGATCGGTCATCGCAAGCGGATCGGCAACGACGTGTGCGGCGGCATAGGCGATGCGCGTAAACCGCGCGCCGATCACCGGCTGCATCGGCTGGCCGGCAAGCGCGTAGCGGGCACTGCGGCCATCCTCGCCAGGCAAGGAAATGTCCATCGATCTCTCCCTTTCCCGCGCCTATAAATGGAACGTTCCAATAAATCAAGAACCTTTAGGATTCAGAGTTCATTCACAGGCAAATGCTGCATTGCAACAGATAAAAGCCTTATACAATATGACATTGGAGTACGTACGATCGATCGTTCCCGACCGGGAAAAGATCTGGGGTTGACTCAAGATCCAACCGATGATTAGAACGTTCCAATAAAACGTGATCATAAAATTGGGAGGATGCATCTGAATGGCCAGCCGGGCCAAGGCGACGATATTCGACATCGCCCGTGAAGCAGGCGTGTCCAAATCGACGGTATCGCTCGTGCTCCAGGGTAGCGGGCTGATCCGGCCTGAGACAGCAAGCAAAGTTCGCAAGGCGATCGACGATGTCGGTTACGTTTACAACCGCGGCGCCGCCAACCTGCGCAAGGCTCACTCCAACGTCATCGGCATGGTCATCAACGATCTCACCAATCCTTTCTTCGCAGAACTGGCGGTCGGCATGGAACGCGTCTTCCAGTCGGCCGGGATCGTGCCATTCATCGCCAACACGGCTGAAAATCCGGTGCGCCAGGAGGAAGTGCTGAAATCGCTGATGGAGCAAGGTGTCGCCGGTCTCATCGTGTCGCCGGCCCGCGGCACGACGCCGGGCGCCTTTCGGCGGATCGAAACGGCGGGCCTGCCTGTGGTCTTCGCCATGCGCCGGCTGCCGGAAAGCCGCATCCCCGTGATCGCGCCGGACAATCATCGCGGCGCCTATCTCGCCACCGCTCATCTGATCGGCAAGGGACATCGCCGGCTGGTCTTCTTCGGCGGCTCGTCCGATCTGGTGGTCTATCATGAGCGGCTTGGCGGATTTCGCGAAGCCTGTGAGACGCAGGGGATCGCCGCCCGGGACGCACTTGTCGTCGAAGGCGAGACCAGCCGCAGAGGTGGTATCGCGTGCCTGGAGACCGCTCTCGCGATGGCTGAACCGCCGACCGCGGCACTCTGCTTTAATGACGCCGTCGCCTTTGGCGCGATGCTGGCGCTGCGCAAGCGTGGGCTTGAGCCGGGCGCTGATTTCGCCATCGTCGGCTTCGACGACGTGGCCGAGGCCGAGCATCATATGCCGGCTCTGACCAGCGTCGCGGTGGACTCGGCGGGCCTGGGCGAACGTGCCGCGCATGTCATGCTGAAAATGATCCAGTCGCGCACCACGCGGGCCGAGGACCATATCGGCGCGGTCAATCTCGTGGTCAGGGAAAGCTGCGGCCCGGATCGCCGCACCCGAAACAGGCCCGCGGGTTCGGGGGGCGCGGCATGAGCGTCAAATGGGGCTTGATCGGTGCCAGCACGATCGCCAGACAGTTCATGATCAACGCCATCCGCGCGCAAGGCGATGGCGAGATCGCGGCGGTGATGAGTGCCAGCCCCGAGCGCGCGATGGCCTATGCCGGGGAAAACAACATTCCGCTTGCCGTTTCGACGCTCGATGGCCTCCTCGGCGCCGATATCGACGCCGTCTACATCTCGACCACCAATGAATTGCACCTCGAGCAGGCGCTCGCCGCCGTCAGGGCGGGAAAGCACGTGCTGTGCGAAAAGCCGCTGGCGCTAAGCAGCAGCGACGCCCGCAAGATGGTTGCCGCCGCCAAGGCCGCCGGCGTCGTGCTCGGCACCAACCATCATCTGCGCAACGCCGGCGCGCACCGCACCATGCGCGAGGCGATCGCCGCCGGCCGCATCGGCAAGCCGATTGCCGCGCGCGTCTTCCATTCCGTCCATCTGCCTGAGAATCTGCAGGGCTGGCGCATCACCAAACCCGAAGCGGGCGGCGGCGTGGTGCTCGACATCACCGTGCATGATGCCGACACGCTGCGCTTCGTGCTCGGCGACGATCCGGTCGAGGTTTCCTGCTTCACGCAGTCGGCCGGCATGGCCGGCAGCGGGCTGGAGGATGGCGCCATGTGCATCTGGCGCTTCAAATCGGGCGTCATTGCGCAGTCGCATGAGGGCTTCACCACCAAATTCGCCGGCACCGGCTTCGAGGTGCACGGCTCGGAAGGGTCGCTGATCGCCAGCAACGTGATGACTCAGAAGCCGATCGGCTCGGTGCTGCTGCGCACGGCAGCAGGCGAAGAGGAATTGAGCTTCGACCGCGAGGATCTTTATGCGCGCTCCGTGCGCCAGTTCCACACCGCGATCCGTGGCGAGGGCCGGCCTGCCGCAACCGGAGAGGACGGCATCTGGTCGCTGACCGCTGCCGAAGCAGCGCTGCAATCGGCAAGTTCCGGCAAGGCCGTCAAGATCGACCCGAAACTCGGGAGCATGAATTGAGCAAGGTCGTTTCCGCAACTGAAGCCGCCGGCCTTATCAAGGACGGCATGGTCGTGTCGGTGTCCTCGTCGAGCGGCCTCGGCTGCCCTGACGCCGTGCTGGCCGCGATCGGCGAGCGCTTCGATGGGGAAGGCCATCCGAAGAACATCACCACGCTGCATCCGATCGCCGCGGGCGACATGTATGGCGTCAGGGGTATCGACCATCTGGCCAAGCCCGGCCTGCTGAAGCGGACTTTGTGCGGTTCCTATCCGTCCGGCCCCTCCTCTTCCGAACCGCCGCAGATCTGGAAGATGATCGGCGACAATTCGGTCGCCGCCTACAACGTGCCGTCCGGCATCCTGTTCGATATGCACCGCGAGGCTGCCGCCAAGCGGCCGGGCGTGCTGACCAAGGTCGGTCTCGACACCTTCGCCGATCCCCGCCACCAAGGCTGCGCCATGAACGCCGCCGCCAGCGAGCCGATCGTTTCCGTGCAGCAGTTCGACGGCGAGGAATGGCTCTATTTCCGCTCCATCGTGCCGGATGTCTCGATCATCCGCGCCACCACGGCGGACGAGCGCGGCAACCTCACCTACGAGCATGAGGGCGCCTATCTCGGCGGGCTGGAGCAGGCGCTTGCTGCCCGCAACAATGGCGGCATCGTCATCGCGCAGGTCAAGCGCGTCGTCGAGAACGGCACGCTGAAGCCGCATGACGTACGCGTGCCCGGCGTGCTGGTCGACCATATCGTCGTCGCGCCCGACCAGTTGCAGACGACGCTGACGCCTTACGATCCGGCAATCTCGGGCGAGATCTTCCGGCCGCTGTCGAGTTTCCGCAACGCGGAGATGAATATCCAGAAGGTGATCGCGCGCCGCGTCGCCATGGAATTGCGCGACGGCATGGCCGTCAACATCGGCTTCGGCATTTCCGCCAATGTGCCGCGTATCCTTCTCGAGGAAGGCCAGCATGGCAAGGTCACCTGGGTCATCGAACAGGGCGCGGTCGGCGGCGTACCGCTGCTCGATTTCAAGTTCGGCTGCTCGTCGAATGCCGACGCCTTCATGCCCTCGCCGCACCAGTTCATCTATTTCCAGGCCGGCGGCTTCGATGCGTCACTGCTGTCCTTCCTGCAGATCGACCGCCATGGCTCAGTCAATGTCTCGAAGCTTTCGGCGCGGCCGCATGTCACCGCCGGTGCCGGCGGCTTTGTCGATATCACCGCGCGGGCGAAGAAGATCGTCTTCTCCGGGTTTTTCAACGCTGGCGCCAAGCTCTCATTGGCCGATGGCGGCATCCGCATCGACCAGGAGGGCAAGGTCAAGAAGGTCGTCGCAGAGGTCGAGCATGTCTCGTTCTCGGGCAAGCGCGCGGTCGCGCAAGGGCAGGACATCACCTACGTCACCGAGCGCTGCGTGATGAAGCTGACGCCGGAGGGCCTGGTCGTCACCGAACTCGCCCCGGGCATCGACCTGCAGCGCGATGTGCTGGCGCAGTCGGAAATTCCGTTGGGCGTTGCCAAGGACCTCAAGACGACACCAGAGGCGCTCTACCTGGACCAGCCGATAGGCCTGTCGCTGAATGGCGGCGCCTCGCTCGGAGGCGCGCGTGGCTGAACGTCTCGTCACCTTCGAGCAGGATGGCGCCATCGGCACCGTCACGTTGCGCCGGCCGGAGAAATTCAACGCGCTCGACATCCCGATGCTGCGCGCGCTGGAGGCGGCGCTCGACGCGGCTGAGTTGGCGGAAGGCGTGCGTGTCGTGCTGCTTTCCGGCGAGGGCAAGGGCTTTTGCGCCGGAGGCGATGTCGAGGCGTGGGCACAGATGAGCGCGGCCGATTTCCAGGTGCATTGGGTGCGCTACGGCCACCGGGTGTTCGACCGGCTGGCGCGGCTGCGGCAGCCGACCATCGCCGTCCTGTCCGGCCATGCGCTGGGCGGCGGCCTGGAACTGGCTGTGGCCTGTGATTTCCGCGTCGCGGAAACACAGGTGAAATTGGGCTTCCCGGAAACCTCGATCGGCGTGGTGCCCGGCTGGTCCGGCACGCAGCGCGCGGTGCGCCGTTTCGGTGCACAGACAGTGCGTCGCATGGCGCTGGGCGGCGAGATCTTGCTCGCGCCCGAAGCGCTGGCTCTGGGTGTGGTCGACCGGGTGGTCGAGACCGGCAATGCCCACGGCGAAGCCAGGACCTGGGCCGAAAAGATCGCCGAGCGCGGGCCGCTGGCGACGGAGGCCGCCAAGCTGATGATCGCTGTCGCCGAAGGCGAGGAAAGTGCGGCCGCTACCGAAGCACTGGCCAGCGGCTTCATCGCGATGTCCGGCGATCTCAAGGCCGGTGTCGGCGCTTTCAAGGCCAAGCACAAACCGGCCTTTTCGAGATCCTAGAGGAAACACATGAACGCACCTCTCAAGATTTCCATGCCGGTCGAGGCGTCCACGGCGCCAAAGGCGTACAAGCTGCTGATCGACGGCAAGCATGTCGATGCCCGCGACGGCCGCACGATTGCGCGCCAGAGCCCCGGCCACGGCTTCACCGTCTCGCACTATGCGCGGGCCGGCGAGGCCGAAGTGGAAGCCGCTGTGCAGGCTGCGCACAAAGCTTTCGAAACGGGCCCATGGCCGCGCATGAAGGCTGCTGAACGTGCCGCGATTCTGCTCAAGGCGGCCGACTTGATCGAGGCGCGGCTCGAAGACATCGCCCGGCTCGACGCGCTGGAATCCGGCAAGCCGATTGCTCAGGCGCGCGGCGAGATCGGCGGCGCCGTCGACATCTGGCGCTACGCCGCCTCGCTCGCCCGCACGCTGCATGGCGAATCCTACGCCAATCTCGGCGATGCCATGCTGGGTGTCGTGTTGCGCGAGCCGATCGGTGTCGTCTCGATCATCACGCCGTGGAATTTCCCCTTCCTGATCGTCAGCCAGAAACTGCCCTTCGCGCTCGCCGCCGGCTGTACGGCGGTGGTCAAGCCGAGCGAAATGACCTCGGCTTCCACCTTCGTGCTCGGCGACATCCTGATGCAGGCCGGCCTTCCTGCCGGCGTCGTCAACATCCTCGCAGGACTCGGCGCCGATGTCGGCGCCCCGATGGTCAGCCATCCGCTGGTCGAGATGGTGTCGTTCACCGGTTCGACCCGCGTCGGCAGGATGACGATGACCTCGGCCGCGCAGTCGCTGAAGAAAGTCTCGATGGAACTCGGTGGCAAGAACGGCCAGATCGTTTTCCCCGACGCCGACCTCAAGGCGGCCGCCGACGCGGCGGTGTTCGGCGGCTTCTTCAATGCCGGCGAATGCTGCAATGCCGGCAGCCGGCTGATCGTGCACGAGGCGATCGCCGACGATTTTCTCGACGCCGTCAAGGCGCTCACCGCTAGGGTGACGGTCGGCGATCCGCTCGATGACAAGACCAAGGTCGGCGCGATGATTTCATCCGACCATTTGGCCAAGGTCGCCGGTTACGTGGCAGCAGCCGCGGCCGAAGGCAGCAGCGTCTACAGCGGCGGCAATCAGCTGGCCTCCAATGCCGGCCAATACCTCGATCCCACCATCATCCGCGGCGTCACCGAGGATATGGCGATTGCGCGCGAGGAAGTGTTCGGCCCGGTGCTCTCGGTGCTGACTTTTGGATCGATTGAAAAGGCGTTGCACATCGCCAACGACACGCCCTATGGTTTGTCGGCGGGCGTGTGGAGCGCCAGCATCGACACTTGCATGTCGATAGCGCGTGGGGTGCGTTCGGGGACCGTCTGGGTGAACACATTCATGGAAGGTTATCCCGAGCTGCCTTTCGGAGGCTACAAGCAGTCCGGTCTCGGACGCGAACTCGGCAAACGCGCCGTCGAGGACTATACCGAGGAAAAGACAATCCAGTTTCATCGCGGCCAACGCACCGGATGGTGGGTCGGCTGAGTTGAGAAGAACCCGGTGGGCCTCCACCGGTCGTGTAATGAAACAAGGGAGGAAGTACATGTTGCGCAAACTGCTTATCGGAACGGCTCTCGCATCGGGTCTGGCTTTCGCGGCCCATGCCGCGGACGTCAAGGAAGTCCAGATGCTGCATTGGTGGACGTCGGGCGGCGAAGCGGCTGCTCTCAACGTCCTCAAGGGCGACCTGGCCAAGGAAGGCTATGCCTGGAAAGACGTGCCGGTGGCCGGTGGTGGCGGCGACGCTGCCATGACCGCGCTGAAGGCGATGGTCGCGGCCGGCAATTACCCGACTGCCTCGCAGATGCTCGGCTACACCGTGCTCGATTATGCGGCGGCCGGCGTCATGGGCGATCTGACCGAGACGGCGAAGAAGGAAGGCTGGGACAAGTCCGTTCCGGCAGCCCTGCAGAAGTTCTCGGTCTACGAAGGCAAATGGGTCGCGGCTCCGGTCAATGTCCACTCGGTCAACTGGCTGTGGATCAACAAGGCCGTCATGGACAAGATCGGCGGCACCGAGCCGAAGACCTTCGACGACTTCGTTGCCCTGCTTGACAAGGCCAAGGCAGCAGGCGTGATCCCGCTCGCTCTCGGCGGCCAGAACTGGCAGGAAGCCACCATGTTCGACTCGGTCGTGCTGTCGACCGGCGGACCTGAGTTCTACAAGAAGGCCTTCAACGATCTCGACGACGCTTCGCTCAAGTCCGACACGATGAAGAAATCGTTCGACAATCTCGCCAAGCTCGTCACCTATGTCGACCCGAACTTCTCGGGCCGCGACTGGAACCTTGCCACCGCCATGGTCATCAAGGGCGATGCCCTCGTGCAGGTCATGGGCGACTGGGCCAAGGGTGAGTTCCACGCCGCCAACAAGACCCCGGGCACGGACTTCCTGTGCTACCGCTTCCCGGGCACCGACGGCTCGGTGATCTACAACTCCGACATGTTCGGCATGTTCAACGTTCCGGACGACCGCAAGGCCGCCCAGATCGCATTGGCCACCGCTACCCTGTCGAAGAGCTTCCAGTCGGCCTTCAACGTCGTCAAGGGTTCGGTTCCGGCTCGTACCGACGTTCCGGACACCGACTTCGACGCTTGCGGCAAGAAGGGCATCGCCGACCTGAAGGCAGCCAACGAAGGCGGCACGCTGTTCGGTTCGCTGGCCCAGGGCTATGGCGCGCCTCCAGCGGTCGCCAATGCTTATAAGGATGTCGTCTCCAAGTTCGTCCATGGTCAGATCAAGACCTCGGACGAGGCCGTGACCGAACTGGTCAAGGCCATCGACGACGCCAAGTAAGCGCAACACAAGAAAACGCCTTCCCTGCTCCGGTGGGGAAGGCTCCGATCCGCGAAACCGGTTGGTCGCGCGTCGACGGGAGGAGCTTCATGAGCACGGTAGCGACAAGCCAGATCAAGCTGACGCCGGAGCACGCACGCCCGCGCGCCTCGGTGCGCTCGCGCCTGCAGGACGCGCTGCCGAAGATCGTGCTGGCGCCGAGCTTCGCCATCACCATCGTCTTCGTCTACGGCTTCATCCTGTGGACGATCTACCTGTCCTTCACCAATTCCAAGACCTTCCCGTCCTATGCCATCACCGGCTCGCGTGCTTATCAGCGGCTGTGGGGCTGGACCTTCGACACCGACCCGCCATCGAGCTGGTACACGTCGATCACCAACATGGGCATTTTCGGTTTTCTCTACATCTTCATCTGCCTGGCGCTCGGCCTGTTCCTGGCCATCCTGCTCGATCAGAAGATCCGCGGCGAAGGCGTGCTGCGGCCGATCTATCTCTACCCGATGGCGCTGTCCTTCATCGTCACCGGGGTTGCCTGGAAATGGTTCCTCGATCCCGGCCTCGGCCTCGAGCAGACCTTGCATCAATGGGGTTGGACGAGCTTCCATTTCGACTGGATCAAGAACAAGGATTTCGTCATCTACACGGTGGTCATCGCCGGCGTCTGGCAGGCCTCCGGCTTCATCATGGCGATGTTCCTGGCCGGCCTGCGCGGCATCGACGGCGAGATCATGAAGGCGGCGCAGATCGATGGCGCCACCACCTTCCAGCTCTACCGCCGCATCGTCATCCCGCTGCTGCGGCCGATCTTCCTGTCGGCCTTCATCGTGCTCGCGCATCTCGCCATCAAGTCCTACGATCTGGTGGTCGCGCTGACCAGCGGCGGCCCCGGCGGCTCGGCCTGGCTGCCCTCCAATTTCATGTACGAGTACACGTTCAAGCGCAACGAGATGGCCGTCGGCTCGGCCAGCGCCGTGATCATGCTGATGACCATCGTCGCCATCATCGTGCCCTATCTCTATTCGGAACTCAGGGAGAAGCCGCGATGAGCGCCGTCACCACTCCCGCCCGCCAAGCTTCCGGCGGCGTCAATTTCAAGCTCATCAACCGCGTCGTCATCTACGGGCTCTTGGCGCTGTTTGCGCTGTTCTACCTGATGCCGCTGTTCGTCATGCTGGTGACCTCGTTCAAGACCATGGAAGAGATCCAGAACGGCAACATGCTGGCGCTGCCACAAGCTCCGACCATCGACCCATGGATAAAGGCGTGGAGCGAAGTTTGCTCGGGCCTGACCTGCGTCGGCATGAAGGGCTATTTCTGGAACTCGATCAAGATGGTGGTTCCGGCAGTCATCATCTCGACCCTGCTCGGCGCGCTCAACGGCTATGTGCTGACAAAATGGCGCTTTCGTGGGGCGACGCTGGTGTTTGGGCTGATGCTGTTTGCCTGCTTCATCCCGTTCCAGTCGGTGCTGTTGCCGATGGCGACCATCCTTGGCAGCATCGGCCGTTTCGGCGTGACTTTGCAGAATGCGACCGGAACGAGCTTCGGCCTCGGTAATTCGACAGTCAACCTGGTCTTCGTCCACGTCGTCTACGGCATCGGCTTCACCACGCTGTTCTTCCGCAACTACTACGAGACGTTCCCAACCGAACTGGTCAAGGCGGCGCAGGTCGACGGGGCAAGCTTCTTCCAGATCTTCCGGCGCATCATGCTGCCCAACTCACTGCCGATCATCGTGGTGACGGTGATCTACCAGTTCACCAACATCTGGAACGACTTCCTGTTCGCCTCCGCCTATGCCGGCTCCGGCGACGTAATGCCGATGACGGTGGCGCTCAACAACGTCGTCAACACCTCGACAGGCGTCGTCGAATACAACGTCAACATGGCGGCCGCGATGATCGCGGCACTGCCCACCCTTCTCGTCTATGTGCTCGCCGGCCGCTATTTCGTGCGCGGTCTGATGGCCGGCGCCGTCAAAGGATAATCTGATGGCTTTTCTGGAAATTGATGGTCTGCGAAAGCGCTTCGGCCAGGTCGAGATCCTGAAAGGGATCGATGTCGAGCTCGAGAAAGGCGGCTTTCTGGTGCTGGTCGGCCCGTCCGGCTGCGGCAAGTCCACGCTGCTCAACACCATCGCCGGGCTGGAGACGATCACCTCGGGCGAAATTCGCGTCGACGGCCGCCAGATCAACGATCTGCATCCCTCCAAGCGCGACATCGCCATGGTGTTCCAGAGCTACGCTCTCTACCCGAACATGACGGTGGCCGGAAACATCTCCTTCGGCATGGAGATGCGCGGCGTGCCGACGGCGGAGCGCCAGAAGGCGATCGACAAGGTAGCCAAGGTGCTGCAGATCGGCCACCTGCTGCAGCGCAAGCCGAGCCAGCTTTCCGGCGGCCAACGCCAGCGCGTCGCCATGGGCCGGGCCCTGGTGCGCGACCCCAAACTGTTCCTGTTCGATGAACCCTTGTCCAACCTCGACGCCAAGCTTCGCGTCGACATGCGCATCGAGATCAAGCGCCTGCACGCCACCACCGGCACCACCATCGTCTACGTCACCCACGACCAGATCGAGGCGATGACGCTGGCGACCAAGATCGCTGTCATGCGCGACGGCGAGGTACAGCAGTTCGGCACCCCGGCCGAAATCTACAACAACCCGACCAATCTTTTCGTTGCCGACTTCATGGGGTCGCCGGCAATGAACCTGATCCCGGCGACGATTGGCACCAACGGCAACGCGCTGTCCGTCGTGCTCCAGCGCGAGGCGCGCGCGCCGATCAACCTGCCGATCGCCAATGCACCGGCCGGCCTGTCGGCATTCCAGGGCAAGCCGATCATCTTCGGCGTCCGCCCTGAAGCGCTGACCGATCCGGAAGGCGCCGAACGCAACGCCTCGAACATCGCCACGGCCGACTGCCATATCGAGGTCGTCGAACCGGCGGGCTCCGATACCTTCGCCGTCACCAATCTCGGAGGCAAGGGCGTGGTGGCTCGGCTGCGTGCCGACGCCAACATCCAGCCGGGCACCAACACGCCGCTCGCCTTCAACCTGACAAAGGCAGTGTTCTTCGATCCGGCGACCGAGAGCCGCATTCGCTGACGGCCATGACAAATCCGGACATCGTCATCATCGGCTCCGGCATAGGCGGCGCAACGATCGCCTGCGGCCTTGCCGGAAGCGGCGCCTCGATCCTGATGCTGGAACGCGGTGTGCCGTTGCCCGCGACGCCGCACGCGCGTGACACGCGTTCGATCTTCGTCGACGGCCACTACCGGCCGAAGGAGATGTGGCGCGAGGCCGGAGGCGCTGCCTTCAACCCCGGCAACTACTATTATGTCGGCGGCAATTCGAAATTCTATGGCGCGGTGCTGATCCGCTATCGCAGGGAAGATTTTGCCGCCATGGAGCATTTCGGCGGCGTCTCGCCGGCCTGGCCGTTTTCCTATGAGGAGTTCGAGCCTTGGTATTCGAAAGCCGAACAGCTGTTTCGCGTGCGTGGCACGCTGGGCGAAGACCCGACAGAGCCGTTCCACTCGCTCCCGTATGCCTACAAGCCAGTGCCCGACGAGGCACCGATTGCCCGCGCCCGCGCCGAACTCAAGAGCCTCGGCCTGCATCCGGCCTCGCTGCCGCTCGGCGTCGACATCGACACCTGGCTGAAAGAAGGCAAGACCGGCTGGGATGCTTTCCCAAACACCGGCCAGGGCAAGGTCGACGCGCAGACGGGACCACTGACAGCGGCACTCAAGGACAGCAACATCCGGCTCGAGACCAGCTGCTATGTCGAGTACCTGGAAGCGTCACCCGACGGCAAAAGCATCGCCACTATCCACTATCGGCAGGACGGCGAGGCGAAGAAAGTATCACCGAAGCTGGTCATTCTCTCTGCCGGCGCGGTCAATTCCGCCGTCATCCTGCTGCGCTCGCCCTCGCCAGACGGCAAAGGCCTCGCCAACCGCTCCGACCAGGTCGGCCGCAATTTCATGAACCACAATTCGAGCGCCATGCTGGCGATCGACCTGCGCCGCCGCAACGATGCCGTCTACCAGAAGACGCTGATGCTGAACGACTACTATCTGTCCGACGGCAAGGGCGGCAAGCCACTCGGCAATGTCCAGCTTCTCGGCAAGATCGACGGCAACATGCTAAGGGCCAATGTAAAGTTCGCGCCGAAATTCGCGCTCGATTTCATGGCCGGCCACGCCGTCGATTGGTACCTGATGTGCGAGGATCTGCCCGATCCGGAAAGCCGCATCATGGTCGACGGTAAGGACATCGTCATGCAATGGCGGCGCTCCAACATGCAGTCACTCGACGGACTGACCAAGGTGATGCGCGAAAATTTTCGCGCTTGCGGCTATCCAATCGTGCTGTCGCGGCCTTTCGACAAGCGCACCCCTTCGCACCAGTGCGGCACGGTGAAGATGGGCGACGATCCGGCGACCGCGCCGCTCGACCCCTTCTGCCGGTCGTTCGACCACAGGAACCTGTTCGTCGTCGATGCCAGCTTCCTGCCGAACTCGGCCGCCGTGAACCCGGCGTTGTCGATCGCCGCGCAGGCGCTGCGCGTGGCTGATCATATCCGCAAGATGGAGTTGACCGCATGACCCGCCCGGCAGCCATCGTCACCGGCGGCGCGCGCGGCATCGGGCTTGCTTGCGCCGAGGCGCTCGCGGATGCCGGCTTCGACATCCTGGTCGCCGATCTTGCCGAACAGGCGCCAGATGGTCTTGCTACTGATATTGCCGGCCGAGGCGCGAAATTCGCTTATGTCCCTTGCGACATCGCCGATCTCGCCAGCCACACCACGCTTGTCGATGCCGCGACGCGCGCCTTCGGCCGCATCAACTGCCTGGTCAACAATGCCGGCGTCGGCGCTGCCGTGCGCGGTGATTTGCTGGACCTCAAACCGGAGAATTTCGACCGCACGCTGGGCATCAATCTGCGCGGCACCGTGTTCCTCAGCCAGGCTGTCGCCAAGGCAATGCTGGCTACACCGGGCGACCACACAAAATCGATCATCACCATCACGTCGGTCAGCGCCGAAATGGCATCGCCCGAGCGGCCCGACTACTGCATCTCCAAGGCCGGGCTTTCGATGTGGGTGAAGAACCTGGCGTTGCGGCTGGCGCCCGAAAACATCGGCGTGTTCGAGGTGCGGCCGGGCATCATCCGCACCGACATGACATCCGGCGTGGCCGCTAAATACGATGCGCTCATCGACGGCGGACTGGTGCCGGCTAAACGCTGGGGCGAAGCGTCGGATATCGGTGCAGTGGTGGCGGCGCTCGCCGGCGGCAAATTCGGCTTTTCGACCGGCTCGATCATCAATGTCGACGGCGCGCTCTCCGTGCCGCGGCTGTAAGTGGACAGTGTCATGACCGACTACATCATCGTGGGCGCCGGTCCGGCCGGCTGCGTTCTGGCCAACCGGTTGAGCGAGGAACCGGCAAATTCGGTCCTGCTGCTGGAAGCCGGCGGCAAGGACTGGCATCCCTATATCCACATGCCGGCCGGCTTCGCCAAGATGACCAAGGGCATTGCCTCCTGGGGCTGGTCGACCGTGCCGCAGAGGCACATGAAGGACCGCGTCTTCTGGTACACGCAGGCCAAGGTCGTCGGCGGCGGCTCATCCATTAACGCCCAGATCTACACGCGCGGCAATGCCCGCGACTATGATGCCTGGGAGAAGGAAGAGGGTCTCACCGGCTGGGGCTACCGCGACGTGCTGCCTTACTTCAAACGCGCCGAGAACAACCAGCGATACGCCAACGACTTTCACGGCGACCAGGGCCCGCTTGGCGTGTCGAACCCGATTTCGCCGCTGCCTATCTGCGAGGCCTATTTCCGCGCCGGCCAGGAGATGGGTATTCCCTTCAACCCGGATTTCAATGGCGCCAGCCAGGAAGGGGTCGGCTATTACCAGTTGACCCAGAAGGACGCGAGGCGCTCCTCCGCTTCGGTCGCCTATCTCAGACCGATCCGTGCGCGCAAGAACCTGACCGTCAGGACCGATGCGCTGGTGACGCGCATCGTCGTTGAAAAGGGCCGCGCCATCGGCGTCGAAATTGTCGACAGACCAGGCGGCGAGAAGAAAATCCTGCGCGCCGAGCGCGAGGTGATCGTCTCGTCCGGCGCCATTGGCTCGCCGAAACTCTTGATGCAATCGGGCATCGGTCCGGCTGACCATCTGAAGGCGGTCGGCGTCATGCCGGTGCATGATTTGCCCGGCGTCGGCTCCAACATGCAGGACCATCTCGATTTGTTCGTCATCGCCGAATGCACCGGCGACCACACTTATGACAACTACGCCAAGCTGCACCGCACGGCCTGGGCCGGCCTGCAATACCTGCTGCTGAAGAAGGGGCCGGTGGCCTCCAGCCTGTTCGAGACCGGCGGCTTCTGGTATGCCGACCCGACCGCCGCCTCGCCCGACATCCAGTTCCATCTCGGCTTGGGTTCCGGCATCGAGGCCGGCGTCGAGAAGCTGAAAAACCCCGGTGTCACCTTGAACTCGGCCTTCCTGCGGCCGCGCTCGCGCGGCACGGTGCGGCTGAAAAGTGCCGATCCCGCCGACCACCCGTTGATCGATCCGAACTACTGGTCCGATCCCTATGACCGCGCCATGTCCATCAAGGGGCTGAGACTGGCGCGTGAGATCATGCGGCAGAAGGCGCTCGCCCCTTATGTGATGCGCGAGGTGCTCCCCGGCCCGTCTCTTGCCAGCGACGACGAGCTGTTCGATTATGCCTGCCGCAGTTCCAAGACCGACCACCATCCGGTCGGCACCTGCCGTATGGGTCATGACGACATGGCTGTGGTGACACCGGATCTTCGGCTGCGCGGCATCGAAGGCCTGCGCGTCTGCGACGCCTCGGTGATGCCGCGCGTGCCCTCCTCCAACACCAATGCGCCGACCATCATGGTCGGCGAAAAGGGCGCCGACCTGATCCTCGGCCGTGAGCCGCTGCCGCCGGCCGTGTTCTCTGGAAACCGGGCGGCTTAGGGTCAAAGAAATGATCAGGCACTGTGTGTTCGCTAGATTCCGCAACGATGTACCCGCCGCTGAACGCAAGGCGATCCATGCCGACCTCGAGGCACTGCGACAGGCTATCGACGGCATGGACGCGGTAAATTTCAGCGTCAATGTCAGCCCGGAGCCGTTCGCGCGCGGCTTCACCCACGGCTTCACTATCGACTTTCGCGATGCCGCCGCGCGCGACGCCTATTTGGTGCACGAGGCCCATCAGCGCGCCGGCGCAAGACTGGTCGCGGCGCTCGAAGGCGGCACCGACGGACTGATGGTCTTCGACCTGAGGATTGCTCCTTAAGACAAGATGCTCACGTTCCCCCGAAACTATGCAACATCACTGATATTTCCTACCTGGCGAACCGGAGAGTCTATTGTGAGACAATCGGAATGGTACCATCAGTTGGGGCCAAAGCGGGCCGTTGTTGCAGGTTTAATCTGCTTAGCGGTTGTATACCCAACAAACTTCTACCTGGGTAACATGGGTTACCAAATCTGGGGCTCTAGCGCGCTGCAATCGAAAAATTGGGGCACATTTGTAGATGTGCTTAGTTTCGTCGCCCCATACCTAGTGGTTAAATGGGTGATCGCGAGACGAAACCTGGACTAACCGAGCCTGAGCGCGACGACTCCGGCGACGATGCTGAGCGCGGCGGCCCCGCGCCAGCCCGTCATCTTCTCGCCGAGCGCGAACACCGAGATCATCATGGCAAACAGGATCGAGGTTTCGCGCAGCGACGCCACCGAGGCGATCGGCGCCTTGGTCATCGCCCACATGACGATCCAGTAGGCCGCGCCACTGAGCACGCCGGTGAACAGCCCTGCCTTCCAGTCACGCGCCAGCACCGGCAGCGCCTTCGGCCCACGGAAGATGAGGCACACAGCCAAGGCGCCAAAAGCATCGCAGATGAACAGCCAGGCGGCATAGCTCTGCGCCGTGGCGGCCAGCCGTGCGCCGCTGCCGTCCGACAGTGTGTAGCTGGCGATGAAGATCGAGGTGGCCAGCGCAAAGCCGACCGCGCGCAAATTGAGCCTCTCCAGATGGGCGCCGCCGCGAAACGACATCACCAGCGTGCCGGTCGACAACAGAAAGATACCCAGAATGGCAAGCGGGGCCGGAACCTCGGCGACGACGAACATGCCGCCAAGCGCCGCCAGCAGCGGTGCGGTGCCGCGCGCCAACGGATAGGTCTGGGCGAAGTCGCCGGCCTTGTAGGCGCCGATCAGGAAGGTCCGGTAACCCATATGGAAAAACACCGAGGCGATGATGTAGGGCCACACATCCGCCTTCGGCACTTCAACGAAGGGCAGCACCAGCAGGGCCGCGGCGCCCATGCCGAGCGTCATCAGCGTGATCGACAGGAAGCGGTCGAGATGGACCTTGACCAGCGCGTTCCAGATCGCATGCATGGCGGCGGCGGCAAGCACCGCGAAGAAGACGAACAGTGTCATGGGGCGATGCCGGGCGTTTCCAGATCGATGTCGACCCGCAGCGGGAAATGGTCCGACGCAACCTCGCCGATGTCGGCACTGATCGAACGCACGCGCCCGGCAAACATGCCGGCGACGAAGCAATGGTCGAGCCGCCGCTTTGCCACCTTACCGTCGATGCTCTTCACATGGGTGTGGAAATCCGCGGCCGGCTCGCTGGCAATGGCGGCGGCATCGACGAAGCCGTCAAGATAGGCAGCACCGCGATGGTAGGGCGTGCTGCCGACGATGCGGCGGTATTCGGCACTGCCCGGTTCCATGTTGAAATCGCCCATCCAGATCGCCGCCAGCGGGTTCTCCGGCTCCGCTTCGCCGCTGGTCCAGTTGCGCGTGGGCTCGTCGTCGACGCCGCTCCACGGCCCGCCATCGGACGGCGCCCGGCGGTGCGCGGCCATGAGGTAATCGATCTGCTCCAGCCGCTCCTCGACCGCGATATGGGCGAGATGCAGCGACAACACCCGCACCGGGCCGGCCGGCGTGCGGATCATGCATTCGAGTGCCGCATTGCGCGTGTTGAGCGGCCGCAGCGTACGGCGCATCGGCAGCGCATGCAGCCGCGACCAGACGATGGGCAGCTTCGACACCACCATGGTGCCGAACTGGCGGCGCCGGTTGACAATGCGGCGGTCGCGCTGCTCGCTGGCATCCATGTCGAAAGCTGGGCCGTAAACCCAGTGATAGTCGGGCAGCAGGCGCGAAAGCAGCTCCGGCTGGTCGTCGAAATTGCTGCGTTGCCAGTGCCGCTCCACCTCTTGCAGCGCAATGATGTCGGCGCCGGCAACGATGCGCGCTGCGCGCGAAAGATCGTAGCGCCCGTCGCCGCCGAACCCGTACTGGATGTTGTAGCTGACCAGCTTCATTGCTTATCCGGCTCAATTTTGTGATGGCAGTAGCCGTTCGGCGATAGCGTTGCAATGTGCCGAGCGAGCGACGGGGCTGGGCCAGCGGCTATGTCGTCAGCGGCTGGAACCGGCCGGGTGGCGACGCAGCCAGTTCGGTCCAGTCGATCTCTTCCTCCAGGCGGTGATAGGCTTCGTCACCGATCGTGCCGTTGCGGCGCAGTTCCTCCAGCGCGTCACGCTGGCTCTTAATGGCATAGAGGCGCAGGCGGTCATACTCGGTCGCCGCCTGGGCATCGTCAGGATTTTTGGCGATCTTGCGTTGAGCGGCATACTGCTCGCGCACTGCGGCCGCCGCGTCCGATGTCTTGCCGCTCAATATATCGAGGGCGGCCTGCATCACCACAACGCGTGCCTGCGCAACCTCGCGGGCAACGGTTTCGTCCGGGTCGAGGTTCAGCAGGCGCAGCAGCGGCTTCAGGCTCATGCCTTGCAACACCAGCGTGCCGAGCACGACCGTGAAGGCAGCGAGCACGATCGGGTCGCGGGCGGGGAACTCAGCCGGCAAGGCGAATGCCGCCGCAAGCGTCACCAGACCGCGCATCCCGCACCAGCCGATGAGCATGCCGCCGCGAAGCGATGGCGCGTCCCGCTGACGATCCGCGCTGCCGAAACGGGCAAACCACCTGATGATCGCGCCGCAGCCCAGCACCCAGATCAGACGTGAAACGATGACGATGGCAAGCACGATACCGGCCAGGACGAACGCATCAGTCTGCCCCGCGCCGGCAAGCCTGCCAACAATCGTGCGCGCCTGCAGGCCCATCAGCACGAAAGCCAATACATTGAGGACAAAGACTGCCGTTTCCCAAACTGAATAGGAGCTGATGCGATTTCTGGCCGGCATGCGGCGCGGCGCGGTGCGGGCGATGGTCATGGCATAGACCACGATGGTGATGATGGCCGAAAGGCCGAGCCTGTCAGCGAGGATCCAGACCCCGAAAGTTCCGGCGAATTGCACCACCGTGCTGCTCGCCGCATCCTCGATCCGGGTGAGCGTCATAAGCGAGAGGCGGCCAAGCAGATAACCCGCAACCAGGCTGCCTATTGTTGACAACAAGATCGTCGGAATGGCGTTGCTCAGCATGATCGAGCCGAGCGCTGCCGAAACCGCCAGCCGATAGATCAGCAGTGCCGTGGCATCGTTGAGCAGGCTCTCGCCCTGCAGGATGGCGGTGATGCGGTGCGGCACCTTGAATTGTCCGAGCACAGCAGATGCCGCCACCGCATCCGGAGGTGCTACGATTGCGCCGAGCGCGATCGCCGCCGCTATCGGCAGACCGGCCATCTTCCAGCCGACGAACGCAACCACCACAGTGGTGAAGACAACGGCGCCAAGTGCCAGCAGTGCCAGCGACAGCCGGTAGCGCTTCAGGTCGCGTAACGAAGTGTCATAGGCGGCGTCGAGAAGCACCGGGGCGATGAACAGGGCAAGCGCCAGTTCCGGATCGATTTCGATCATTGGCGCACCCGGCACGAAGGCGATGCCCACCCCGGCCAAAGCCAGCAGGGACGGATAAGGAACCTCCAGCCGTCGCGACAGCGCCGTCAGCGCGACAGCGATCAAAAGCAGGACAAGCGTGAGTTCGAAAAGAGCCATGGCTTGTTATATCCGTGAAGCGGAATTGGCGGCAGTGGCAAAGCGGCCAAGCGCAGGATGTTTGATCGGCGAGCCGGCCGGCCTTCAGGCGAGTCGCAGCTATGGATAGCGCGCCGGCTCGAGAACATTCTATTTGGAGGGGCCCAGGTCGTGTCGAGATTGAGGTCACGCCGGGTCGAAAATGATGATTCCTGGAACCGGAGCGTAATTAATCTGGGATAGGTGAGGCACCGGAAGCGCAGGAAACCGGCATTTGTCGGTCGGCCTCACCTGAATATCGGCACAGCCTAGTGCAGCACCAGCATGTCGCTCGACGAGAACGAAATCTCCGCCTTTTCGCCAACTGCCGGGGGCGGCGTTGCCGGGCTGTTGAACGTGTCGAGCGAGACCGTGCTGCCGCCGATGCCGACGCGAACCCGGATGACCGAGCCGAGGAAATGCACTTCGGAAATTTCTCCCGAAAGGCTGGAGTCACGGCCGGGCTGGCGGCCCAGCGAGATCGCTTCCGGGCGCAGCGCCAGCGACAGCGTGTCACCGGATTTGGAACCGTTGAGCTTGCCCTTGAGCGAGACCTCTTCGCTGTTGACCCGCACCGTGCCTGCCAAGGCATCGGTGACGGTGCCTTCCAGCACGTTCAGCGTGCCGACGAAGTTGGCGACGAACTTGGTTGCCGGGCGGTTGTAGATCTCGAACGGCGTGCCGACCTGCTCGGCCTTGCCACCATGCATGACGGCGATGCGGTCCGAGATCGACAACGCCTCTTCCTGGTCGTGCGTCACGAAGATGGTGGTGATGCCGAGCTTCTTCTGGATCGAGCGGATTTCCTCGCGCAGCGACACACGCACCTTGGCATCGAGCGCCGACAGCGGTTCATCGAGCAGCAGCAGCTTCGGCTTCGGCGCGATGGCGCGAGCCAGCGCGATGCGCTGCTGCTGGCCACCCGAGAGCTGGTAGGGATAGCGATCCGCCATCTGCGGGAGCTTGATGATGTCGAGCATCTCGGCGACACGGGCATCGATGTCCGCCCTGGGCATGCCCGCGACCTTGAGGCCGAAGCCGATATTCTGCGCCACGGTCAGGTTCGGAAACAGCGCATAGGCCTGGAACACCATGCCGACATTGCGCTGGTTGGGCTTCAGCCTCGTAATGTCCTTGCCACCGACGACGATCTTGCCGGCGCTCGGCTCCTCGAAGCCCGCGACCATCCGCAGCACCGTGGTCTTGCCGCAGCCGGACGGGCCGAGGAAAGAGACGAATTCGCCGCGCTCGACGTCAAGATTGAAGTCCTCCACCACCGTGGTGGCGCCGAAGGATTTTCGAACGTGCTGGATGGACAGGAACGGGTCGGCCATGGCTTTGACTTTCAGTTCGGGCGGTTCGCCGATCTCGGCGCGAAGCGGGACAGGATTTGGATCAGCGACATGCAGCCCCAGGTAATGGCGAAGGCGATAATGGCGAGCGCTGCCGGCTCATAAGCGCGATTGGCGCCGATATTCTGCAGATAGGGGCCGAAAGCCGGCCGATTGAGCAGGCTCGCCATGGTGAACTCGCCAATGACGATAGCGAAAGTGAGGAAGGCGCCCGACAGCACCGCGATCAGCACATTGGGCAGGATGACGCGGGTGATGATCGTCCCCCAACCAGCACCAAGGATCTGTGCCGCTTCCGTGAGGGTACGCACGTCGATGGTGCGAAGCCCTGTGTCGACGGCGCGATACATATAAGGCAACGCCAGTGTCGCATAGCCGATGACCAGCAAGGCATTGGTGCCTGTATCGGTCGCCAGGAACGGCAGCGGCGAATTCGACCCGTACATTCTGATGTAGCCGAAGACGATGACGATGGCCGGGATGACCAGCGGCAGCAGCGTGATGAACTCGACGATCGGCCGCAACTGCGGCAGGCGCAGCCGGATCCAGTATGCAGCCGGCACCACGATGAGCACGCCGAGAATGATGGTGAAGACGGCGGCGAGCACCGAATAGCCGAAGGTCGCCTGGAAGCGGGCATCGCCGAGCACGACCTTGTAGGCGTCCAAGGAGTACTCGCCACGCCGCATGCGCATGGAGAACTCCACCGTCGCAATCAGCGGAATGAAGAAATAGGCCGCGCCCAGCGCGAAGACGACCCAGGCCCAGAACCTGCCAGCCTTCATTTGAGCCACCTCTCGGAACGGGTGCGGAACCAGATGTAGAAAACATTGGCAAGACCGGTAATGACGATCATGCCGAAGGCTATGGCGTAGCCGAGATGGGCATTGTGCAGCACGTCTCCACGGATCTGGGCATAGAGCAGGATCGGCACGATGTTGAGCGACGAGCCGGTCAATGCATAGGCGGTGGCGATGGCGCCGAAGGCGTTGGCGAACAACAGGATCACGGTGCCGAGGAAACTCGGCCAGATCACCGGAATGACCACCATGCGCCAGTACTGCGACATGGTCGCGCCCAGCGTCGCGGCGGCCTCGCCCCATTCCTTCTTCAGCCCGTCGATGGCTGGCACGATGATGACCACCATCAGCGGTATCTGGAAATAGACATAGGTCAGCGTCAGGCCCCAGAATGACAGGATGTTGAAACCATGCGCATAGATGTTAAGGCCAAACAGGGTGTTCAGGATCACCGTCGCAAGGCCGAGCCGGCCGAGCGTGGCGAGGAAGGCGAAGGCCAGCGGCACGCCGGCGAAATTGGAGGCCACGCCGGAAAACGTCAGTGTCGCCGAGCGTATCCAATCCGGCAGGCCGCCGCGCACGATGGCAATGGCAATCGCCAGCCCCGCAAAGGCGCCAATCAGCGATGAAGCGAGGCTGACCTTGATCGAAATCCAGTAGGCGGCAACGATCGAAGGCTGCGCCAGTGCGGCAATATTTTCGAAGGTGAATTCACCCGCCTCATTCTGGAACGCGCCTAGCATCAGATACAGCGTCGGCAGGATCAGGAACATGATGGCGAAGATGAAGAACGGCGCGACACCAAGCCATTGCGTGGGCAGCCGCATGCTACGTGCTTCGGCGGGAGGCGCAGTCTTGCCGGTAACAGCGTGGTCGGACATTGAGATATCGGTCATGCGCCGGCTACCGTCTTCGAGAGAAAGACCGGGCGACCCAGAGGCCGCCCGGCATGGCATAACTTACTTGACGTTGGCGCCGACAACGGCATCCCAGTTCTTGGTGATGGCTTCCTTCGCCTTGCCCTGCTCGTCGAGCGTCGGGAACGCCGCGGCCGCATAGGACTCAGCCGGCGGCAGCTTGGCCAGCACGTCCGCCGGGATCTTGTTGTTCTTGGCAAGATCGTTGAAGCGGATCGGGTGGCAATAGCCCTTCAGCCAAGCGATCTGGCCTTCGTCGGAATAGAGGTATTCCAGCCAGAGCTTGGCTGCGTTCGGGTGCGGCGCGTAGGCGCTGATCGCCTGCACGTAGACGCCGGCGACGACACCGGTCTTCGGCACGACGACGTCGACGGGCGGGTTGCCCTTCAGCGTGTCACGGCCGGCGAGCGCGTTGTAGTCCCAGGTGACGAGGATCGGAGTCTGACCCTGGGCGAGCGTGGCGGCCTTGCCGATGACCGGCACGAAATTGCCGGCGGCGTTGAGCTTCTTGAAGAAGTCGAGGCCAGCGGTGCCGGCTGCCTCGCCAGCAGCCGCACCCGACGACAGGCCAGCGGCATATACCGCCTGGATGGCCTGGTTCGACGCGCGCGGATCACCGGCCAAAGCGACCGAGTTGGCGAATTCCGGCTTCAGCAGGTCGGCCCAATCCTTCGGCGATTCCTTGACCAGATCCTTGTTCACCTGGAAGGACAGCACGCCGTAGTAGTCGCCGGTCCAGAACCCTTCGGCGTCCTTGGCGCTCTCTGGGATCGAGTCCCAGGTCGACACCTTGTAAGCCTGGATCAGGCCATCCTTCTTGGCCGACGGGCCGAACGACAAGCCGACGTCGATGACGTCGGGCGCCTGCGGGCCCTTGTTGTCCTTGTTGGCCTTGATCGCCTCGACCTCGTCACCGGAACCGGCATCGGGGTTGAGTTCGTTGACGGTGATTTCCGGATACTTCGCCTTGAAACCGGCGATAACGTCGCCGTAACCGCACCAGTCATGCGGCAGCGCGATGGTGGTAAGCTGGCCTTCGGCCTTGGCGGCCTTGACGAGATCGTCCATCGAATCCGCGGACGAAATCACCGTCGACGCGAAAAGCGCCGCGGCCGAAAGGGAAAGCACTTTCCCCGTGAATTTGAACATGTGTTCTCTCCGTTGAACTGACGCCGTTGGACGCCTGCGATGCGGTATCGTTTTCATGTGACAGCCAGATGAAAGCTTTATGAAACCGGCTGCTCGCAGTGCGAAAAAGTAAACTCTTTTTAACCGGTTGTAGCAATCGCTTCGCGATTCTTTTTCCGGCTAACTAATTTCTGCCTTGCCCGTCATCCTCCCCCTTGTTTTTGTAGCCCCTTTTCAAATCACTTTGCGATGCGGAAAAAGCCTCAGACCGTGCCGGCGATGGCGTTTTCGAGCAACGTCAGCGCCGCCTTCTTGGTCAGCTTGACCGGGTTGCCGCCTGCGGTCGGATCGACCACCGCCATGTCGGCGATCAGCCCCTTGCGCTTCTTGTCCATGTCGAGCCCCTTGATCAGGCCCGGCAGCGCGTGCGGCACCTTCAATTCCTTGCGCAGCTTGACGATCGCCTTGGCGAAGCCGTCGAAGCCGCCCTTGATGCCGCAATAGGCGGCGAGCCGGCCAATACGCTCCTCGATCGATTCCCGGTTGAAGGCCAGCACATAGGGCATGAACACCGCATTGGTCATGCCGTGATGGGTATCGTAGAGCGCGCCGATCGGATGCGACAGCGAATGGATGGCGCCGAGCCCCTTCTGGAACGCGGTGGCGCCCATCGCGGCAGCACTCATCATATGGGCGCGCGCAACGAGATCCTTGCCGTTGGCAAAAGCCTTCGGCAGGTTCTCGAAGACCAGCCTCACACCTTCAACGGCAATGCCGTCGGCCATCGGATGGTAGCCCGGCGCGCAATAGGCTTCGAGGCAGTGGGCAAGCGCGTCCATGCCGGTACCGGCGGTGATGAAGCCGGGCATGCCGACCGACAGTTCCGGATCGGCGATGACGATTGCCGGCAAAAGTTTCGGATGAAAGATGACCTTCTTGGTGTGCGTCGCCTCATTGGTGATGACACCGGCGCGGCCGACCTCCGATCCCGTACCGGCGGTGGTCGGCACGGCGATGATCGGCGCGATGGCATCCGAATTGGCGCGCGTCCACCAGTCGTCGACATCCTCGAAGTCCCACACCGGCCTGGTCTGCCCGGCCTGGAAGGCAATCAGCTTGCCGAGATCGAGCGCCGAGCCGCCACCGAAGGCGATGACGCCGTCATGCTTGCCCTTCTTGAACACGGCGATGCCGGCGGTCAGATTGGATTCGACCGGGTTCGGCCTGACCTCCGAAAAGACGCCGTAGGGAACCTTGGCGTCGTCAAGGATCTTCAGCGTCGAGGCGACGACCGGCAGTTTCGCCAGGCCTGGATCGGTGACGAACAGCGGCCGCTTGATGCCGGTGGCCGACAGCACCTCAGGCAATTCCTTGATGCGCCCGGCGCCGAAGCGGACGGTGGTGGGGTAGTTCCATTTGGAGATCAGCTTGGACATTTTTTCTCGATTTCAGGACATTGTGAGTGGTGGCTATTGGGTGAAAGTGTTCTGAACCCGCCGGGACTTCTGCATGTATAGAATCCAGATTACGGAATAGACGATCGAGTGTTGAATATTCTTTGCCGCCTCTCCATCGAACAAAGCCACGCCTTGCGCCTCAAAGATATCGCCAAGAAGGATGCTCCCGGCGGCAAGATCGGTCAGGATAGAGACGGGACTGACGGCGGCCCAGACGATGTAAAGGCGTGGAAAGGCCCGCCTCTTGCCAATCAGCAAAACGAGCAAGCCCAGCGGGCAGGCGACCGCGATCGCCAGATATCCGAAAATCTCCGTTACGACAAAGACCTGCTGCGCACCGGTTAGTAGGCTAAAATACTCGGACAGGCCGATATGGTGCTCGAACACAACCAGACCAACCAGAGGCATGAAAATGAGGCCAAGCATCGGCATGACGAGGTAGCCGCCAATACCCTCTGGCCCCTGACGGGCCAATGGTGCGGACGGCTGTATCTCAGACATTTCTCCTCCTTGAGTGGCCCAATGCTCGGTACTCAGGCAGCTCAGATGGCTTCGCGCAGATGGAATGATTTCGGCCGGGTCAGATTGTCATAGCCGATGGCGGATAAGCCGGCACCCTTGCCGGTGTCCTTGACGCCGGTCCAGACCAGCGCCGGGTCGAGGTAGTCGCAGCGGTTCATGAACACCGTGCCGGTTTCGACGCGGTTGCCGATCGCCACCGCATGCTCGGTATCGCGCGTCCAGATCGAGGCCGTCAGCCCGTAGGGACTGTCGTTCATCAGCGCGATCGCCTCTTCGTCGTTGCGCACCTTCATGATGCCGACGATCGGCCCAAAGCTCTCCTCGCGCATGACGCTCATCTGATGGTCGACATTGGTCAGCACTTCCGGTGCCAGATAGGGCGAGCCGGCCTTGTCGTTCGCCACTTTCATGTTGATGTGTGCCACCGCGCCCTTGCGCAGTGCCTCGGCCTTCTGTTCGCGGATCAGGTCGGCGAAGCGCGCCTGCGCCATCGGCCCCGTCGTCGTCGCCTGGTCGAGCGGATTGCCGACGACATAGTTCTTCGTCTCGGCGATGAAGCCCTCGACGAATTCGTCATAGACCTTTTCGTGCACATAGACGCGTTCGATGCCGCAGCAGCATTGACCGGAATTGTAGAAGGCGCCGTCGACCAGATTGGCGACCGCATGGTCCATCTTGGCGTCGGGCAGCACATAGGCCGGATCCTTGCCGCCAAGCTCCAGGCCGAGCGTCATGAAGGTGCCCGCCGCCGCCTTTTCGATGGCGCGGCCGCCGCCGACCGAGCCGGTGAAGTTGACATGGTCGATCTTGCCCGAGCCGAGCAGTTTTTCTGTCTGGGCGTGGTTCAGCACGACGTTCTGGAACACGCCCTTGGGCAGCCCCACTCTGTCGAACGCCTGTTGGAAGCGTTCGCCGACCAGCAGAGTCTGCGCCGCATGCTTGAGGATGACGGCGTTGCCGGCCATCAGTGCCGGCACGATGGTGTTGACGGCGGTGAGATAAGGATAATTCCACGGCGCGATCACCATGACCACGCCAAGCGGATCCTTCTTCACATAGCGGCGGAAGCCATCCTTCGGATTGGAAGCCGGCACTGACCTGAGTGCCTGTTCGGCGATCTCGACCATGTAGTTGGTGCGTTCCTTGACGCCGCCGAACTCGCCGCCATAACGAACAGGCCGCCCCATCTGCCAGGCGATCTCCGGCACGATCTCGTCGGTCATCGCAACCAGCGCTTCCAGCATCGCCAGCATGTACTTGCCGCGCTCGACGATCGGCGTCTCAGCCCACTTCTCCTGAGCCGCTTTGGCGCGCTCGACCGCGGCGCTCACCGCCTGGTCTGTCGCGATCGGCCGCTCGGCATAGATCGAGCCATCGACTGGGGATATGAGTTTGACCGTTTCGGTCATTTTGTAAGTCCTCGCATTCTGTAACGAAAATCTTGTGGTCTAGCGCTGTCCCTCATCCGCCTGCCGGCCCCTTTTCCCGATTGTGACGGGGAAAGGGACGTGGCCCAGCGCTTGCGGCCCCTCTCCCCGCTCTACACGGGGAGAGGATAAGAGTGAGGGGCGGCGCCGAGAAACGGTACTTAGTACCGCTCGAACCCTCTATGCAGTTCCCAATCCGTAATCCGGCGGTCGTATTCGAACTGCTCCCATTTTGCGGTGTGGACATAGTGTTCAAGCACGTCCTCGCCGAGCGCCTGCTTCAGCATCATCGAGTTCGTCAGCGTCTCGGTGGCATCGCGCAGCGTCTTCGGGATCTCCGGCAGGCGAGATGCCTGATAGGCATCACCGACAAACGGCTTTTGCAAGTCCAGTTTCTCGTCGATGCCGGCAAGGCCGGCTGCGATCAGCGCCGCGAAGGCAAGATAGGGGTTGAGGTCGGCGCCGCCGATGCGGCACTCCATGCGGATGCCCTTGGTGCCCTCGCCGCACAGCCGGAAACCGGCGGTGCGGTTGTCCTCGCTCCACATGATCTTGGTCGGCGCGAAGGTTCCAGCCTGGAAGCGCTTGTAGGAGTTGACGTAAGGCGCCAGGAACCAGGTGAATTCGTTGGCGTATTTGAGTTGGCCTGCCGCCCATTGCTGGCCGAGCGTCGACAGCGTCCACTCCGCATTTTTGTCGAAGAACAGCGGCGTCTTGCCGTCGGCGCTCCACAGCGAATTGTGGATGTGGCTGGAATTGCCGGCGAGCCCGTAATTGTATTTGGACATGAACGAAATTGCCTTGCCCTCGGACTCGGCGATTTCCTTGGCGCCGTTCTTCAGGATGACGTGGCGGTCGGCCATGTCGAGCGCCTCGGCGTAGCGCACATTGATCTCTTCCTGGCCGGGACCCCATTCACCCTTGGAATTCTCGATCGGGATGCCGGCCGCTTCCATCTCGTTGCGAAGCCGGCGCATGACGCCTTCTTCCTTGGTGGTGATGCCGATCTGGTAATCGCCGATATAGGGCGATGCCGTGTCGAGGCCCTGCCAATGCTTCTTGCGGGCGGAATCGTAGGTCTCGTTGAACAGGTAGAATTCCAGCTCTGAAGCGAAATAGCCGATATAGCCGCGCTCCGTCAGCCGCTTGACCTGCTTCTTGAGGATGGCGCGCGGCGAGTGCGGCAGGTCGTCATGCGTGTGGTGGTCGAGCACGTCGCAGATCACAAGTGCGGTCTTTTCCAGCCAGGGAATGCGCCGAAGCGTGGCCAGATCCGGCTTCATAACGAAGTCGCCATACCCTTTCGACCAGCTCGCCGCCTTGTAGCCGGGCACGGGCTCCATATCGATGTCGGCGGCCAGCAGATAGTTGCAGCCATGCGTTTCGTCGTGCGCGGAATCGACGAAGTATTGCGCCAGGAACCGTTTGCCCGCCAGTCGGCCCTGCATGTCGACGATGCAGGCCAGCACCGTGTCGATCTCGCCGCTGGAGACCGCTTTCTTCAATTGATCGAACGAGAAATTTCCGGCCATTCCTTTGGCACTCCAGCGCTTGACGATTGAAAGGGGCTAACGAAACCATGGCCGGCAAAAACGCCGGCCATGGCCATGATGGTTGATGTCAGTAGCCGGTTTCGCCGACGGCCAGTTCGGCGGCCGCGATGGCAGCCTTGCGCTTGGCAATCTGGTCGCCGATCGGTGGACCCTGGAAGCGGCGGTTCTCGAAACCGAACCAAAGCACGGCGGTCAGCCCAATGAAGCCAATGGTGATGTATAGCACCTTGTCGTTCGGCGGCTGGATGGCGATGTAGAAGATGATCGCCATGCCGACAACCGACAGGACGCAAAACAGCTTGAACAGCCCGGCGCCGAGGTTCCACGGGCCCGGATTCGGCCATTTCGCCGTTCCGAAAGTCATCATGCCGAGCACGATCGGAATGATGAACGACAGGAACAGGAACACCAGCGTCGAATTGACGACGATGGTGTAGATGTTGGTGCCGCCGATCGAAATGAACTGCGCAAGAAAGACATAGATGATCTCAAGCACCGCAGCGGTCCAGATCGCGTTGACCGGCGTGCGCCAGGTCGGGCTGACTTTGGCAAGCGACGCGGAACCAAACGGCATGCCACCATCACGCGAGAAGGCAAACAACATGCGCGAAGCCGAGGTCACCGTGGCCAGACCGCACAGGAACTGCGAGATCAGGATTGCGAGATACAGCAACGTCTTCAGCCAGACGGGCATGATCGCGTCCATGGTGGCGAAGAACACGTTCCAGCCCTGCTTGGCGCCGGCGGCCAGGTCGGGGATTGCCAGAACGATTGCGCACAGCATCACCCAACCGATTAGCGAAGACCAGAGCACGGACGAAACGATCGCCTGCGGCACCGAGTGTGCTGCTTTCTCTGTTTCTTCGGAGGTATGCGCTGACGCGTCGTAGCCGGTGATGGTGTAGACTGGCAGAAGCAGGCAGAGCAGGAACAGGTAGCTCATGGAGTCGGACTGCGGGAAGACACCGCCACCGGCGTCGCCCGAATAGTTGGTGAATGTCCACAACCGCGTGATATCGATCGCGGGCGCAAACACCAGGCAAGCCACGATCAGTACTGCCGTCGCACCCAGGATGAGGAAGCCCGAAGCATCCGTCAGCATGGCCGTGAGCCTGATGCCAAAATGGTTGAACACCGCCTGCAGCACCGTGATGAAGGTAACGAACCCGACGATCTCGCCAGGCGTTCCGGTGATGCCAAACCAGCTTCCGAACGTTCCGACAAAGAAGAATGCGGTGCCGATATTGATCGCCCCCAGCACGGTGATCAGGCCGAGCAAATTGAGCCAGGCGGTCAGCCAGCCGGTGAAGCGGTTTCCGAGGATCGAAGACCAGTGATAGAGGCCGCCAGCGGTCGGAAATGCCGAGGCAATCTGCGCCATCGCAAGGGCAAAGCAGGCCGAAACACAACAGCCGACGATCCAGCCGATGCCCGCCGCGGCGCCGCCGATCGACCCAGTGGCTTGTGCAAAGGAATTGATGCCACCCGAAAGGATGCAGATGATCGAGAACGAGATCGCGAAATTCGAGAAGCGGCTCATGCTTCGCGACAATTCCTGGGCATAGCCCATACCGTGGAGAACCTTGAGGTCCTCCTTCTTGTCAATGTCTGTGTAACCCGGTGCTATCATTGGAAGTCCCCTGTTGTTTCCGAGCGAGATGCGTCAATCTCATCTCGCTCTGGCTAGCCGATTGAACTGACTTTCCGACTGAATGCGATCTGGCCGACTGAATGCGATCTGGTCTGTCCTGCCTCCTCCGGCTCCAGATCCGAAAAAATGCCCGTGAGCAGATCCGCCCATTTCCGCTGCCCGGTCTCGCCGGAAATTTCATCATTGCGGATTTCGATCATCGCGCAAGGCAAGCCGCGCGAGCGCGCGTGGCGTTCCAGCGTGAAATAGACGCGGTCGGCCGGCGAATAGGGCTCGTTGACGCCGACGGTGACGCCGGCAAGCCGCTTCAGCGCCGATATCAGCGGCGCCGCCAACCGGCGGTCTTCGTCATGGATGATGCCGATATGCCAGGGCCGATTCTTACCCTTGAAGATCGGGGTGAAAGAATGGATCGACACCAGTCGCGTCTCTCGGCCCGACGCCAACCGATCCTCGATCGTCTTCTCGATAGTGTCATGGAACGGGCGCCATGCGAGCGCTACACGCGCCTCCCGCTCGTCGGCGGAGAGTCCCTGGTTCGCTGGAACGACGGTTTTCTCGCTGACACTGACACTCATTATGAGGTCGGGCGCGTCGAGCGGCCGGTTGCAGTCGATGACGAGACGCGAGATACGGGTTTCGATCAGGGTGGCATCGAGCGCCTCCGCCATGCGGCGGGCAACCGGCAGCGCGCCGGGATCCCAGGCGATGTGGCGCGACAGGTCCTCGGCGGCAAGGCCGAGCGTGCCGAATTCAGCGGGAAGGAAGTTCGAGGCGTGATCGCAAGTCAGCACAAAAGGGCTCGATCCGCCGGGGTTCGTCACCCTCACGGTATCAGACGCTGCAAGGCTGGCGGGCCGTGCTTTCTCCATAGTCTGCTGTCCCCGGGGACGCTGTATCGTATGTTACGTATTTTGTGTCATTGCGTCCCTATGGATGATTTCATACAGTTTGGGCGACTTTGTCAAATGCGATTTCGGAAAAGACCTTCGACCAGGCCGAAGCGTTTTGCAGCCAGGTAGAATCACTTGGCGTCGCAGAAATGGGACCAAGACAAACAGACGGAGCGGAATGGTTTACCATCCCGCTCCAAGGGTGGGGAAAAGATGATTTCCAGTATTGCCGAACTGATTGCCGACCGCATCGGCACGATGCCGGCCGGAGAACGGCGCGCGGCCCAGACGCTGATCGCCAGTTACCCGATGATCGGCTTGAAGACGGTTGCCGAATTCTCGGCCACGGCCGGTGTCTCTTCGCCGACGATCCTGCGTTTCGTTGCCCGGCTCGGCTTCCAGAACTATCCGGAATTCCAGTCGAGCCTGCAGGACGAACTGGCGGCGCAATTGCAGTCTCCGGCGACGAGGACGCTCAACCCGCCCTCGCCCGGCGGCGGCACGGTGTCACCAATGCTGGAAGCGACGCTCGACAATATGCGCGAGACGTTCAGGCACCTGTCCGACGGGCAGCTTGCCGACATCGCCGCCCGGCTCGTCGACCGGCGCGGCAAGACATTCCTGATCGGCGGCCGCTTCACCGATCCGCTGGCGCGCTACATGGCCGCCCACCTCGCCGTCGTTCAACCCGATGTCTTTCACCTTGCCGGCCAGGAAAGCATGTGGCGCGACAGGCTGATCGACATGGGCAAACGCGATGTGCTGGTGATCTTCGACATCAGGCGCTACCAGGACAGCCTCGCTCGCTTCGCCGAGAAGGCGCATCAGCGCGGCGTGCAGATCGTGCTGTTCACCGACCAGTGGCTGTCGCCGATCGCGCGTTTCGCCCGCCATGTCATCGCTGGACGAACGGCCGTGCCGTCGGCGTGGGATTCCTCCGCTGCCCTCTTCGTCGTTGCGGAAATGCTGATCGGCGCTGTCACCAGGCAACTGGAAGCAGAGGGCGCCAAGCGCATTCGCGAGATGGAAAGTCTGCGTTAGTGCATGTAACGACGACCCCAAAGGTTACGCATGTTTTCTCAAATGTTACATATATTTAATGTGCGCGGCCTTGGAGACTTGTCATAAAAACGCGATATCGGGGTGGCTTCTTGCCTTATAATAGCCTCGCTGCGTCTGCTTCATTTCGGGAAACCCGGTAGACGGAAGGATTGCTTTGCCAACCGGAGTGCCGATGGCCGCCTGGAAACAGATATTTTTCGCGCTTGTGGTGCTGGTGGTGGCAGCATCCGCCTGGCTGCGCTTTTATCCGGGCGCTCACGACGTGCTGGCACGCTGGGGCATTGACTGGGCTTATGCGGCAACGTCCCCGGCTGAAAGCGGCGCCGCCAACGCGAAGCAGGCAATCGGCCGCGAAGGTGGCAACCAGCGGGTGAACGTGGTGGCCCTGGCGGCCACGTCGGCCGTTATCAACGATCGCCTGCAGGCAATCGGCACCGGTCGTGCCAACGCCTCCGTGACCGTCAATCCCTACAGTTCCGGCCGCCTCGCCGAGTTGCTGGTCGAATCCGGCAGCCATGTCGACAAGGGACAGATCATCGCGACACTCGACTCCGAGACCGAAACGATCGCCCAGGACCGCGCCAAGCTCGCCTTGCAGGACGCGCAGGCCAAGCTCGACCGCGTCAAGTCATTGCGTGCTTCCAACGCCGCGACACCGGTTGCCGTGGCCGACGCCGAAGTGGTTTTGGCCGGCGCCAAGCTGGCGCTTCAGGACGCGGAACTTGCGCTGCAGCGGCGATCGATTCTGGCACCCATTGCCGGCACTGTCGGCATCCTGCCGATCTCCGCCGGCAATTACGTGACCAACCAGTCGGCGATCGCCACGCTCGACGACCGCTCCAGCATTCTGGTCGATTTCCTGGTGCCGGAGCGTTTCGCCGCCGCCGTCAAGGTCGGCGCGCAATTGACGGCGACGCCGATCGCCAATCCCAGCAATGCCTATACCGGAACGGTTTCGGCCATAGACAATCACATCGATGAGAAGAGCCGCACCCTTCTGGTCAAGGCCAAGATCGCCAATCCGGCCGATTCCCTGCGCGCCGGCATGTCGTTCGCCATCAGCATGAAATTCCCGGGACAGACCTATCCGGCCGTCAGCCCGCTGGCGATCCTGTGGGGTTCGGACGGCGCCTATGTCTGGCAGATCGAGGACGGCAAAGCCAGGCGAGTCCCCGTGCGCATCATCCAGCGCAACACCGAGACCGTGCTGATCGACGCCGAGATCGACAGCGGCGACATGGTGGTCACCGAAGGCACCCAGAGCGTCAGCGAGGGCGGCACCGTCCGCCTTGCCGGCGAAGAGCAGCGTGCCGTGGAGGCGGCCGAGGGCTCATGACCGGAACCATCAACGCAGCCAGCGATACCGGCTTCACTGCGCTGTTCATCCGCAGGCCGGTGATGGCCTTCGTTCTGAACACCCTCATTGCCGTTGCTGGCCTTGCCGCCTTCTATGGCGTCGAGATCCGTGAACTACCTGACGTCGATCGCGCGGTCGTTACTGTTTCCACCGCCTTTGAAGGGGCGGCGGCAGAAACCGTCGATCGCGAATTGACCGACACGATCGAGGGCGCCGTCGCCCGCGTCTCCGGCGTCAAGTCGATCTCGTCTTCTTCCTCATTCGGTTCGAGCCGCGTCACCATCGAGTTCAACGACGGTGTCGATCTCGACGTTGCCGCCTCGGACGTGCGTGATGCCGTCGGCCGCGTCGCCAACCAGATGCCGGACACCGCCGACCCGCCGCGCATCGTCAAGGCCGACGCCAATTCCGAACCGGTGATGCGATTGGCGGTGACCTCGGACAACATGTCGATCCAGGACATGACGGTGGTGGTCCAGGACCAGATCGAGGACGAACTGGCCGCCGTGCCCGGCGTTGCCGATGTCCAGGTCTATGGCGACTGCGACAAGATCTTCCGCATCGACGTCAACCAGAACAAGCTGGCCAGCCTCGGCTTCACGGTTGCCGACCTCAGGACGGCGCTTGCCTCGGTCGCCTTCGATTCGCCGGCCGGTTCGATCACCACGACCAACCAGGACCTGATCGTCCGCACGACGGCCGACGTGACCACGCCGGAAGAGTTCGAAAACATCATTATCGGCGGCACGACACGCATCCGCGACGTCGCCACCGTCACGCTCGGCCCCGATGTCGGCCAAACCACGCTACGTTCGGACGGCAAGACCGGCATTGGCGTCGGCATCATCCGCCAGGCGGAATCGAACACGCTGGACATCTCGACCGGCGTCCAGGCCGCCGTCGCCAAATTGCAGCAAAACCTGCCCAAGGGCATGTCGATCAAGATCACCAGCGACGACGCGGTCTTCGTCAAGGGCGCGGTGCACGAGGTCGAGATCGCGCTTGGCCTGTCGGTGACCATTGTGCTGCTCGTCATCTATGTCTTCCTGCTCGACTGGCGCGCAACGCTGATCCCAGGGCTGTCGATGCCGGTCGCCATGATCGGCACCATCGCCGCGATTTATCTGGCCGGCTTCTCGGTCAACATCCTGACCCTGCTCGCCCTGGTGCTGGCGACCGGACTGGTCGTCGACGATGCCATCGTCGTGCTCGAAAACATCGTGCGACGGCGCAACGAAGGCATGGGGCCGCGCGCCGCCGCCGTGCTCGGCGCGCAGGAGGTGTTTTTCGCCGTCATTGCCACCACTTTGACGTTGGTCGCCGTCTTCGTGCCGATCTCGTTCCTGCCCGGCCAGACCGGCGGCCTGTTTCGCGAATTCGGCTTCGTGCTTGCCATGTCGGTGCTTCTGTCCTGCGTGGTCGCGCTGACGCTGTGCCCGATGCTCGCTTCGCGCATGCTGACCAGTGCATCCCTCCACCACGAAGGCGGTCACGGCGTCGGCGCCCGCATCGGCGGCGTGCTCAATACTGCCTACAAGCGCAGCCTGCACGCCTGCCTCGATGCACCGTGGATCGTGCTTCTGGTCGCGGTGCTGTTTGCCGGCATCGCCTTCACGCTGTTCGGCACCATTCGCCAGGAATTGACGCCGACCGAGGATCGCGCCGCCGTGCTGCTGCGTATCAGCGCCCCGCAGGGCGTCAGCCTCGACTACACGACACAGCAGATGCAGAAGATCGAGAAACTGATCCAGCCAATGCGCGATTCAGGCGAGATCCGCAGCACGTTCGAGCATGCCGGCCAGAACGGCTCCTACAATTCCGGCTTCATGGTGATGACGCTGGCGCCGTGGAACGAGCGCAGCCGCAGCCAACAGGAGATCATGGCCGAGATCAGCCGATTGACCAAACAGGTGCCGAGCGTGCGCATCTTCCCGGTGCAGCCCAACAGCCTCGGCATCCGCGGCGCCGGCAACGGCCTGCAGTTCGCGCTGGTCGGCAACGACCGCAAGGCGCTCGGTGACGCAGCGGTGAAGATCATCGCCGAGATGCAGAAGGATCCGCGCTTCCAGACCCCGCGCCTGTCGATCGACCCGACGCAGCCGCAACTCGCCGTCGCGATCGACCGCGAGCGCGCCTCCGACCTCGGCATCGACATCACTGGACTGGCCAACACCTTGCAGGCCATGCTCGACGGCAACGACGTCGTCGACGTCTACATCGCCGATCGCAGCTATGGTGTGAAGCTGGTCTCGACGACAAATCCGATCAACGACCCGACCGACCTGGAAAACATTTTCCTGAAAACGGCCGACGGACGCTTCGTGCCGATGTCGACAATCGCCACGCTGACCGAGCGTGCCGTGCCGCCATCGCTGTCGCGCGAACAGCAGCAGCCTTCGGTGGCCATCACATCCAACCTTGGCGGCGACTTCGCGCTCGGCGCCGCGCTGACCCGCGCCGAGGAGATCGCCACGCCGCTGTTGCCGCCCGGCAGCCGCATCCTGCCGCTGGCCGAGGCGGCGACGCTGGGCGAGACCAACAGCGCCATGGTCACCATCTTCGGCTTCGCGCTGGTGATCATCCTTTTGGTGCTGGCCGCCCAGTTCGAAAGCTTCGTCAGCGCCGTCATCATCATGGCGACGGTACCGCTCGGTCTTGCCTGCGCCATTTTCGCGCTGCTCTTCTCGGGTACCACCCTCAACGCCTACAGCCAGATCGGCCTGGTCCTGCTGGTCGGTGTCATGGCCAAGAACGGCATCCTGATCGTCGAATTCGCCAACCAACTGCGCGACCGCGGGCTTGGCGTGCGTGAGGCGATCGAGCAGGCCTCGATCATCCGCGTGCGGCCGGTGATGATGACGATGATCTGCACCGTGCTCGGCGGCTTGCCGCTGGTGCTGGCGAGCGGCGCAGGTGCCGCGGCGCGCGTCGCGCTCGGCTGGGTCATCGTCGGCGGACTGGGGCTTGCCACCGTCTCGACGCTATTCCTGACGCCGGTCGCCTATCTCCTGCTTGGCCGCTTCGTCACCCCGAAGACCCATGAGGAGGCCCGGCTGAAGCGCGAGCTCGAGGAAGCCGTCTACACCAATGCGGAGCCAGCCGAGTAGCGACATTCCGGGAAAAGCGAGGAGCGGCTTTCGTCGCTATTTCAGCACCCGGCCTTCGATCGACCAGCGCGCGGCGAGGAAATTCAGCACCGCTGCGATCACGACTCCGCAAATCTTTGCCGGCCAAACTCCGACGGTCGTTGCGAACAGCGCGATCGAAAGGCTGGAGACGCCGAGCGAAATCAGCCCCCCAAGCGAGGCGAAGCGAAGGAACGCGTCATGCAGCCGGATGGCTCGATTGCGCTCGAACGACCAGAAGCCGTTCGCCGCGAATGAGAAGGTGACGGCGATGAACCAGGCAGCGATGTTGGCGGGCAGCGGCGGCATCTGCAGCTTGAGCAGCAGGAAGAAGCTGGCAAGGTCGATGGCTGTGTTGGCAAGTCCGACAATGGCAAAGCGGACGATCTTGTTGCCGGTCGAACGCGGGGGCAGCTCGGCGTCGCTCATCCCTTGCCACCCATGATTGCGACACCGGCGCGGGCCAGGCTGGCGCCGAACGTATCCGATGCCAGGGTCGCGAATTCGACCTCGCGCACGCCTCGCATCGGGTCGCGCGCGCGCAGTGTCGCGTCGACATGGCCCGGGTGGCACATGAACAGCCCGCGTTCCGGCAACGCCTCGACGGCGGCCTGCAGCACGGAAGCGAATTTATCGGGTTGGCGCCAGTCATAGATGCCGGCAAGCGGCTCGAAAACGGTAAAGCCGGCGCGCCGCATCGACCGGTTGAAGCCGGAAGCGAGCGCGGCGATCGCGGCGACTTTCGGCGCCGCAGTCAGGACCGGGGCGCCGCGCAGCGCCGGCTTGTCGCTCTCTTCGCCAAGACGCGCGCGCAGCCAGTTGCGCACGACGGGAAGGAAATGCACATGCTGGTGCCCGTCGATGAAATCGGGGCGGCGCCCGAGTGCTTCGACGAGGCGGCTGTATTGGGCGTCGAGCTCGGCATGAACATCGCGATCATTGACGCGGCCGCGTAGGATCGGCAAGGCCAGCGTGCGGAGTGGCGGCAGCCGGCCTTCCGGCGCCAGGCTCGACCTGCCGGTGACGGCAGGCTGGTCGGTCAAGGTGAGATGCAGCCCGACCGCGACATGGCCGCAAAGAGGTTTTATGCGCGCCGCCTCCTTTGGCCATTCCGGAAAGCCGGACATACAGCTGGTGCCGGTCAGGCGGCCGCGATCGAGCAGATCGAGAATCCCATCGGAGACGCCGGGCGCCAGGCCGTAGTCGTCAGCGATCAGGCGGATGCGCCGCGTCATGTGTCGAGAGCGCCTGCCACCGGCCTGTCGGCGGAGACCTCACTGCGAACGACATCGCGCACGAGATAGACCGGCCGATCCTTGCTTTCGCTGAGCGTGACCCAGACATATTCGCCGATCAGGCCAAGCAGCGTCAGGTTGAGGCCGCCGAGCAGGACGACGGCGACCAGCAGGCTGGGATAACCCGGAACGGCAATGCCGTAGAAGATCACCTCGAAGAGCACCTTGGCCCCGTAAACCGCGCCCGCAAGTGCCGCGAGCAGTCCGCTGAGGCTAATCAGGCGCAGCGGAATGACGGAAAATGAGGTGAAGCCTTCCAGCGAGAAGGCGATCAGGTTGAGTCGGCTCCATTTCGACGTGCCGCTGGCCCGGCTCTCCGGCGAATAGGGCAACGCCTTCTGGCGAAAGCCCGCCCAGGCAAACAGGCCCTTGTTGAAGCGACGCTTGTCGCGCAGGCTGGTCAGCGCACGCGCCACGGTGCCGCGCATGACGCGGAAGTCGCCGGCATTCGCTGGAATGTCGAAACGCTGGCTGCTGTTGATCAGGCTGTAGAAAAGTCGGGCCAGCTGGCTGCGCCGCCAGCTCGCCTCGCGCCGGTCGTTTTGTGCATAGACGACATCGACATCAGGATGTTCCACCAGCTCGGCGATCAGCTTCAGGCTGATGTCCAGGGAATGCTGGAGGTCGGCGTCCATGATCAGCACCATGTCGCCGCGCGACCGATCGAGGCCGGCTAGCACGGCGACCTCCTTGCCGAAATTGCGGCTAAGGCGGACGATCTCCCACGACCCCGTCAGCGCCTGCGAAAACCGTTGGGCGCCATCGTCACGGCTGCCGTCATCGACCAGGATCTTGTGCACGGTCATGCCGAACCGCTGTGCCACGGCCGCTTCGAGTTCGCCGAGCAGGCGTGCGAAGGCCGATGCCGATTGCGCCTCGTTCAAGAATGGCGCGACGATGTCGAGTGTCGGCCGCAATTCAGCCATTTGCGATCCCTGCATTCACCACCTTTACCCGCGCCGTGGCCCAGAACCACCAGATCAGCGAACCCGCGATGAACGTAACCGCGATCGGCCGGAACCAGGGGTAGAGCAAATCGTGCACATGGCGATCGACGCCGGTCAGTCCGGTCGCGAACAGCACCGTCGACAACACCGAGGCCAGAACGCCGCCGCGCTCTTCGCGCCACAACAGCGCGATGGCGATACCGGCGGGTACCGCGATCATTGCATAGGTGTTGGGCTCGACGCGCGGGTTGAAGACGCACATGTAGAAAGTGGCCGTCAGGAAGATCGCCAGCCCCGCCGGTCCGCGTTCAAGCTTGCGGTCGAACCAGATGACCGCCGAAAGCGTGAACAGGGCCATGACGATGCGCACGATCGTGGCGCCGAATTCCGGAATGGGCAGCCCTATCCGGGTGAACGGCGCCGTGAAATCAGTCGGCACGAAATGGCTGGTGTTCTCGACGGCCATCGAGGTCAGCATCTGGGCGAAGACGCGATACTGATCGTTGAGATAGCCGGCGGGAGCGAAAGCGTAGGGCAGGGCGAGGACGAACAGGACAGAAAGCACCAGAACCGGTATCAACCGGAGCCGAAGGGCTCCCACCAACAACAGCATGATGATCGCGGTCGGCTTGGCGATGATGGCAATCGAAGCCCAGAAGAACGTCTCCGCCCGCCGCCCTTCCAGCGCCGACAGGGTGAGAAGCCAGCAGGCGCCGGTCAAAAGGATCGTCGCCTGGCCGTTGCGGATCGCCCCCGCTGCCATCGGCAAGGCGAGGAAAAGACCGAAAGAAAGCAGCCACGTCAATTCGCCGCCGCCGAGCTTGCGCACCTGTCGCATCGCGGCATAGGTCAGCACCGCAAAGCCAAGGCTGTGCCAAACCACGCCGCCCAGCTGCGGACCGAGTTTGGCTATTGGAATATACAGCGCGGCAAAGGCTGGCGCGTAGAGATACCCCATCTCGGATTGGGTGTCGTAGAGTGGCAGACCGGCCAGAAGCGCCTCGCTGCCGTCTATATAGGCCTTCCATACCGTGCGCGTATAGGGCGACCACAGGACCAGGACAAGAACGACCAGGAACACGCCGATCCACAGGCTGAACCCCAAACGGTCGAAGACCGGCTTGGATATCGTCATCAAATCACCCTACACCCGCCCGGAACAGGCGCTTGCCCACGTCGTCCGGAATTCGATGGCGGCGACATATCACGGACAAAGCGGCGTGGCATAGGGGGTTGAAAGACGGGAACGGCGGGCCGACGATCCGGGCAGCGGCCAGATACCGGACATCCTTCCGGCTCATGTCCAAGTTTCTCGCGTCTTTCGATTGGGCCAAGGCTGGATGAACACCTTGCCGTTGGGCCTGGCCAGTTCCGCGCCATAGCCTCGGCAAGCGGTCGCCGGAAGATGATACCGGCGCTCAGACCTTTTCCTGCGAGTATTTCTTCAGCTCCGTCCGCGCCACCTGCCGGCGATGGACGGCGTCAGGCCCGTCGGCAAGGCGCAATGTCCGCAGATGCGTCCACGACCGCGCCAGCGGCGTGTCCTGGCTGATGCCTTGCGCGCCGAACATCTGCACCGCCTCGTCGGTGACCTTGAGCGCGACGCGGGGCGCTACCACCTTGATCTGGCTGATCCAGGGAGCGGCGGCCCGCGCGTCGCCCTGATCGATCATCCACGCCGCCTTGAGGCAGAGCAGGCGGGCCATCTCGATCTCCATGCGGCATTCCGCGATGATGTCGAAATTGGCGCCGAGCTTTGCCAGGGGCTGGCCGAAGGCCTCGCGGCGCACGGAACGCTGGCACAGCATTTCCAGCGCCATCTCGGCCTGGCCGATGGCGCGCATGCAGTGATGGATGCGGCCGGGGCCGAGCCGCCCTTGCGCGATCTCGAATCCCCTGCCCTCGCCCAGCATCAGGTTCGACGCCCTAATCCGCACATTGTCGAAGCGAAGATGCATATGGCCATGCGGCGCGTCATCGTCGCCATAGACCTGCATGGCGCGGACCTTGGTGACGCCTTTGGTGTCGGCGGGCACCAGGATCATGGAATGGCGGCGGTGCTTTGGCTCGCTGTCGCCCCCGGTCAGGACCATGACGACGTAGATGGCGCAGCGCGGATCGCCGGCGCCCGATGCCCACCATTTCTCGCCGTTCAGCACATAGTCGTCGCCCTGCCGCTCGCAGCGCATGGCAATGTTGGTGGCGTCGGACGAGGCGACATCCGGCTCGGTCATCAGATAGGCCGAGCGGATCTTGCCCTCGAGCAGCGGCTCCAGCCACGCTTTCTTGTGATCGGCCGAGCCGTAGCGTTCCAGCACCTCCATGTTACCGGTGTCCGGCGCCGAGCAATTGAAGGTTTCCGCACCGAGATGCGACTTGCCCATCTCCTCGGCCAGATAGGCGTATTCGACCGTGGAAAGGCCGTAGCCGCGCTCCGAGCCGGTCAGCCAGAAATTCCACAGGCCGCGCGCTCTTGCGGTCTTCTTCAGCCCTTCGAGGATCTCGCTCTGGCGCGCCGTATGGACCCAGCGATCGCCTTCCTTGCCCACTTCGGCGAGAAATTCCTTGTCGAGCGGCATGATCTCGTCGCGCACCATGGCCGCGACGCGCGCGTGGATCGGCTTCAGCCGCTCGGTCATGCCGAGATTCATGTCCGTCATCGGTCGCTAACCCTTCATGGATGCCAGGCATTTTGTCGGTGGCAAGGATGACTGTACTTCGGATAGCCTTGTCAACGCGAACTGTTTGCCCGCACGCCGAGCGCGGAGGACTGTGATGAGCTATCTGGACGAGCTGTTTTCGGTGGCCGGCAAGACCGCGTTGGTGACGGGTGCCGCAACCGGCATCGGCCGCATGGCGGCGACGGCGCTGGTGCAGGCCGGCGCCGGCGTGATGATCGCTTCGCGCAAGGGCGAGGACTGCATCAAGGTCGCCGCCGAACTGAATGGACTTGGCGCACCCGGCCGCGCCGAAGGGTTTGCGGGTGATGTCTCCAGCGAGGCCGGCATTGCCGCACTCGTCGCCGAGGTCAAGGCGCGGACCGACAGGCTCAACATCCTGATCAACAATGCCGGCGTTTCCTGGGGCGCGCCGCTCGAAAGCTTTCCCTATTCGGCGTGGGCGAAAGTGTTCGGCGTCAACGTCACCGCGGTCTTCCATCTGACCCGTGAATTGCTACCGCTGCTCGATGCCGCCGCCAGCGATGCCGACCCGGCCAGGGTCATCAATCTCGGTTCGGTGATGGGCACGCAACCGCTGGCCGACGACGCCTATTCCTACACGGCTTCGAAGGCCGCGGTTCACCATCTGACACGCACCCTGGCGCTTGAGTTCGCCGCCCGCCGCATCACCGTCAACGCTTTCGCCCCCGGCCCCTTTCAGAGCCGGATGACGGCGTTTGCCACCGGCACGGAAGAACAAGCCAGACATGTCGGAAACCATGTTCCGATCGGCCGTATCGGCGCACCGGATGACATTGCCGGCGCAACGCTCTATCTGTGCAGCCGTGCAGGAAGCTACGTCACAGGCGCCGTCCTGCCGATCGACGGCGGACAGTCGGTGCAGCATGGGCTGACGCTGTTCAAGGAATAACATTTTCCGGCCACAGAAGCCGGAGGTGAACTGGAGGACGTGAGCGTGGAACCGATCAGTCTCGATGTGCTTCTGGCCAATGTCGGCAAGGAAGTTGGCGTGTCGCCGTGGCGGGTGGTCACGCAACGCATGATCGACCAGTTCGCCGACGCCACCGACGACCACCAGTTCATCCACTGCGATCCGGAGCGGGCCATGCGCGAGACGCCCTTCGGCGGCACCATTGCACACGGCTTCCTGTCGCTGTCGCTGTTGTCGGCGATGACCTTCGAGACGATGCCGCCGCTGGAAAACAGCAAGATGGGCGTCAACCACGGCTTCGATTCGCTGCGCTTCCTGGCGCCGGTGAAGACCGGCGCGCGCATTCGCACCCGTTTCGTGCTGGCCGACGTCAAGGTCAGGCCGTCGGGCTGGGTGCAGACGGCGCATGACGTGACCATCGAGATCGAAGGCTCGAAGAAACCGGCGCTGACGGCACGCTGGTTGACGCTGACCTTGATCGAACGCCAGCCCGAGACGGCATGAGCGATCCGAACGTCCTCGACCAGGCGGCGCTCGCGCCTTATCTCGAGGCGAACATACCGGGCTTTTCCGGGCTTGCCGCAATCGAAAAATTCAAATCCGGCCAATCGAACCCGACCTATCTGCTGACGGCGGCAAGCGGCCGTTACGTGCTGCGTGCCAAGCCGCCGGGCCAGCTGCTGAAATCGGCGCATCAGCTCGACCGCGAATTCAGGGTGATGAAGGCGCTTGCCGGCACCGCCGTGCCCGTGCCGGAGATGCTGCATCTCTCGTCGGAGGACTCGCCGATCGGACGTATGTTCTACGTCATGGATTTCGTCGACGGCCGCATTTTCTGGGATCCGGCGCTGCCGGAGGCCGGCGATAACGATGAACGCGCCGCCATCTACGATGCCATGAACGACACCCTCGCCGCGCTGCATGATGTCGACGTCGGGGCCGTGGGTCTCGGCGATTTCGGCCGGCCGGGCAACTACTTCGAGCGCCAGCTGGCGCGCTGGACCAGCCAGTACCGTGCCTCGGAGACCGGCACCGTGGCCGATATGGACCGGCTGATTGCCTGGCTGGAAACGCACATGCCCGAAGATGACGGCAGCGTCTCGCTGGTGCATGGCGACTACCGGCTGGACAATCTGATCTTCGCTTCCGATCGGCCTCAGGTGGTGGCGGTGCTCGATTGGGAACTGTCGACATCAGGCCATCCCTTTGCCGATATCGCCTATCAGTGCATGCAATGGCGCCTGCCTCACGCCTCGGATTTTCGCGGCCTGGGCGGTATCGATCGTGCCGCACTCGACCTGCCTTCCGAGGAGGATTACGTCGCCAGCTACTGCCGGCGGCGCGGGCTCAGTGGTATCGGCAACTGGACGTTCTTCCTCGCCTTTTCCTTCTTCCGGCTGGCGGCAATCTGTCAGGGCGTCTTCAAACGGGCGCTGGACGGCAACGCCTCCAATCCCGAAAAGGCGAGAACCTATGGCGAGGCGGTGAAACTGCTTTCGCATCTCGCTGCCCGACTGATCGACAAGGAGGCGTGACGATGGCCGCTTCGACGCAGCAACAATGCCGGTCGCGGATGCCGCCGGCGGGCTTGGCCGGGGCGTCGCGAAAAGCTTTGCCGCTTTTGCCGCTGAAGACGCGCTACTGATGCTCTCGGATATGGACGAGCCTCGGCGAGAGCTGAGGCATGTTGCCGTTTGGGAACCTGTCACGCCCTTGTCCGTTTTCGTACAGCGTATATAATTTGGCCAGCACCAACCCGAACAAAGGACCGATCTTGCCGCCGAGTGTCCAGACACGCCGCGAGAAACAAAAGGCCGAACTGCGCTCCGAACTGGTCGAGGCCGCGCACAAGCTCGTTCAGGAGGAAGGCTATGAAGGCCTGACCATCCGCAAGCTGGCCAAGCGGGTCGGCTACGCACCGATGTCGGTCTATTCCTATTTCGCCGACAAGCAGGACATCCTGTTCGCACTCGCCGAGGATGCGTTCGAGACGCTAGCCCGCCGCATCGAGGAGCACCCATCGGACGATCCGATCGAGGCGTTGCAGGCTGTCATGACCGAATATGCCGCCTTCGGGCTCGGCAATCCCAACGAATACCGCACCGTGTTCATGACCGAGAAGACGAAGCTGCCGGAAGGCAGGAGCTACGAGGACATGGAAGAGGGCAACCCGGCGATGAAGGTGCTGATCAGCAGGGTCGAGGCCTGCGTGGCCGCCGGCAAATTGCAGGGCGACCCGCGCGCCATCGCCACCATGCTGTGGGCAGTCGGCCACGGCACGATCTCGCTGCTGATCACCTTTCCGTTCTACCCCTTCGGCGATCCGCAGGCTTTCGTGAAGCGCATGTGCGATTTCACGCTTGCCACGCTCAGCACGCAAAACGTGCCGCCGCTGACCGACACACCGGTCAACTGCTGAACGCCAGTTTCCTTTCGAATTCTTGGTTAACATAAAGTTTAGCGTACGCGTACGGTTTTATCTTGAACTTCGCGATCGACGGACGTATGTGTACGGTGCATCGTACATGTACGACAAGAATTCACCCGTCGAAAACGGAGACAGACTATGAAAAAGACACTCTTCACCCTCGCAGCCGTGCTGGCACTTTCGGGCTCGGCCTTCGCCGCCAGCGCGCCCCACATGGTCAAGCATGCGTCCGCTACAACCTGCGTAGACACGAAGACCGACGTGAAGCTCGATTGCGCCTCGACCGGCTCGGTCGAGAAGAAGGGCGCCACGGAAAACACCGCTGAAGGCAAGGGCCCGCGGCTCGGCATCAGCATCGACCCGTGGATCGTGCCGAGCTCGTTCTAAGCTCCGCAGAAATGCGTACGGCCGGCGAAAGCCGGCCAGCTTCAGGCGACCAGGATTGGCAGCTTGGCCGCTGAACTCTCGAAGGCCGCGTCTATCAGTTTCTGCATGTCGGCGGCGCGCCGGAAGGACGGATCGCCGTTTCGGCCTGCATCGAGCGCGTCGGCAAAGCGCCGGGCGTTACGCTTGACATTGGGCAGCGGCAGCGTTTGCCAGCGCTGAAGATCGACATCGCCAGCCAGGCAGGCCGACAGGTTCGACTCCTTGCCATTGGTCTCGACCTTGATGGCGCCCTTGGTGCCGTGCAGGGCCAGCGACAAATCGTTGGTATGGCCAGTCATGTAGCGGCTTGCCACGATCGTGGCGAGCGCGCCGGAATCGAGACGCGCCGTCATCGCGACGCTGTCATTGGCATCCAGCACATAGTCGCCGATGCGCTCGCCCTCGGCCTTCGGAAACGTGACCAGATCGGCATGCAAGCTGACGATATCCTGGCCGGCGCCATACGTAGAGAAGTCCAGGATGTGAATGCCGACATCGCCGAGAACGCCGGTCGAACCGTGCCGGCTCGACAGGCGCCATAGCCATTTGTCCTCGACCCGCCAGTCGCCCCATGATTTGCTGATCAGCCAGCTCTGTCGGTAGCTCGCCTCGACATGGCGCAGCTCGCCGATCTCGCCGGCCTGCACCATGCGCCGCGCTTCCTGGATTGCCGGTGAGTTGCGATAGGTCAGGTTGACCATGTTGACCACCCCGGCTGCCTCTGCCGCTTCGGTCATTGCCAGCGCGTCGGCGTGGTTCGGCGCCAGCGGCTTTTCGCAAAACACATGCTTTCCCTCGGCAAGCAGCGCCAGCGTCGTCGCCAAATGTGCACCATCCGGCGTCGCGTTGATGGCGGCATCGAACTGGCCCCAGGCGACCGCCGCCTCCAGGCTCTCGAAGAAATCTCCGATCTTGCTGGCAGCGGCGAACGCGGCCGCACGGCCGGGCACCTGATCGACGCAGGCGACGATGCCGCAGCCGGCAATCCCGGCGAACTCCTCGACATGATGCCCGGCGATGCCGCCCGTGCCGAGCAGAAGAATTCGATGCATCAGTTCAGGCCCCCAATCACCTCACGCCGCAATCGACTCACGCGCCGATCAGCCAAGACCCCTGTCGCCATCGGCATGCAGGCGCAGGCCTTTTTGGACGATCTTCTCCTTGGCGGCATCCGTCGGCACGTTCGGGGCATTGGTGATGCCGGACCAGGCCGGCGCCGGGTTGCGCGCCCAGTGCACCGCATTGCGCAGCACCTGCTGCACGCCCTCGTTGTGATAGATTGGATAGGTCTCGTGGCCCGGCGAGAAGTAGAAGATCCTGCCGGCGCCGCGCTGGTAGGTCAGCCCGGACCGGAACACCTCACCGCCCTCGTACCAGGAGACGAACACCGTCTCGAGCGGCTCCGGCACGGCGAAGGGCTCGCCATACATTTCGGTCTCGCCGATCTCCAGGCACTCGCCGATGCCTTGCGCGATGGGGTGGCTGCGGTTGATCGCCCAGACGCGCTCGCGCTCGCCCGCCTCGCGCCATTTCAGCGAACAGGGCGTGCCCATCAGCCGCTTGAAAATCTTCGAGTAATGCCCGGAATGGAGCACGATCAGCCCCATGCCTTCCCACACCTTTTTCTGCACCCGCTCGACGATCTCGTCCTTGACCTCGCCATGCGCCGCATGGCCCCACCACAGCAGCACGTCGGCGGCCGCCAGGCGCTTTTCGCCCAGGCCATGTTCGGGTTCCTGCAAGGTGGCGGTGGTCGCCTCGATGCCCTTGTCCTGGTTGAGCGCCGCGGCAATGGTGCCATGCATGCCCAAGGGGTAGAGGTCGCGCACGGCGGCATTGGTCTGCTCGTGGACGTTCTCGCCCCAGACGATCGCTTTTGTCGGCATTTTTATCTCCCAAAGCGCTTCAAGTAGCATGTCCAATGGGATTGAGAAGGTCCGATGCCGCCTGGCCCGATGGAAAACTACGCCTTGCGCTTCTTGCGCCCGGGCACGGTCTTGGCCTGGCCCGGCTTTGCCGGAGCGCCCGAGATGGACGATCCAGTGATCGACACCGGATCGCTGGCCGGGAACGTGTCTTCGAGGCCTTCCTCGAGTTCCTCTTCGGCGCTCGGCGCTTCGTGCCGCTCCTGTTCGAGCGAACGGACGGCCGACGTCTTTTTGACCGGCGACTTGGGCGCGGAATTCGACGGCATCGGCATTCTCCCTCGGCGTGAGGATGCAGAACGAGCCTGCCCTGCAAACGTTCCGGGTTCAGACCGCTGCGTCGCGCGATCCCTCGGACAAAAAAGTAAAGACATAGTCCGAGAAGGAACGCCAGCATTCAACCCTGAAGGCGTCCGGCGCCGTGCGCAACAGCACGATCTCGGTCTTGCCGAGGATGGTTCGCGACGCCGCTCCAACCGGGAAGCCATCGGGCGACAGGTCCTGCGGGCAACCCGCATTGATCGTCGCTGCTGCCCCGGTGCCCGTCACGGCGATAGCGATGTTGCGATGCGAGATGCCGACCGCCGAGTGCAAGGCGGAAACCCCAGCACAATCGGCCAGCGGATCCTTGCCCGCCTCATCGATGACCAGCCATTCGTCGGGGCCGAGCCACAAGGCGGTTCGCCCGCCCTTCGAAGCGGACGTCTTCGGCTTTTTCGGCAAGGTCACGCCGAGCGCCTTGGAAAGCGCTGCAAGCGAGGCCTCCGGTGCGCGCAATGAAATGCGCTCGGCCGGCGGCAGCACCTCGACCTTGACGCCGATACCGGTCGTGCTGCGTCCGGCCAGCGCCGGACGGCGTTCTACCGAAGGCGATGTCACCGGTGCCGTCTTTCTTGCAGCAGCCTTAGCCATTGAGGCGCCCTCCCGTCTCGTCGAAGAACACCATGCTGGCAACCTCCACTTCGATCGCGCCGTTCGGCATCGGCACAAAGAGCGTGTCGCCCATGCGGTCGCGTCCGCCAGCGACCAGCGCCAGCGCGATCGAGCGGCCGCAATTTTCCGACCAATAGCTCGAGGTGACATGGCCGATCATCTTCATCGGGATCGCCTGCTTCGGATCCTCGACAATCTGCGCGCCCTCTTCCAGCACCACCTTCGGGTCTTTGGTTTTCAGGCCGACCAACTGCTTGCGGCCCTTCGCGACAAGGTCGGGTCGCGTCAAGCCGCGGATGCCGACGAAGTCCGTCTTCTTCTTGCCGACCGCCCAGTCGAGACCGGCATCGTTCGGCGTCACCGTGCCGTCGGTGTCCTGGCCGACGATGATGTAGCCCTTTTCGGCGCGCAGGACGTGCATCGTCTCGGTGCCGTAGGCGGCAGCGCCGTGCTTCTGGCCCTCGGCCCACAGCGCTTCCCAGACAGCCTGCCCGTAATCGGCAGGCACGTTGACCTCGAAGCCGCGCTCGCCGGTGAACGACATACGAAACAGCCTGGTCGGCACGCCGCATATCTTGCCTTCGCGCACCGACATATGCGGCAGCGCTTCGTCGGACATGTCGATGCCTTCGACCAGCGGAGCGATGATGTCGCGGGATTTCGGTCCCTGCACCGCGATGACGGCCCATTGCTCGGTGATCGAGGTCAGCCAGACGTTGAGATGCGGGAACTCTGTCTGGAGATAATCCTCCATGTGGTTCATGACGCGCGGCGCGCCGCCGGTCGTCGTCGTCACATGGAAACGGTCCGGCGCCAGCCTGCCGACTACACCGTCATCATAGATGAAGCCATCCTCGCGCAGCATGATGCCGTAGCGGCAGCGGCCGGGCTCCAACTTCTCCCATGGGTTGGTGTAGAGCAGCTCCATGAATTTCGCTGCGTCCGGACCGACCACTTCGATCTTGCCCAGCGTCGAGGCATCGAACAGGCCGGCCGTCTTGCGCACCGCGACGCATTCGCGGTCGACCGCGGCATGCATGTCCTCGCCCGCCTTGGGGAAATACCAGGCGCGTTTCCACTGGCCGACATCCTCGAACACCGCGCCTTGCGCCTCGGCCCAGGGATGGATCGCAGTCTTGCGCGTCGGGTCGAACAGCGGACCCCGAGCATGGCTGACGATCGCGCCGAAGGTCACCGGCGTATAGGGCGCCCGGAACGTGGTCAGGCCGACCTCCGGGATCGGCTTGCCCAGCGTCTCGGCGGCAATCGCCAGGCCGTGCATGTTGGAGGTCTTGCCCTGGTCGGTCGCCATGCCGTTGGTGGTGAAGCGCTTGACGTGCTCGATCGAGCGCATGCCTTCGTGCACCGCCTGGCGGATATCCTTGGCGGTGACGTCGTTCTGGAAATCGACGAAGGCTTTCACCGTCGTGTCCGGCCCGGCTCCGGGCGCCGCACCCAGCATACCGCGCGACCAGTTTTCCGACGCATCGACATTCGGCTTGGTACCCTTGGCGGTTTTCGCGCCTGCATCCTTGGCCGCCTTGGCGCCCGCCGCATAGGCTTCGTCGACCGCCGCGGACAGCCCGTCGGTGCCGTTGCACGCGCCGACAGAGACGCAGTCCTGCGCATAGGTGCCCGGCACGAAGCGCTTGGTCTCGTCGTTGAAGGCGACCTTGCCGCGCGACTGCGAGAACAGATGCACCGAAGGCGTCCAGCCGGCCGACATCAGGATCGCATCGACCGAGATGGTGCGTTCGCCGCCGCCATTCTTCGGCTGCACGGTCATCGACGACACCCTGAGCTTGCCGCCGGCGCGGATCACCGCGCGGCCGAAATTGACCTCGATGCCGAGTGCCCTCGCCTCGTCGATCAGCGGCCCGGTCGGGTTGTCGCGCAAATCGACGATCGCCGCCACGTTGACGCCGGCTTTCTTGAGGTCGATTGCCGCTGCATAGGCGGAATCATTGGCGGTGTAGACGCCGACATTCTTGCCGACCGCAACACCATAGTGGTTGAGATAGGTACGCGCCGCACCTGCCAGCATGACGCCCGGCCGGTCATTGTCGGCGAACACCATGTGACGCTCGATGGCGCCGGAGGCCAGCACCACGCGCTTGGCCCTCACCTGCCACAGCCGCTCGCGCGCCAGATCGTGGCCGGGAGTCTTCAAATGATCGCTGACACGCTCGACCAGCCCGACGAAATTCTGCGCGTAATAGCCGAACGCCGTCGTGCGCGAGAGCACGCGTACATTGTCCATGGCGGCGAGCTTGGCCACCGCACCTTGAGCCCAGGCAAAGCCGTCCTGGCCGTCGATTTTCGCACCGCTCTCGAACCGTAGGCTGCCGCCGAACTCGGCCTGTTCGTCGGCAAGGATGACGCGCACGCCGGTCTCGGCTGCGGCAAGCGCCGCCGCGATGCCGGCGGCGCCGCCGCCCAGCACCAGGACCTCGCAATGCGCATAGCGCGACGAATAATGGTCCGGGTCCGGTTGGTCCGGGGAAACGCCAAGTCCGGCCGCGGCGCGGATCTTGGGTTCGTACAGGCTCTTCCATGCAGCCTTCGGCCACATGAAGGTCTTGTAGTAGAAGCCGGCCGAAAACAGCGGCGAAGCAAAGTCGTTGACCGCGCTGACGTCGAAGGACAATGAAGGCCAGCGGTTCTGCGACTGCGCGTCCAGCCCGTCATAGAGTTCCTGCACGGTGGCCCGCACGTTCGGCGTCTTGCGTGCCGCGTCGCGCTTGATCTCGACCAGCGCGTTCGGTTCCTCGGCGCCCGCCGACAGGATGCCGCGCGGACGATGGTACTTGAACGAGCGGCCGACAAGATGGACGCCATTGGCGAGCAGCGCCGAAGCCAGCGTGTCGCCCTCGATGCCGGTATAGGACTGGCCATCGAAACTGAACCGCGCGGTCTTCGCCTGCTTGAAGCGACCGGCGCCGGGAATGCGGAACGCGCCGATCATTTGGCAACCACTTCGTTGGAGTTTTTGGGCAACTTGGACGGTTTCGGCTCGCCAGCCTTGTAGGTCATGACGAACTTGTCGGTGACGGTGTCGCGCACGGCGTTGAAGAAACGGGCGCAGCCATGCATGTGCCGCCAGCGCTCATAAATGATACCCTTGGGGTTCGAGCGGATGAAGAAGAACTTCTCGAAATCGTCGTCGCTCTCACCGGCCATGTTGGCCGAGCGCGCGATATGCGCCTCGCCGGCGTTGCGGAACTCGAGTTCCGGGCGCTCTTCCTCGCAATAAGGGCAGCGGATGAGAAGCATTGTCCTGGTTCCTACAATTCGCCGTGGCCGACGCGGGCGCCCGCCGGTTGATCGCAAAGCTTCTGTCCCAACGTCGCGAACGGTGCGACGAGCCGGATGCGCTCTTCCACGCTTGCAGCGGGACGAAACAGATCGCGAGACGCCATGTTGCCGAGGGTGAGTTGCATCGGATCGGTTGTGACGATGACCTGACGTGGCTGGAACGTCTCGTCCTCATCGAGCCCTTCGGACCGTCCCTCGAAGAACATCACCACCCTCTGGCCGCCGCTCCAGACGCAGGCCAGCGTGCCATCGTCGACCGAAAATGGCCAGTCGGCCTCGTTGTCGGCGCGACTGATCGGCTGCAGCCGCACTTCATCCGCCGAAGGAAAATGGAACATCCCCTGTTCCCCCGCCAGCATCAGCGGCATAGCTACAGCCATCTGCGCCATCATCAGTGCGCCACCGCCGCCGCCGCCGCCTCGTCGATGAGCCGGCCGGTGCGGAAGCGTTCGATGGTGAAGGGTGCGTTGATCGGATGCGGATCGTCCTTGGCGATTGTGTGGGCAAAGACATGGCCCGAACCGGGTGTCGCCTTGAAGCCACCCGTGCCCCAGCCGCAATTGACGTAGAGGCCAGGCACCGGCGTCTTGGCCAGGATCGGCGAGCGGTCGGGCGTGACGTCGACGATGCCGCCCCAGGAGCGCAGCATCTTCATGCGCGTGAAGATCGGGAACATCTCGCAGATTGCGTCGAGCGTATGCTGCAATATGTGCAGACCGCCGGTCTGCGAATAGGAGACGTACTGATCGGTACCGGCGCCGATCACCAGTTCGCCCTTGTCGGATTGCGAGATATAGGCGTGCACCGTGTTCGACATGACAACGCAAGGCACCACCGGCTTGACCGGCTCCGACACCAGCGCCTGCAACGGATAGCTCTCCAGCGGCATGCGCACGCCGGCCATGTTCATAATGACAGAGGAATGGCCAGCGGCAACGACGCCGACCTTCTTGGCGCCGATGAAGCCGCGCGTCGTGTCGACGCCCATGACCGCGCCATTGGCGGCCCGCTTGACGCCGGTGACTTCGCAGTTCTGGATGATGTGGACGCCCCGCGCCGAAGCGCCGCGCGCATAGCCCCAGGCAACCGCATCGTGGCGCGCCGTACCGCCGCGCCGCTGCAGCGCCGCACCGACAACCGGATAGCGCGCATCCTTGGAGGTGTTGAGCGGCGGGCAGAATTCCTTCGCCTGCTCCGGCGTCAGCCATTCATTGTCGATGCCGTTCAGCCGGTTGGCGTGGACGTGGCGCTTCAGCACCTGGACGTCGTGCACGTTGTGGGCGAGCATCATGACGCCGCGGGCCGAATACATGACGTTGTAGTTGAGCTCCTGGCTCAGCCCATCCCACAGCTTCAGCGCGTGGTCGTAAATGCCGGCGCTCTCGTCATAGAGATAGTTGGAGCGGATGATGGTGGTGTTGCGGCCGGTGTTGCCGCCGCCGAGCCAGCCCTTTTCCAGCACCGCGACATTGGTGATGCCGTGCACCGTGGCGAGATAGTAGGCGGTGGCAAGGCCATGGCCGCCGGCGCCGACGATGATGACGTCGTATTCCTTCTTGGGCTCAGGCGAGGACCACTGCTCCTCCCAGCCCTTGTGGCCGCGCATGGCCTCGCGGGCGATGGCGAATACCGAATATTTCTTCAACGTCCCAACCTCGCCCCAGAAAAGGCCTCGCGAATAACGGCCGGGCGTTCATTCGATCCCGGCGCGCGAGGTGTATCACTAGCGAAACAGCGCTTCCACCCTTGCGCTGTTTGCGACGGCGCTTGCCGTTTTGCGCCACGGCGAAAAAGCCGCATGCGATCTGGCAGCTAAGGCACCGTTCGGTCAGACTGTCTGTCGCGAGACTCTGGAGGATTATTTATGGGCAATGCCTGGTGGAATCTGACGTTGCGCTTCCTGCTGGAGCTTGCCGCCTTGCTCGGGCTCGGCATCGCCAGCTGGAGCCTCTCACACGATTGGTGGCGCTGGGTCGCTGCGTTGGCCACACCGCTCGTTGCTGCTGCGCTGTGGGGAACCTTCGCCGTGCTCAATGATCCGAGTCGGTCGGGCCGCGCCCCTGTGCGGGTTCCGGGCGCGGTGCGGCTGGTGCTGGAACTCGTCATCCTGTTCGGCGGCGCGGTCGGGTTCTATCTGGCCGGCCAAACGACCACGGGCATCGCCATGGCCCTGCTGATCGTCATCAGCTACGCATTCTCGCTCGATCGCCTGGCGTGGTTGTTGCGGCAATAATTCGCCCCACTGGCCTCCCTGTTTGGCGAGCGACGAGGAAGGCGCGGCGTGTCGATCAACGGGACGTGAAGTTTTTTTGCGGCCAGGACGCATGTTCGTAGTCACAACGCAGACCGCCGGTCTTGCTTTTTCCACGCGATTTGGCGATGCCGTTTCGAAACGGGTCTTCTTGCCAAAACGGGTCCTGCCAACATGATGCTGATCAGAACCTACGTGGCTGCGAGCGCGATCGAGGGCGTCGGCATGTTCGCCGCCGAGCCGATCAGGAAAGGCGCTTCGATCTGGCGGCTCGATCCGGATTTCGACCGGTTGATCCCGATGGACAAATACGAGGCGGCACCGTCACCTCTGAGGGAATTGCTCGAGCGCTATGCCTATCCGAGCCCGGACCGGCCTGGCTTCATGGTCTATGAGGTCGACAATGGGCGCTTCATGAACCATTCGGCCAACCCGAACACGGATTTTTCGCAGTATGGCGGGGCCACCGCGACCCGCGACATCGCCGAGGGCGAGGAGATCACCTGCGACTACGGCGAGTTTTTCGAGGATTTTGAGCGGCTGCATTTGGCAACGGCATAGAGATCTGCTGGGGAGTGGGAGGCAAGCTGGCCTCGGCTTGGCCGCCATCCTTCGTCTGAAGCGACTGCCTTGCCGACTTGGCCATAGCTTGCCCCGTGACGGCAACTATGCTAGTGTTTTGGGTATGGTGCTGATTTGCGCCGGGACCCCGCCCATGAGGCGGGTTTTTTGTTTCGGCTTCGGCGCCATTCTTCCATTTCGACTGTGGACAGCGCGGCCTGATTCTGCTATCAGCCGCCCCAATTCGTGGTGTAAACCGCCGCGGAGGCTAGTGGCTATGGCCGCTTGCCTGTTGACATCAAACCCGAAAGACAGGATTGCCCGTGCAGGTACTCGTCCGCGACAATAACGTTGATCAGGCGCTTCGCGCTCTCAAGAAGAAGATGCAGCGCGAAGGCATTTTCCGCGAAATGAAGATGCGCGGTCACTACGAGAAGCCGTCCGAAAAGCGCGCCCGTGAAAAGGCTGAAGCTGTCCGCCGCGCCCGCAAGCTGGCCCGCAAGCGCGCCCAGCGCGAAGGCCTGCTGCCGATGACGCCGCGCCCCGTTGCTGCTGGCGCCGCCGGCGGTGCAGGTGGTGCTCCGCGTCCGCCGCGGTTCTAACGCCAATTTTTCGTCCTTTTCGAAGGATATCAGAGGTGGCGCGATGCGGAATCGCCGCCACCTTTTTGTTTTGGTTGTGACCCGGCCCGGAGGGGGAACCGGACCTGAGCGACGCGGCTTGAAGTGAGGACAGGGCAGACATGAACGCAACAAGCGTGGAGCGCGGGACCGCATTGCGTGGTTTTGCCCTGACAGTGGCCCTGCTCTCCGGATTGGCGCTTGCCGGCTGCCAGACGTCAGGCCCGACCGGCGAATTCAACAATATCGACAAGGCGCAGGGGTCGAGCGAGAACATCTCCTCGCTGTCGGCGGTCATCCAGCGCAATCCCCAGGATCCCGAAGCCTACAACGTGCGCGGCTCGGCCTATGGCCGTGGCGGCCAGTACCAGGCGGCGCTCAAGGATTTCAACCAGGCTATCCAACTCAACCCGAATTTCTTCCAGGCTTATTCGAACCGCGCGCTCATCCAGCGCTTCCTCGGCAATCAGACGGCCGCGCTCGAGGACTACAACCGTTCGATCCAGATCAATTCAAACTATGACGCCGCCTACATTGGGCGCGGCAACCTTTATCGCAAGGCGGGCCGCACCCAGGACGCTTTCAACGACTTCCAAAAGGCGATCCAGCTCGACACGACCGACGCGCGCGCCTACCACAATCGTGGCCTGATCTATCAGAGCCAGGGTCAGCACAAATTCGCTATCGAGGACTTCTCGACGGCGATCTCGCTGGCGCCGGACGCTGCCGAACCCTACAATGGCCGCGGCCTTTCCTATCTGGCAACCAACGACGAAGACAACGCCTTCTCCGACTTCAACATGGCGATCAAGCTCGACGGCAACAATGCCGAAGCCTGGGCCAATCAGGCGTTGATCTACGAGCGGCGCGGCGACAAGGCCAAGGCGGCGAAATCCTACCGCGAAGCCGTTCGCCTGAACCCGGCTTACCAGCCGGCCAAGGACGGCCTCGCCCGCGTCAGCTGATCGATTTCGGCAGCATTCCGACACAATCTGCGTGGCATCCAAGTGCCGCGGCATCCTTTGCGTGTCCGAAAAGACGCACTTCGGCAACCGTGCGTTAACCCCGGCAGCAAGGGGTTGACCCGTGCCTTGTTCGCGCCAAGTTTTCAGCGGAACGGTCTGCCCACCCAATCCGTTGTCAAAAAGCTATTTGCGAAAGGACCTCCCATGATCAAGAAACTCGCCTGCGCCGCTGTCCTCGCCATGACGGCATTTGCCGTCGCCCCGGCCAGCGCCGGCAAGCTGCAACTCGGCACGCTTGACTGCACAATCGATGGCGGCACCGCTTACATCGTCGCGTCCAACAAGGGTGTGTCCTGCGTCTTCCGCCCCCATCATCACGGACCGTCCGAGGTTTACACCGGCGTGATCTCCAAGGTCGGCCTGGATGTCGGCAAGACGCATCAGGGCCAGCTCGTCTGGGCGGTGCTGGCGGCAACGCGCGACCGCGACGGAGGCGATCTCGCCGGCAGCTATTACGGCGTCAACGCCGAGGCGAGCGTCGTGACCGGCGGCGGCGCCAACATGCTGGTTGGCGGCCTGGACAGCGCCTTCATGCTGGAGCCGCTCAGCGTCCAGGCGCAGACCGGCGTCAACCTTGCCGTGGCCGTGACCTCGCTCCAGCTCATCCATTCGTTCAAGTGAATGCAGGGAGCCATGCGCTCCACGACCCCTCACCTTGCGGCGCGGAACCGGATAGGATGGTTCCGCGTCGTTTGTTTTTGAGGGGGACCGCCATGCCCAAAGCAACCATACCGCAGACAGCCATTGCCGCTGCGATGATCGCAACTTTGCTCGCCGGGACGGCGCGGGCGCGGGACCAAGGGATAGAACTCGGCACGCTTGATTGCGCCATCGGCGGCGGCACCGGTTTCATTTTCGGCTCGAGCAAGGATTTGAGCTGCACGTTCAACCCCGCCAACAAGAGCTTCGCACCGGAAGCCTATTTCGGCGCGGTCAACAAATACGGCCTCGACATCGGCACGACGAAGCAGACGTTCATGCAGTGGATCGTGCTGACGCCGCTGAACAACATCTATGCCCCGGGTGCGCTGGCCGGCGACTATATCGGCGCCAGCGCCGAAGTGACGGCTGCCGTCGGAGCCGGCGCCAATCTGCTGGTCGGAGGATCCTCGCAGGCCTTCACCTTGCAGCCGCTCAGCCTGCAGACGCAGACCGGCATGAACCTCGCGATCGGCGTCAGCCAGTTCCAGCTGCGCAGCACCGAGAATTGACCGCGCCACCGGACCGCAATCCTATCTCCTAAAAATTCGATTGAGCTCAACCCCGGTTGAGGTTTTACAAGCCTGCCCCGACCGGAGCAGCACGCCCGATGCGGCGCGCGATACTCGCTCCTCTGCGCATGGTCCTGCCGGAAACCTGTACTGGCTTCTGGCGTCCTGCGCTGGCCTCAAGATATGGAAGGCAGGGGTGGAAATGACCGAAATCAGCACAAACAGGGTCGACTGGCGCGCATTGTGGGCAAGCGGCGACCTGGCGCGCTTCTGCTTCATCAGCCTCGGCATCCTGCTGCACGCCACCAACGAAACCATGGTGGCCACGGTGATGCCGGCCATGGTCGGCGAACTGGCCGGCGTGCAGCTCGTCGGCTGGTCGCTGGCGATCTACGAACTCGGCGCCATCGTCGCCGGCGCGGCCGCCGGCCGGCTGGTGAGCTATGTCCCGCTGCGCACCAACATGGTTGTCGCCGCGCTGCTTTATGCAGCCGGAGCGCTGGTCTGCGCCACCTCGCCTTCCATGCAACTGTTCCTTGCCGGCCGGCTGATTGAGGGGCTTGGTGGCGGGGCGCTGGTGTCGCTGGCCTTCGTGTCGGTCGAGCGGCTGTTCTCGCGCACCATCTGGCCACAGCTTTTCGGCATCATGTCGGCGATCTGGGGCGTCGCCGCCTTCAGCGGACCATTGCTCGGCGCGATCATGACCGAGCTGTTGTCATGGCGCTGGGCCTTCGGTGTCTTCACCCTCGGCGGCACCGCCATGGCGCTGGCAAGCTTCATCGTGCTCGACACGCCGGAGGCGACGAAACCCAGGACGACCATAGGCAAGGCGCCGCCCTTCCCGTTCGCAGCCCTGGGCTGCCTTGCCGTCGCCGTGGTGCTGATCGCCTCGGCCGGCGTCGACATCGCCTTGCTGCGCTCCTCGCTGCTGATGGCCCTCGGGCTGGTCGGCCTGGTGCTGTTCTTCTACATCGACGCGCTGAAGCCGCGCTCCCGGCTTTTTCCGGCGCGGCTATTCTCGTGGCGCACGCCGGTCGGCGCCGGCATGACCATGGTTGCCGCCTTTTCGGTGGCGACCTGTTCCTTCGGCGTCTACGGCCCTCTGCTGCTGACCAGCCTGCACGACATTCCGCTGCTGACCACAGGCTACATCATCGCCGCCGAATCGATCGCCTGGTCGATCCTGTCGATCCTGGTCGCCAACGCGCCGCCACGGCGCGAGCGACTGATCATCGTCGGCGGCGCGGCGATGATCGCGGCCGGTATTGCCGGTTTTGCCTATACGATACCCCTAGGCTCCATCCCGCTGATCCTGATCTGCGCGCTGCTGCAGGGCGGCGGCTTCGGCGTCTCATGGCCCTTCCTGACGCGCGTCATCGTCGCCTCAGCGCCTGAAAGCGAGCAGACCATCGCCTCGGCGGCAGTGCCGACCATGCAGCGGATCGGCTATGCCGTGGGTGCCGCACTCGCCGGCATCGTCGCCAACGCCAGCGGCTTTTCGCAAGGTTTGAACCACGACGCGGCAGCGAATGTCGCGTCCTGGTTGTTTCTTGCCTTCCTGCCGCTCGGCATTGTCGGCTGCCTAGCGGCCTTCCGGGCAACCACGCCCTTCGGTCAGCCGCGGGAAGCCATCGGCTAGGCCTTGCCCGCTCACTCGACCTCGCGCAGGCGGTAACCAACGCCGGTCTCGGTGGTGATATAGCGCGGCTGGTCGGGAGTCTTCTCGATCTTCTGCCTGAGCTGCCGGACATAGACCCTGAGATACTGCACGTCGGTCGAATCGCCCCAGACCTGTTTCAACAGGAAATGATGGGTCAGCACCCTGCCGGCGTGCTGCACGAGAATGCGCAGGATGTCGTATTCCTTCGGCGAGAGCTTTACGTCCTTGCCGTCGACCTTGACGATGCGCTTGACCAGATCGACGGATAGGTCGCCGGTCTGGAAAACAGGCTTCTCGCCCTGTTGCTGGAATTTGTGCCGCAGCGCCACTCGGATGCGCGCGACCAGTTCGTTCATGCCGAACGGTTTGGTGACATAGTCGTCGGCGCCGAGTTCCAGAGCCTGGACGATGCCGGCCTCGTCGGTGCGGCTGGACAGGATGACCACCGGAATGTCGAGACCGTCGTCACGCCATTTGCGCAACAGCTCATGGCCGCTCATGCCCGGCAGGCCGAGGTCGAGCAGGACAAGGTCCGGCTCCTCCGTCTCCATCAGTTCGATCGCCGCTTTGGCGTTCGGCGCCTCGCTGATCGCGTAGCCCTGGCTGCCGAGCCCGACACGCAGCAGCTTTCGGATCGGCGGCTCGTCATCGACGACCAGTATCCTGACGTTCGAGTTTGTCATTCCAAGTCGCCCCCATCATCCGTGGCAGAGGCGTCGAGATCGGTCGGGTTGACCGGCTTCGACATCTTGATGGTGAAGACCGCGCCCGAGCGATCGGTCCGGTTTGCCGCCGTGATCGTCCCGCCCATCGCCTCGATGAAACCCCGACAGATCGACAGCCCGAGACCGGTGCCGGCGCGAACCTGGTCGCCCTTGCGCACCCGGTAGAAGGTGTCGAAAATCCGTTCCAGATCGCCGGCCGGAATGCCCGGCCCTTCATCCATGACCTGCAGGAGGACAGAACCATTGTCGGTCCAGCCCTGAACGCGGATCGTCGAGCCGGATGGCGCGTATTTCGCTGCATTGTCAAGAAGATTGAACAGCGCCTGCTCGAACAGGACGGGATCGACCTTCAGCATCGGCAAATCCGAGGTGATGTCCGTCTCGATCTTGTGCTCGGCAATGATCTTCCTGGCCCGCTGCAGGGCGGAGCCGACGATGTCGCCGACATAGTGGAAGGCGTAGTTCGGCTCCATCGCGCCGGACTCAATCTTGGTCATGTCGAGCAGATTGGCGATGAAGCGGTTCAGCCGCTCGGATTCGTCGAGCACGGTCGACAAAAGCTCTGCGCGATCCTGTTCGGGAAGTGCGGCTGAGAATTCCCGCAGCGTGCCGGCCGCGCCCATGATGGCTGCGAGCGGCGTCTTCAGATCATGGGAGATGGAGGTAAGAAGGGCCGAGCGCAGCCTGTCCGCCTCGGCGGCAAGCTTGGCGCGGTCGACGTCGGCGACCAGCTGGATGCGCTCGATGGCGACCGCCGCCTGATCGGCCAGCGCGTCGAGCAGGCGCTGTTGTTCGGGCGTCAGCAGCGGCCCCTGTTTGTCATTGTCGAGGCCGACGACCCCGAGTGCCGTGCGCCCCGTGCGCAAGGGAAGATAAAGGCGCTTGGCGCCGGGAAGCGTGTCGGCGCCACGTCCGGCGGCCCGATTGTGCTCCCAGGCCCAGCGGGCGGCGGCGATGTCGGCCTCGGCCAGCGTGTCGTCGGGCGGATAGCCGGCCTTGACGGTTATCGTTCCGTCTTCCGGCAAAAGCAGCACCACCCGCAGCTTCAGCATCGAGGCGATCTGGAAAGCGGTGGCCCAGAGTACGTCGTCGAGCGTGCCGGCACCGGCAAGCTTCTTCGAAAAGAGGTAGATGTCCTCGGTGGCCCGCGCCCGTGAGCGGGCGGCGACCGCCTGACGCTGCACGCGCGCTGTCAGATTGCTGGCGATAACGGCGACAACCAGGAAGACGCCGAGCGCGACAATGCTTTCCGGATCACGGATGGTGAGCGTGTAGCGCGGTTCCAGGAAGAAATAGTTGAAGGCAAGGGCGCTGACGAAACAGGCATACAGAGCCGGCCACAGGCCACCGGTCACCGCCGATGCCAGCACCGCGATGAGAAAGATGATCGCCAGATTGCGAACGTCGAGAAACTGGTCGAGAACGACGGCGAAGGCGAGCGAGCCCATGAGATAGGCCGTGGCCTTGAGATAGGGCCAGATCTCGAACTGCCGCTGCTCGTCCGCCGCCCTGACGCTTCTCGACGCCGCCTCGGTGCCGCGTTCGTTTCCCGAAATGACATGGACGCTGATGTCGCCGGCATTGCGGATGAGATCATAGGTGAGCGAGCCTTCGATCAATTCCCGCCAGCGCGACCGGGTCGGCCTGCCGACCACGATGTGGGTGAAGTTGTTCGCCGTCGCGTAACGCACGATGTCCTGCGCCACATTCTGACCCGGAATGGTCGTCACCTCGGCGCCAAGCTGCTGGGCGAGGCGCAGGTTGTTTGCGAGCCGGTCCTTGTCCTCCTCGGGCATACTGGCCAAGCGCGGGCTATCGACATGCAGCGCGGTCCAGGGGGCACGCAGCCGGTCGGCCAGCCTGCGCGCATAGCGGACGCGGGCCGCTCCTCCCCGACGCGCGTCGAGGCAGACGAGAACCCTTTCCCCGGCTGCCCATGGTCCGGGAATGGCATGCGCCTGCATATGGATCAGCAACTGGTCGTCGACGCGCTGCGCGGTGCGGCGCAGCGCCAACTCCCTGAGCGCCGTCAGATTGCCTGATGAGAAATAGTTCTCGATCGCGCGCCGTGCGGTGTTGGGGAAATAGACCTTGCCTTCCTCGAGCCGTTTGATCAGGTCGTCGGGGGTAAGATCGATGATCTCTACATCATCGGCCTGGTCGATGATGGAATCTGGAACCGTTTCGCGCACCCTGACCTTGGTGATCTGGGCGACGACGTCGTTCAGGCTTTCGACATGCTGGATGTTGAGCGTCGTGTAGACGTCGATGCCGTGCGTCAGGATTTCCTGAACGTCTAGATAGCGCTTGGGATGGCGGCTGCCGGGCGCGTTGGTGTGGGCGAGTTCGTCGACGAGAACCAGCGCCGGGCGCCGGGCAAGGATGGCGTCGATATCCATCTCTTCGAGGATGCGCCCTTTGTAGTCGACCTTACGGCGCGGAATGACCTCATAGCCCTCGACCAGGGCCAGCGTTTCCTTGCGGCCATGCGTCTCGACGATGCCGATGATCACGTCCACGCCGTCGGCCACCCTAGCGCGGCCAGACATCAGCATCTCGTAGGTCTTGCCGACGCCCGGAGCCGCGCCGAGGAATATCCGCAGACGGCCGCGCCCTTCCCGCTCGGCATGATCGAGCAGTGCGTCGGGAGAAGGTCTGGTGTCGTTGTTTCTGTCGTCCGGCATCAGGATCGATCATGGATGGAGCCGGGGATACTGTCGATCCCCGGCTCGAACCATTCACTCTTTCGCTGCGTCCAGCGCAAGGTTGAGACCCAGCACATTGACCACCGGTTCGCCCATGAAGCCGAGCTCCCTGCCCTCGACACGGGCGTCGACCAGCGCCTTGATCCTGGCCTCGTCGATCCCCCTGGCGTTGGCCACCCTTGCGACCTGGAAGTACGCGGCTTCTGGACTGATGTCAGGATCGAGGCCGCTGCCGGAGGTGGTGACCAGATCGATCGGAACCGGCTGGCTCGGATTCTGCGCCTTCAGCTTTTCAGCATCGCCCTTGATGCGGTCGATCAGCTTGGGATTGGTCGGACCTAAATTGCTGCCGCCGGAGGCGGAAGCGTCATAGCCGTTGCTGCCGGCAGCCGAGGGGCGCCCGTGGAAATACCGGTCGCTGGCAAAGCCCTGGCCGATCAGTTCGGAGCCGATGACCTTGCCGTCCTTTTCGATCAGGCTGCCATTGGCCTGGCGCGGGAACAGCGCCTGGGCGATGCCGGTCATGCCCAAGGGATAGATCAGGCCGGTCAGCACCGTGAAGAAGACGATCATGATGATCGCGGGTCTTATCTGGGTGAGCATGGACATATTTCCTCAGAGCAATTCCAGGAAAAGTGTGAAACGGTTTTCCGTCCGGAGTTGCGTTAAAACAAAGAGTTAGGCGAGGCCGAGCGCGGTGACGATCATGTCGATCGCCTTGATGCCGACGAAGGGGACGATGATGCCGCCGAGGCCATAGACGAGCAGGTTCCGGCTGAGCAGCGCGCCGGCGCCGATGGCACGATATTTGACGCCTTTCAGCGACAGCGGGATCAGTGCGATGATGATCAGCGCGTTGAAGATGATGGCCGACAGGATGGCGCTCTGCGGTGTCGCCAGATGCATGACGTTGAGCGCCTGCAACGGACCGGTGGTTTGGCCCGGCGCTATGTAGAAGGCAGCGAACATCGCCGGGATGATGGCGAAGTACTTGGCCACGTCGTTGGCGATGGAGAAGGTCGTCAGCGAGCCGCGCGTCATCAGCAGCGCCTTGCCGATCTCGACGATCTCGATCAGCTTGGTCGGATCGCTGTCGAGGTCGACCATGTTGCCGGCCTCGCGGGCGGCGACCGTGCCGGTGTTCATGGCGACGCCGACATCGGCCTGGGCAAGGGCCGGCGCATCGTTGGTGCCGTCGCCGCACATGGCGACCAGCTTGCCCTTGGCCTGCTCGTCACGGATCAGCTTCAGCTTGTCCTCGGGCGTCGCCTGGGCGAGGAAGTCGTCGACGCCGGCTTCCGCGGCAATGGCCGCCGCCGTCATCGGGTTGTCGCCGGTGATCATCACCGTGCGGATGCCCATCTTGCGCAGTTCGGCGAAGCGTTCCCTGATGCCGCCCTTGACGATATCCTTGAGGCGGACGACGCCGAGCAGGCGCCCGTCGCGCTCGACCGCCAGCGGCGTGCCGCCCGACTTGGCGATCTCGTCGGCGATCGCCTGCAGGTCGCGGACGGTATCGCTGCCGGGCCGCGTCGCGTGGGCGGCGACCGTCGACTGGCTGACATGGGCAAGCACGGAATCGACCGCGCCCTTGCGCACCGAGGAGCCATCGATGTCGACGCCGCTCATACGGGTCTGGGCGGTGAAAGGCACGAAGGTGGCGTGCAGCGTGGCCATGTCGCGGGCGCGGATGCCGTATTTCTCCTTGGCCAGCACGACGATCGAACGTCCTTCCGGCGTTTCATCGGCAAGCGAGGCGAGTTGTGCCGCGTCGGCCAGTTCCTGCTCGGTGACGCCCTTGACCGGGCGGAACTCGGTTGCCTGGCGGTTGCCGAGCGTGATCGTGCCGGTCTTGTCGAGCAGCAGCGTGTCGACGTCGCCGGCAGCCTCGACGGCGCGGCCCGACATGGCCAGCACGTTGAAGCGCACCAGGCGGTCCATGCCTGCGATGCCGATGGCCGACAGCAGCGCGCCGATCGTGGTCGGGATCAGGGTGACGAACAGCGCGACGAGCACGGTGACCGAGATATAGCCGCCCGAATAGGTCGCAAAGCTCGGGATCGTTGCGGTGGCCAGCACGAAGATCAGCGTCATGCCGACGAGCAGGATGTTGAGCGCGATCTCGTTCGGCGTCTTCTGGCGCTCCGCGCCTTCGACCAGCGAAATCATCCGGTCGAGGAAGGTGTGGCCGGAAGCCGCCGTGATGCGCACGCGGATCCAGTCGGACAAGACCTGCGTGCCGCCGGTGACCGCCGAACGGTCGCCGCCGGATTCGCGGATGACCGGCGCGGACTCGCCGGTGATCGCCGCTTCGTTGACCGAAGCGACGCCTTCGATCACCTCGCCGTCGGACGGGATGATGTCGCCGGCCTCGACCAGCACCGCATCGCCGACCTTGAGGCTGGTGCCGGGCACAAGTTTGTATTTCGTGCGGTCTTCGCCGGTCAGAAGCTTGGCCTGGGTCTCGGTGCGCGCCTTGCGCAGCGAATCCGCCTGTGCCTTGCCGCGGCCTTCGGCGACCGCTTCGGCGAAATTGGCGAACAGCACGGTGAACCACAGCCAGATGATGATCTGCAGCGTGAAGCCGAGATTGCCGCCGCCGGTGACCAGGTCCTTGACGAACAGCACCGTGGTGAGGGCCGAGACGACGGCGACGACGAACATCACCGGGTTCCTGGCCAGCGTGCGCGGGTCAAGCTTGCGGAAGGCGCCGCCAATGGCGGGAAGCAGGATGCGGGCATCCATGATGCTTGCTGATTTCGAGCGGCTCATTTTGAAGCTCCGGCTTCGGTGTTGTTGGACGGCACTGGATGATCGGATGCCGAAAGGAAGTGCGGCGGCCCGTAGACCAGCAACCAGAGGACGAGCATGACTGCCGCGAGGCCGAGAAAGGTCGACAGGGTCGGGAAAGGAGGAGGTCTCTCCTCCTTCCCGTGATCGCCACTGTGGCTGATGTTGCGGCGCTTGGTGCTGAACCAGGGCATGACAGCCTCAGAAGGTCTGCCCGTGAATGCCAGCCAGGTGCTCGATGATCGGCCCGACGGCGAGCGCCGGGAAGAAGGTCAGACCACCGACGATGAGGATGACGCCGACCAGCAGCCCAACGAAAAGCGGGCCATCGGTCGGGAAGGTGCCGGCGGAAGGCGGAACCGTCTTCTTCGCCACCAGCGAGCCGGCGATGGCCAGCGCCGGGATGATGACCAGGAAGCGGCCCATCAACATTCCGATGCCGATGGTGATGTTGTACCAGGGCGTGTTGCCGCTGAGTCCGCCGAAGGCCGAGCCATTGTTCGCCGCAGCCGACGTGTAGGCATAGAGAACCTCGGAGAAGCCGTGCGGGCCGGCATTGCCCATCGACGCCACACCGGTCGGCAGCACGACCGCGATGGCGGTGAAGATCAGCATCGCCAGCGGCAGGCACAGGATGGCCAGCATCGCCATCTTGACCTCCTTGGCCTCGACCTTCTTGCCGAGATATTCGGGCGTGCGGCCGACCATCAGGCCGGCGACGAAGACGGCGATGACGATGTACATCAGGATGCCGTAGAGACCGGCGCCGACACCGCCGACGATGACTTCGCCAAGCTGCATGTTGATGATCGGGATCATGCCGCCGAGCGCCGTGAAGGAGCCGTGCATGGCATTGACGGCGCCGCAGGAGGCGGCGGTGGTGATGACGGCAAACAGCGCCGACAAGGCGACGCCGAAGCGCGTCTCCTTGCCTTCCATGTTGCCGCCGTCGATGCCGAGCGCGTGCACCAGCGGATTGCCGGCGGCCTCCGCCCAGTAGCAGACGATGACGCCGGCGATGAACATGACGCCCATGGCAGACAGGATTGCCCAGCCCTGGCGCTGGTTGCCGATCATGCGGCCGAAGACGTTGGTCAAGGCTGCACCGATGGCGAAGATCGACACCATCTGGATCAGGTTGGAGATCGCGTCGGGGTTCTCGAAGGGATGTGCGGCATTGGCGTTGAAGAAGCCGCCGCCGTTGGTGCCGAGCATCTTGATGGCAACCTGCGAAGCGACCGGGCCGACGGCGATGGTCTGCTGTGCCCCTTCGAGCGTGGTGGCGTTGACGTAGGCGCCAACCGTCTGCGGCATGCCGAGCCAGACAAAGACCAGCGTCAGCATGATGCTGAACGGCAACAGCAGATAGAGTGTTGAACGGGTCATATCGACCCAGAAATTGCCGATCGACTTGCCGGAAGCCCGGGCAAAACCGCGGATCAGAGCGATGGCAATGGCGATGCCCGTGGCCGCCGAAAAGAAGTTCTGCACGGTCAGGCCAGCCATCTGCACGAGGTAGGACATCGTGCTCTCGCCGCCGTAGTTCTGCCAGTTGGTGTTGGTCATGAAGCTGGCGGCGGTGTTGAAGGCCAGACCTGGCTCGACCGCAGTCATGCCGGCGGGATTGTAGGGCAGGCTGCCTTGCAGGCGCTGCAGGACATAAAGCACCAGGAAGCCGGCAAGGTTGAACAGCAGCAGCGCCGCCGCGTAGGTGGTCCAGTGCTGCTCCTCGCGTTCGCTGGTTCCGCAAATGCGGTAGAGCCCGCGCTCGAGCGGGCCGAAGAGTGGCGAGAGCAGTGTGCGGTCGCCGTTGAAGACGCGGTGCATGTAGCCGCCGAGCGGCTTCACCAGCAAAATGACGATCCCGCAATAGACCAGGATCTGTATCCAACCGTTCAGGGTCATGTCTGTGCTTTCGGTGCCTTCAGAAGCGTTCAGGACGAACGAGCGCGTAGGTCAGGTAGGCGAGCAGGAACAAGGTCACGCCACCGCTGAGGATGTAGTCGAGAAGCATGGTCCTATCCTCAGCTCAAATTCTGTCGCATGCTTTGACGTAGGTGAAGAACAAGGCGAAAAACAAAACCCCAATCCCGAGAGCAACGATGTCCATTGTGTTTGTTCCTTGCGCCTGGCTGTACTTTGCACCCTTGAGAAAAGGTTCGCAAAATCGTGAAAGCGGCTCGCCGCACACTTTGCCGCTGACGGAGCCGGTTGTATTTCTCAAGGGGAATATGGACCCGATCGCCATAAAGGTTCGAGACGGGATGGGGCGGAAAGAAATAGGAATTTCATAAAGGTTTTGGCCTGGGGACAACCAGGGGGTCACGGTCGGTGCGTCGTGCACGCTCTACCGGCTGGCCGTCACGGCGGCCATGCGCGCGTCATCGTGCCGCCGGCCCAAAACGCCGAAAGGGCCCGGAGGCAAGCCGAGCCAGGCTTTCCGTGGCCGGGATGTGGCTTCCACCCACAACGATGGCAGGCGCCGTCATTGCTGAATGGATTTGGCCGGCATTCCAATATCGTTCTGTATTCCTATGACGTCCGAGGCCCATTCCCGCATTTCCGGGGAAGCATCGCTGGACTTGAGTATCGACGCTGCCAGCGCTGCCATATCGGCCGGCGGCTTTTGGTTGGCGGCCATATAGGCGAAATAGCCGACCGTGACGGCACACCCTATCGAACGATGTACTGCTCGCAGCCGGTGGGCTGGACGGAAGGCAGCAGACAGAGGCGATTAGCAACAATCACCCCGCCTTGTGCGCTGTTTGGCAGGGACGTGACGGTTGAATTGATATTTACCGAAGCTGGATCTTGATTGCCGCCTTGAGGGTCACGCCTTCTTCACGAACTCGGTTTTGAGCACCAGGCCCTTCACTTGCTTGGTGTTGCATTCGATCTCGCCGGGATTGCCGTTGAGGCGAACGTTCTTCACCAGCGTGCCCCGCTTGATCGTCTCCGAAGTGCCTTTGACTTTGAGGTCCTTGATCAGCGTGACGGAATCGCCGTCATTCAATTGAGCGCCATTGCTGTCGCGCACGACTACATCGTTTGGCATGCCGTCTCCTGTGATTTGGATCACCACTACCAGATCGCGCAACAATTCCAAAACCGGCTTGTGGGCGTTCACGCATGCACCCTTGCTAGCCGTCAAGATCACCGCGAATTTGGACACCCAGAATTGGGCCTTCGAAACGCAACGATATCAGCCGATTCTACCATTTTTGTGGGCTGGCGGAGAGAGCGGGATTCGAACCCGCGTTACGGTCTCCCGTAAACACACTTTCCAGGCGTGCGCCTTCAACCACTCGGCCACCTCTCCGTCCATGCATGTCGCGTCGGCCGGTTTCGCCACGCGGGTTGGGGAGATGCACCTCCCTTGGGGCGGAGGCGTTGAATTCCTCGCCAGCGTCGCCAACCAGCGAACGCCCTTCCCCTGCACCTGAGCCGTCGAAGCAACAGGTGCGGGGCTCATCTAGTCGATCCGGCGCCGAATGCCAAGCCATAACGGCAGTCTATTCGCTTTGCCGGCCACACAGCGTTTCGCGAAGCCGCCAGCGCGGCGCAAACGCAAGCCGGCGGTATAGGGCCGACCGGACAAAGCGCGGACTTCAAATTCGCGTAGGACGATTGCGAAGTAGGCAGGCCCATTCTATCTCTCGTTCGAAACGTGCCGGAAGGCCCTCGGGAGGAGCTTGAGGACTGGCCCGGGAGGAAGGTCGCTGATGTTTCGCTTCATCTTTCGTCTTGCCGCCATGGTCGCCCTGTCGATTTCCGTCATCATGGCGGTGCTCGACGCGACGCGTACCGTGGCGGCGTCAGCGCTGGTGCTGACGCCGCTCAACACCAGTTGGCTGGCGGTCTCGCCGGGCACTCGGGCCGAATTCGAGACCTTCGTGCGAACCAAGGCCGGCCCTCTGCTGTGGGATGGCGCCGTCGCCTGGGTGCTCAACCAGCCGGGCTTCGCCGTGTTCGCGGCGCTGGCCTTCCTGCTCTATGCGATCGGCTACAGGCGGCAACCGCGCGGACGGTTCGCCGCGAACTGATTCCCTTCCGCGTTTCACTCAGGAAAGCCGCGCATGTTCTTTCTCAGCGACATGCTGAACAAGAAGCTCAATCTGCCGAAGCCGTCGGAGGCGTTGCCGGGCCGTACCAGGGCGATCCCGACCGCACGACGGCACCAGGTCTCGAAAAGACCGCTCAAGGGTCCTTATCCCGAGGGGCTGGAGACGGCGATGTTCGGGCTCGGCTGCTTCCGGGGCGCGGAGCGGCTGTTCTGGCCGATCGAAGGCGTCTGGGTTACGGCGGTCGGCTATGCCGGCGGCATCACGCCCAATCCGACCCACCAGGAAACCTGCACCGGCCTCACCGGCCATGCCGAAGTGGTGATGGTCGTCCATGATCCCAGGATCGTCTCCTACGCCGCGCTTCTGAAGCTGTTTTGGGAAAGCCACGACCCGACGCAAGGCATGCGCCAGGGCAATGATGTCGGCACCACTTACCGCTCCGCAATCTACACGCTCAGTGATGCGCAACTGCAGGCGGCGAGCGCCTCACGCGATGCCTATGAGGCTTTGCTGCGCGGCGCCGGCCACGGCGGGATCACCACCGAGATCGCGCCGGCGACCGAATTCTACTTCGCCGAAGGCGATCACCAGCAATATCTGGCGAAGAACCCTTACGGCACTTGCAACTTGAAAGGCACGGGCGTCGCTTACGGCATTCCGACCGCCGCCTGAGGTCTTTGGCGCGAAGATCAAGCTGCTGGGCGGCTGGCCTTCGCCATGCTTTTCCAAAAGGTCAAAATTCCGCGTGAATTTTGTTTCGGGCCGTGCCAGATTGCCGCCGAGCGGGAGGGGAATACACTCCTGGCTGACGCCGTATGCCTGCCGGAGAACCGGGCCGGCATGCGGTGCATAACGGAAAAAATAACCGACAGGGTGTGGATCACATGAAACGTATCGTTCTCGGCCTCCTGGCCGCAACCGCAATGGTTCTTCCGGCTTTCGCCGCGGATGTCCAGCCGGCCATCCTCTATGATCTCGGCGGCAAATTCGACAAATCCTTCAACGAAGCTGCCTTCCACGGCGCCGAAAAGTTCAAGACCGAAACCGGCACGGCCTATGTCGAGTTCGAGGTTTCCAACGCCTCGCAGCGCGAGCAGGCGCTGCGCCGCTTCGCCGAGGACGGCCGCAACCCGATCGTCATGGCCGGCTTTGCCTGGGAGGACGCGCTGAAGAAAGTCGCGGCCGAATATCCTGACCTCAACTTCGCCATCATCGACGACGCCGTCGATCTGCCCAATGTCCGCTCGCTGGTATTCAAGGAGAATGAAGGCTCCTATCTGGTCGGCATCCTGGCGGGGATGGCTTCGAAGTCGAAGAAGGTCAGCTTCATCGGCGGCATGGACATTCCGCTGATCCGCAAGTTCGAATGCGGCTATGTCGGCGGCGCCAAGGCGGCCGGCGCGACGGACGTCATCCAGAACATGACCGGTGACACGCCGGCCGCCTGGAACGACCCCGCCAAGGGCGGCGAGATCGCCAAGACGCAGATCGACCAGGGCTCCGACGTGGTCTACGCCGCGGCCGGCGGCACCGGCGTCGGCGTGCTGCAGGCGGCGGCCGATGCCGGCAAGCTTGGCATCGGCGTCGATTCCAACCAGAACGGCCTGCAGCCCGGCAAAGTGCTGACCTCGATGATGAAGCGCGTCGACGTTGCCGTCTACAACGCCTTCATGGACGGCAAGAACGGCACCTTCAAGGGCGGCCTGCAAAACCTCGGCCTCAAGGAAGGCGGCGTCGACTACGCCATGGACGACAACAACAAGGCACTGGTGACCGACGAGATGAAGGCGGCCGTCGAAAAGGCCAAAGCCGACATCATCTCCGGCAAGATCCAGGTGCACGACTACACCACCGACAACGCCTGCCCCTATTGAGCTGCATCCTGCCATGATCTGCAAACCGCCGGGCGCAAGCCTGGCGGTTTGTCTTTTACCGGATCGAGCGAAATAGCCACCGCTCCGCCACGGATGCCATTTCGAGACAACGATGCAGCCGATAATCGAACCCATGGCCGAGCGCGATGTCGAAACGATCGCGCGACTGCGCCTCGCCACCTTTTTCGAGGGGACCGCAAGGACTTTCGAAGAGGATGCGGCAGGCCTTCGCGAACTGCTCGCCGGTGACGGCTTCGAGGCGGCATTCGTGGCCCGGATCGGCGATGTAGCGGTTGGCTCGTGCCTGCTGGTCCGCCACGAACTGGAACCGGCGCATGATCTGACACCATGGCTGGCAGGATTGGCTGTCGATGGTGGCCACAGAAACAGGGGAACCGGCGTTGCGCTGGTCAGGGCGACTGAAGCCCATGCAGTTGGGCAGGGTGTCGAGACGCTCTATCTCTACACATGGGAAGCACGTGATTTCTACGCAGCCCTTGGCTGGAACATGATTGAGGTTTTTGGGCAGGACAACGAAACGATGGCTCTGATGTCGTGCCGGCCGCGAGCGTGATCCCGAAAATAAACCCCTAGAACTTGCCCGCCAGATACCCCAGCGCAAAAGCCACGATCAGGCCGACAGCCACGGCAAATCCGCGCCGGCCGCCAAACGCGTGCAAGCCGATGCCGTGCGGCCGCTGCGACAGGCTTTGGATCACGGCTGGCGACCCGGCATCGATGAGCCCTGAGTTGCGCATCTGCGGCAGGTCGCCGATGCGCTGCGTGATCTGCTTCCAGCGCTCTTCAGGTTCGGCATGGTCGAAGACATGCATGCGTTCGGCAAGCTGCACGACCGCGTCGCGGAAGGCCGGGTCGATTTCCAGATCGCGCTCGGCCCGTTCGCGTTCCGTGTCGTTCATCAGGCCGAGCACATAGTCGCCGGCCCGCGCGATGCGGTCGCTTTCACTTGCCACGGCATGCACCCTCCCCCTCTTTCCTCACCAGTGCGGCGGCTTGGTTACAGGCACTTCGTCTCCTGCCTGCTCCTCCAGCGCCAGGAACCGTTCGGTCAGCGCATCGAGCTTGCGCTGCATGCGCTCGATCACCTTCCACTGCTCGGCAATCTGACCGGACAGTTCCTCGATGGTCTTCTCCTGTTCGGCGGCGCGAATCTCCAGCGTCGTCAGCCGGTCGGCGGGCATGGTCATTCAAAATCCCCAGTCTTGCAGCGTAAAGCCTTTGCGCCGTGACGCGAATTTCGGCTTCGCCATATTAGCGAATGTGAAGGCCCCGGCCACGTTGGAAATTGACAAGCGCACCGGGATTTGTCGAGAGTGGCCCTGCTCCGGCCAATTGGCACGGGCGGAGCGTCATGCTAGGCGTTTTGACCAAGCGATAAAAAAATAAGAGTGGGACAGGCTGCATGGCGCAAGCCGCAATCGAGCTGATCGGCATCAACAAGAGTTTTGGCGCCGTGCGCGCCAACCGGGACATCAATCTGGAGATCGCGCGCGGCACCATCCACGGCATTGTCGGCGAGAACGGCGCGGGCAAGTCGACGCTGATGTCGATCCTCTATGGCTTTTACCAGGCCGATAGCGGCGAGATCCGAGTCGGCGGTCAGCCGACGGCTATCAAGACGCCCAATGACGCCATCGCGCTCGGCATTGGCATGGTGCATCAGCACTTCATGCTGGTCGACAACTTCTCGGTGCTGGAAAACGTCATCCTCGGCGCCGAGAGCGATGCCCTGCTGAAGAAGAGCATCGCCAAGGCGCGCTCCGAACTGGAGCGGCTGGAGCGCGAATACGGACTGGAAGTCGACCCCGATGCGGTCATCGAGGAACTGCCCGTCGGCCTGCAGCAGCGTGTCGAGATCCTCAAGGCGCTTTATCGCGGCGCCGAGATCCTGATCCTCGACGAGCCGACCGGCGTGCTCACCCCTGCCGAGGCCGACCACCTCTTTCGCATCCTCAGGCAGCTGAAGAATCAGGGCAAGACTGTAGTGCTGATCACTCACAAACTGCGCGAGATCATGGACATCACCGACACCGTGTCGGTCATGCGCCAGGGCACGATGGTGGCGACGCGCGAGACCGCCAAGACCACCGTCGAGGAACTGGCTGAGCTGATGGTCGGACGGCGCGTGCTCCTGAGGGTCGAAAAGGGCGAGGCGGAAGCCGGCGGCGTCAAGCTGGCGGTCAAGAACCTGACGGTGAAGGACACACGCGGCGTCACCATGGTCGACGACATCTCCTTCGATATCAGGGCCGGCGAGATTGTCGGGATCGCCGGTGTCGCCGGCAACGGACAATCCGAACTGCTCGAGGCGATTTCCGGCATCAGGCGAGCCGTCTCCGGCTCGGTCATGCTCGACGGCAAGCCGATCGACCTGACCGGTGCCGCCGATCCTGGCGAATTGCGTGACCGCGGGCTCGCGCACGTGCCGGAGGATCGCCATCACGTCGGGCTGGTGCTTGCCTTCGAGGAGAATGAGAATTCCATCCTCGGCTATCATGACGACCCGCGCTATTTGAAGGGCCCCTTCCTCAACATCGATGCCATCCGCAACGATGCCAAGGACAAGATCGCCAAATACGATATCCGCCCCACGGACTGCCGGCTCAAGACCGCCAATTTTTCCGGCGGCAACCAGCAGAAGATCGTGCTCGCGCGCGAAATGGAACAGGATCCCGGCGTGCTGATCGTCGGCCAGCCGACGCGCGGCGTCGACGTCGGCGCCATCGAATTCATCCACAAGCGCCTGATCGCCATGCGCGACCAGGGCAAGGCAGTGCTGGTGGTGTCGGTCGAACTGGACGAGATCCGTTCACTCTCCGACCGCATCCTGGTGATGTTTGCCGGCCGCATCGTCGGCGAGCGCGGCCCGGAGGCGACCGAAGGCGAACTCGGCCTGCTGATGGCCGGCGTCGAACACCAGGAGGCCGCAGAGTGAGCACGCCTTACGCCAAGCTGCCGGCTTGGGCCGACTACGGCCTGATCCCGCTGATCAATCTGTTCGTTGCCTTCGTGGTCGCCGGCTTCGTCGTGCTTCTGGTCGGCGAAAACCCGCTGCGCGCCGCCGTCATCCTGGTCGAGGGCGCCTTCGGCAAGGGCACAGGCATTGCCTTCACCCTTTTCTATGCCACCACGTTCATCTTCACCGGGCTTTCGGTGGCCGTGGCGGCACATTGCGGCCTGTTCAACATCGGCACCGAAGGACAGGCCTACATAGCGGGCCTCGGCATTGCTGTCGTCTGCCTCAGCTTCGACACGACGCTGCCATGGTGGTTGACCTTTCCGCTGGCCATCGTCGCGGCAGCAGTCGTGGGCGCTTTGTGGGCACTAATCCCCGCTTATCTGCAGGCCAAGCGCGGTTCACACATCGTCATCACCACCATCATGTTCAACTTCATCGCCGCCTCGATCATGGTTTACCTGCTGGTCGGCCCGTTGAAGCCGGCAGCCTCGCAAGCGCCGCAGACGCGCAACTTCTTCGCCGGTGCGGAATTGCCGAAGCTCAACTGGATCATCGAACTGTTCGGCGCCAAGATCCGATCGGCGCCGCTCAACATTTCCTTCCTGCTGGCGCTGGTCATGGCCTTCCTGGTCTGGCTGCTGATCTGGCGCACCAAGCTCGGCTATGAGATGCGCACCTATGGCCACAGCCCCAAGGCGGCGCGTTATGCCGGCATTTCCGAAACCCGCATCATCATCACCGCCATGATGATCTCCGGCGCGCTGGCCGGCATGATGGCGCTCAATCCTGTGATGGGCGACCAGCACAATGTAGCCATCGACTTTGTTTCAGGCGCCGGTTTCGTCGGCATCGCGGTGGCGCTGATGGGCCGCCTGCACCCGGTCGGCATCGTGCTGGCGGCGATCCTGTTCGGCATGCTCTACCAGGGCGGCGCCGAACTCGCCTTCGAGATGCCGGCGATCAGCCGTGACATGATCGTCATCATCCAGGGGTTGGTGATCCTGTTTGCCGGCGCTCTCGAGCACATGTTCAGGCCCTACATCCAGGCGCTGTTCGCCTCGTTCAACCCGAGGTCGGTCGGCATGGAAGCGATCAAGGGGAAGGGTGCCTGAGATGGATGTGTTCAACGCAATCGTCCAGACACTGGACTCGACCATCCGGCTCTCGGTGCCGCTGCTGCTCGCTTGCCTCGCCGGCCTTTATTCGGAACGTGCCGGCATCTTCGACATAGGCCTCGAAGGCAAGATGCTGGTCGGCGCCTTCGCCGGTGCGGCTGCTGCTTCCGTGTTCCATTCGGCCTTCCTCGGCCTCGGCATGGCCATCCTGATCTCGGTCGCCTTTGCCATGATCCACGGTTTTGCGTCGATCACCCATCGCGGCAACCAGATCGTCTCCGGCGTAGCAATCAATTTCATCGCGGCTGGTTCGACCATCATTCTCGGCCAGGCCTGGTTCCAGCAGGGCGGGCGCACGCCGGCGCTGCAACCGGGCGAACGCTTCGAAGCCATCATCTGGCCCGGCGCCGATGCCATCCACGAGGTGCCGATCATCGGACCGATCTATGCCGAGCTACTGTCGGGCCACTCGATCCTGGTCTATCTCGCCTTCCTGATGGTGCCGTTTACCTGGTGGGTGCTGTTTCGCACCCGCTTCGGCCTGCGCCTGCGCGCCGTCGGCGAGAACCCGGCCGCCGTCGACACCGCCGGAATTTCGGTCGCCTGGCTGCGCTACCGGGCGCTGATCTGCACCGGCATCCTCACGGGCATTGCCGGCGCCTATCTGTCGATGGTGCAAAATGGCGGCTTCGTGAAGGATATGACCGCCGGCAAGGGCTATATCGCGCTGGCAGCCCTGATCTTCGCCAAGTGGAAGCCGGTCAACGCCATGTTCGCTTGCTTGCTGTTCGGCTTCCTCGACGCGCTGTCGATCCGCCTGCAAGGCTCGCCGCTGCCCATCATCGGCAAGGTGCCGGTGCAGTTCATGCAAGCGCTGCCCTACATCCTCACCGTCATCCTGCTCGCCGGCTTCATCGGCAAGGCGATCCCGCCGCGCGCCGGCGGCGTCCCCTACGTCAAGGAACGCTAAGGTCGAAACGCCGCTCGGCGCAAGCGCCGGGTTTTGGACATGATCCTCGGAGAGAACACCTGAATGTCGCATGATCTGTTCGAGGCCGCCAAGACCGCCATGGCCAAGGCCTACGCGCCCTATTCGAAGTTTCCCGTGGGCGCTGCCTTGCGCACCGAGGACGGTCGCGTCTTTGCCGGTGCCAATATCGAGGTCGCCTCCTATCCGGAAGGCTGGTGCGCGGAGACCACCGCGCTCGGCCACTACATCATGGGCGGCCGCGGCAAGATCGTGGAAATCGCCGTCATCGCCGAGCGGATGGCCAAATGCTCGCCCTGCGGCGGCTGCCGACAGCGGCTGGCCGAATTCTGCCAGCCCGAAACCAAGCTCTATCTCTGCGACGATGCCGGCGTGGCCGAGACCGTGACCATGGGCGACATGCTGCCTTACGGCTTCCGGGGCGACATTTTGAAATGAAGAGGCGGCTGTGATGACGGAAAAGGCGCTGGATCATCTCATCGAAAGACTGGACGGCCTGGCGCCGTTGACGGCGCTTGTGCTGGGTTCGGGCCTGGGCGGGCTGGTCGATCAGATCGAGGATCCGATCCGCATCTCCTATGGCAAGCTGCCGGGTTTTCCCCGAAGCGGCGTGACCGGCCATGCCGGCGAAGTGGTGGCGGGGCTGTTTGCCGGCGTGCCGGTGCTGATGCTGTCCGGCCGCGCCCACTATTACGAGCACGGCAACGCGGCAGCGATGCGGCCGGTGCTGGAAGTGCTTGCCGGCATCGGCATCACGAAACTGATCCTCACCAATGCCGCCGGCTCGGTCGATCCGGAAATGCCGCCGGGATCGGTGATGCTGATATCGGACCACATCAATTTCTCGGGCAGCAATCCGCTGATCGGCGAACCCAGCGACCGCCGCTTCGTTGGTCTTACCGAAGCTTATGATGCCGGCATCCGCAGGGCGCTCGAACACGCGGCGAAGGCGACCGGCACCGCATTGCACACGGGCGTCTACATGTGGTTCTCCGGCCCGTGCTTCGAAACACCGGCCGAGATCCGGATGGCGCGCATCATGGGCGCCAACGCGGTCGGCATGTCGACCGTACCGGAGGTCATTCTCGCCCGCTTTCTCGGGCTGCGCGTCGCCGCCTGCTCGGTCATCACCAACCTGGCAGCCGGCATGACCGGGGCCGAGCTTTCGCATCAGGAGACCAAGGACATGGCACCGGTTGGAGGCGCGCGGCTGGCAACGATCCTGCAGCGCGTGTTCCGCGACGGACTGCTGGAGAGCTGATGCTTCCGCAGGAAATCATCCGCCGCAAGCGCGATGGCCTGAGGCTGTCGGAGCAGGAGATCGCCGGCTTCGTCGAAGGGGTGACATCAGGCGCCGTTTCGGACGGCCAGGTCGGCGCCTTCGCCATGGCGGTGTTCTTCAACGGCATGAACCGAGACGAAGCGGTCGCTCTGACGCTCGCCATGCGCGATTCCGGCGATGTGCTCGACTGGTCGGACCTGCCCGGCCCGGTTACCGACAAGCATTCGACAGGCGGCGTTGGCGACAATGTCTCGCTGATGCTGGCGCCGATCGTCGCCGCGTGCGGCGCTTATGTGCCGATGATATCGGGCCGTGGCCTTGGCCACACCGGCGGCACGCTGGACAAGATGGACGCGATCCCAGGCTATGTCAGCCAGCCTGACATCGCAATGTTTCGCAAGGCGGTGCTTGAAACCGGCTGCGCCATCATCGGCCAGACCGCCGACCTCGCACCCGCCGACGGCCGGCTCTATGCGATCCGCGATGTCACCGGCACGGTCGAATCAGTGCCCTTGATCACCGCTTCGATCCTGTCGAAGAAGCTGGCGGCCGGGCTGCAGTCGCTGGTGCTCGATGTCAAGGTCGGCAACGGCGCCTTCATGGAAAAGTCGCGCGACGCGACGGCTCTGGCCAACAGTCTGGTCGAGATCGCCAATGGTGCCGGGCTGAAGGCCTCGGCATTGATCACCGGCATGAACGAGCCGCTGGCCTCGGCCGCCGGCAACGCCGTCGAGGTGCGCAATGCCGTCGATTTCCTCACCGGCCGGTTTCGTGACCATCGGCTGGAGGACGTGACGCTGGCGCTGGCCGCCGAAATGCTGCAGTCGACGGGACTGGTGTCGTCCAACCAGGATGGCATGCGGCGCGCCACCGAGACGCTCGCCAGCGGCCGTGCCGCCGCCACGTTCGCGCGCATGGTGGCCGCGCTCGGCGGCCCCGCCGATTTCATCGAGAAGCCCGAAAAATACCTCGCTCCGGCTGCGACCGAATTTGCCGTCAAGGCGACCGCGAACGGCTTCGTCACCGGCATTGCCACCCGCGACATCGGGCTCGCCGTGGTTGCCCTGGGCGGCGGACGCACGCGGCCGGACGACAAGGTCGACCCTGCGGTCGGCATCACCAGGCTGTTGCCTGTCGGAGCGGAGATCAGGCTCGGCGAGCCCTTGGCTCTGGTCCATGCCCGCACGATGTCGGATGCGGAGACTGCGGCGGCAGCCGTGCTTTCGGCCTACGCGATCGGGGCCTCGAAGCCAGCGGCCGACAAGTCGGTCATCCGCCGGATTCTGCCGCGCGGCTAATTACTGAACAAGCAGCAGCGTGCCGTTCTCGACCTGGTATTTGTCGAGCCGGTTGAGGAAGCTCATGCCGATCAGGTTGGTGCGCAGCGCCTTGTCGTCGAGCACGATGGTCTGGACGTCGTTGACGGTGATGCTGCCGATCTGCAGGCGGTCGATCACTGCCACGGCTGCCTTGATGGTGCCGTTGGCGGTGCTGACCTCGTGAGTGAACTCGGAAGGGTTCAGCGACAGGCCGATCCTGCGCGCCGTCGAAATGTTGATGGCGACCAGCGTGGCGCCGGTGTCGATCATGCCATCGATCTGACGTCCGTTGAGCTTGAAGGCCGACGAGAAGTGTCCGCGATCGTCTGCCGCAACGACCACCCTGCGGCCCATCGGCAGCGGCGCCGCCGGCTTGTCGGGCACCGAAGCCAAATTGACGTCAGGCTGGGTTTCGACCGTTTGTTTGCCCGGTGCCGCCGATCTCAGCAGGCTTTCAACGAGTTGCGGATTCGACTGATACACAATCGGTATCGATGCCGACGTGCCGGCGAAAACGCCAAGGATGAGAAGTTTGCGCAGCATGGATCGGCCTCGCCGCATGACCCCGAAAATCGGGGTCGATTTTCGGAAAGGATCATGCACAAATCAAAAGTGCTACGGCGTCCTTTGCGCACCGAATGAACGCGTGGCGCTGTAGTGAGAGCCGATCCTTAAGCCCGGATGGTTTTTGCCGCTTTAACGGTCGCCAAAACCGCGCCTTTGCGTAAACATTCGGTAAATCGTACCAGGCAAGTTGCCCTGGTACTACTTGGTCCCGTACATGCGGTCGCCAGCATCGCCGAGGCCGGGCATGATGTAGCCCTTCTCGTTGAGCTGGCGGTCGATGGAAGCCGTGAAGACGGGAACGTCAGGATGCGCCTTGGTGAAGCGCTCGATGCCTTCGGGCGCCGCCAGCAGGCAAAGGAAGCGGATGTTGGTGGCGCCGCGCTCCTTCAGCTTGTCGATCGCCGCGATCGCCGAATTGGCGGTTGCCAGCATCGGATCGACGACGATCACCAAACGGTCGGCGAGGTCGCTCGGCGCCTTGAAGAAATATTCCACCGCTTCCAGCGTTTCGTGATCGCGATAGAGACCGACATGGGCGACGCGGGCCGCCGGCACCAGGTCGAGCAGGCCTTCCAGCAAGCCGTTGCCGGCGCGCAGCACCGAGGCGAAGACCAGCTTCTTGCCCTCCAGCGTCGGCGCCTCCATCGTTTCCATCGGCGTTTCGATCGTCGTCGTCGTCAGTTCGAGGTTGCGGGTGACCTCGTAGCCAAGCAGCAGCGAGATTTCGCGCAGCAGCCGGCGGAAGCCGGCCGTCGAGGTCTCCTTCTTGCGCATGATTGTCAGCTTGTGCTGGACAAGCGGATGATCGATGACGGTGACGCCCTGCATGGTGTTCTCCTGATGCTGCGCCCGAAAGTGCGCGCATGGTCCTTATGAGACGCGCCGCGCTTCAAGCTGCTTGAGCGAACCCTAGCGACAATGCGGCGGCCAAGGAACCGCCTGGCCCAACCCGACCACAGTTTTGTCGGCAGAAATCAGCGTGCCGCGCTGTTTAACCGGGCAAGAAGTGCTGACTTGGTTTTTTTGTCGACGAAAGCAGCTTCGATGGCGGTCCGGGTAACGGCGACCAGCGCCTTTTCGTTCATCGCGAAATGCTCGGCCGCGATGTCGTATTCGCGCTTCAGCGAGGTCCAGAAATAGGGCGGATCGTCGGAATTGAGTGTCACCTTGCAGCCGGCCGCCTGCAGCGCCGGAAACGGATGGTCGGCAAAACTGTCGAACACCTTGAGCGCGACGTTGGAGCCGGGGCAGCATTCGAGCACGACGCCCTCGTCGGCAATGCGCCGGACAAGATCCGGATTCTCGATGGCACGCACGCCATGGCCGATGCGAGAGGGACGGATGTGATCGAGCGCCGCCTGGACGGTCTCCCAGCCCGTCAGTTCGCCGGCATGGATAGTGATGCCGAGCCCAGCCTCGCGCGCGATCTCGAAAGCCCTGACATAGTCATCCATCTCGCCGATGCGCTCATCTCCGGCAACGCCGAAACCGGTGACCAGCGGGTGCTCGCAGCGCGCCGCGAAACGCGCCGCCTGCTCGATCGACTCGACGCCGACATGGCGCACGCCGGTGACGATCATGCGGCCCTCGATGCCGGTCTTTGCCTTGGCACGCGCCATGCCTTCGCCAAGCGCGTCGGTATAGGCCTTGGGCGAAAGCCCGGCCTTCCTTGCATGGTCCGGCGAGGTGAATATCTCGGAATAGATAGCCCCGTCGCGGGCAAGGCTGGTCAGATAATGATCGGCCAGCCGCGCATAGTCCTCCTCGGTCCGGAACAGATCGGACGAAAAGTCGTAAGCGGCGAGGAAGGACGTGAAATCGTGCCAGACGAACGAACCGTTCTGGATATAGGGCGAGGTGTCCTTGCCGTATTTCTGCGCTTGGCGGATGACTAGCTCTGGCGACGCTGCCCCTTCGATGTGGCAGTGCAGTTCCGCTTTCAAAGGCATTCAATCATCCCGTCGGTCAGTCCAGGTCTCGAAAACCGCCACCTGGAAGCGCGGCTGAACACCGCGCCTTAAACAATAGCGCCCACACTATCGATCGGCTATGGTCCCGCCGGTTTTATGACGGATCAAAAAAATGTCAGTTGAGAGAACCACGGCCACGGGCGGCATGGAAACTTCCTATGGTTTCAAGCGTGTAGGAGCTGGCGACAAGCAGTCTCTGGTCAACGATGTTTTCCACAAGGTCGCCAACCGCTACGACCTGATGAACGATCTGATGTCGGCCGGCCTGCACCGGCTGTGGAAGGATGCCATGGTGACATGGCTCAATCCTCCAAAAAGGATCGGCTGGCGCGTGCTCGACGTTGCCGGCGGCACCGGCGACATCGCCTTTCGCATCGTCGATGCCAGCCACGGCAATGCCCATGTCACGGTGCTCGACATCAATGGCTCGATGCTGGCCGTCGGCCGCGATCGCGCCGAAAAGAAAGGCCTGTCCGGCAACACCGATTTCGTCGAGGCCAATGCCGAGGAACTGCCCTTCCCTGACGCCTCATTCGACGCCTACACCATCGCTTTCGGCATTCGCAACGTGCCGCGCATCGATGTCGCGCTCAGCGAAGCGTTTCGGGTGTTGAAGCCGGGCGGGCGATTCCTGTGCCTTGAATTTTCCGAAGTCGAGATGCCGCTGCTCGACAAGGTCTACGAAGCTTGGTCATTCAACGCCATTCCGAAGATCGGCAGGATGGTGACCGGCGACGGCGAGCCCTATTCCTATCTGGTCGAATCGATCGCCAGATTTCCCAACCAGCAGAATTTCGCGACGATGATTTCCCGCGCCGGCTTCGATCGCGTTTCCTTCCGCAACTATTCCGGCGGTATTGCCGCGCTTCATTCGGGCTGGAAGCTTTGAGGCCGGGGCGCATTTTTCACATTCGACATGCGCTATGCCGGTTCGAAGAGCCGGCAGAACGAGCGCGGCCATGAGCACCGCCAGCGCTGGATTTCGGCTTATGCGCGCCGGCTGGGTGCTTATGCGCGAGGGCGTCGTTGCCGCCTTGCCGGGCGACGAACTGTCCGGCCTGCCGAGATTCGGCTGGCGGCTGGCGCGGCTGTTCACCCGCCGACGCGCGCTTGCCTATGAGCGCAGCGACCGGCTGGCCAAGGCGGTCGTCCGGCTCGGACCGTCCTATGTCAAGCTCGGCCAGTTCCTGGCGACACGGCCCGACGTTGTCGGCAACGACATGGCGCTCGATCTCGCCATGTTGCAGGACAAGATGCACACCTTCCCGAAGGTCGAGGCTATCGCGGCTATCGAGGCTTCGCTCGGGCGCAAGATCGGCGATCTCTATTCGCAGTTTGGTGATCCGGTCGCTGCCGCCTCCATCGCCCAGGTCCATGCCGCCGACGCGGTCCATGACGGCGTTACCACCAAGGTGGCGGTCAAGGTGATTCGGCCGGGCGTGCGCCGCCGCTTCTTCCAGGATCTCGAAAGCTATTTCCTCGCCGCCCGCCTGCAGGAAAAATACATCCCGTCATCCCGTCGCCTGCGGCCGGTCGAGGTCACCGAGACGCTGGCGCAGACCACCAAGATCGAGATGGATCTTCGCCTCGAGGCGGCCGCGCTTTCCGAGCTCGGCGAAAGCACCAGGAAGGACCCCGGCTTTCGTGTGCCATCTGTCGACTGGGAGCGCACCGGCCGCGATGTGCTGACGATGGAATGGGTCGACGGCGTCAAGATGAACGACATTGCTGGCCTCGAAGCCGCCGGCCATGACCTGAAGGCGATCGCCGCCAACCTCATCCAGTCGTTCCTGCGCCACACGTTGCGTGACGGCTTCTTCCATGCCGACATGCATCCGGGCAACCTCTTCGTCGAGGCAAACGGCACCATCGTCGCCGTCGATCTCGGCATTGCCGGACGCCTCGGCAAGAAGGAGCGCCGGTTCCTCGCCGAAATCCTCTACGGCTTCATCGTGCGCGACTATCTGCGCGTCGCCGAGGTGCATTTCGAGGCCGGCTACGTGCCGCGCCAGCACAATGTCGCGGCCTTCGCGCAAGCGATCCGGGCGATCGGTGAGCCGATCCATGGCCAGCCGGCCGAGACCATTTCGATGGCCAAGCTTTTGACGCTGCTATTCGAGGTGACCGAACTCTTCGACATGGCGACGCGGCCGGAACTGATCCTGCTGCAGAAGACCATGGTGGTGGTCGAAGGTGTCGCGCGCACGCTCGACCCGGCCTTCAACATGTGGAAGACGGCCGAACCGGTGGTAAGCGGCTGGATCGCCGGTAACCTCGGGCCGCGCGGCATGATGCTCGATGCGCGCGACGGCGCCAAGGCGCTGCTGACGCTCGCCCGCCAGGCGCCCGAGCTTGCGGCGCGCACCGATCGCCTGTCGCGCGAGATCGATCTGATGGCCGAGCACGGCCTGCGCTTCGACGAGACCACCGCGCGCGCCATCGGCAAGGCCGAGGCGCATTACAGCCGCTCCGGCCGTCTGGCGCTGTGGGTGATCGCGCTGGCGCTGGTCTATATCGCTTGGAAGATCGTCTAGTACTTAGTCGCTTCGGACTCCGAGGCTGCAATTTGCGCCAATTTGATTGCATTGCTATCATTGCATTCGCCCATCTCAGCCGAGTGCAATCACATGGCCAGCATCACGATCCGCAACCTAGACGATGAGGTCAAGGGGCTGCTGCGCCGGCTGGCGGCGGAGAACGATCGCTCCATGGAAGAACAGGCACGGGTGATGATCCGTGCCGCCGTTGATGGGCAGATCGGCCCGGTGGGTCGCATCGACCAGATCGAGAAGACGCTGCGCGAACTGACCATTGCGCACGGAGCGGCGGTCCCCGCTAACGCACCGGCAGGCAAGAGGCTGCAGCACGGTCTCTCCGGCAAGCGCATCCTGCTCATCATCGGCGGCGGCATCGCCGCCTATAAGGCGCTCGATCTGATACGTCGGCTGCGCGAGCGTGGGGCTGCGGTTCGGGTGGTTATGACATCCGCTGCACAGGAATTCGTTACCACGCTGTCGGTCGGCGCGCTCTCCGCCGATCATGTCTTCGCCGACCTGTTCGACCGCCAGGACGAGCACGATGTCGGTCATATCAGGCTGTCGCGCGAGGCCGATCTGCTGGTGGTGGCTCCCGCCACCGCCGACCTTATGGCCAAGCTTGCCAATGGCCACGCCAACGATCTTGCCTCCACCGTGCTCATCGCCACCGACAAGCCTGTGTTGATGGCGCCTGCCATGAACCCCAGGATGTGGGCGCATCCGGCCACCCGCCGCAACCGAGCGACGCTGCAGAAGGACGGCATTGCCTTCGTCGGCCCGGCCAAGGGCGAGATGGCCGAAAGCAACGAGGCGGGCGAAGGCCGCATGGCCGAGCCGCTGGAGATCGTCGCCGCCATCGAGGCGCTGCTCGATGTCGGCCCCAAGCCGCTGTCGGGGCGCAAGATCATCGTCACCTCCGGCCCGACGCATGAGCCTATCGACCCGGTGCGCTATATCGCCAACCGTTCCTCCGGCAAGCAGGGCCATGCCATCGCCGCGGCACTGGCGAGACTCGGCGCCGATGTCCGTCTCGTCTCCGGCCCGGTCGGCATTGCCGATCCCGCCGGTGTCAAGACCATCCATGTCGAACGAGCGCAAGAGATGCGCGATGCGGTCGAACAACTCCTGCCCGCCGACGCGGCGGTGTTCGTCGCCGCGGTTGCCGACTGGCGCAGCGAAAATTCGGCCGGTGAGAAGATCAAGAAGGTTGCGGGCGAAGGGCCGCCGGTGCTGCGCATGATCGAGAACCCCGACATTCTCGCCGGGATTGGGCATCACAGCCAGCGACCCGGCCTTGTGATCGGCTTCGCCGCCGAGACACAGGATCTCTTGCGCAACGCCGAGGCCAAGCTGCGGAAGAAAGGTGCCGATTTCATCGTTGCCAACGACGTGTCGCAGTCCAGCGGCGTTGGCCCTTCAGGCGTGATGGGCGGCGATCGCAATCGGGTGCGGATCGTATCGAAGTCCGGCGTCGAGGAATGGCCCGAGATGAGCAAGGACGAAGTGGCGGCGCGGCTCGCCGCCCTGATCGCCGAAAGGCTGAAAACGATCGTCGTTTGAGCCGACGCGAAGACGTCCGGCCACTGCGTTCTGCTGCGGCGACGCACCGCCTTCAAGCGCCGCGCTTCAGGTCCTGCGGCTCCACATGACCTTTGCGGTCAATTGGTCAAAAGCTCCGCGGTTCGGGCAAGCGCGCCGGCGAAGCCGTTGAGCGGAATGGAAAAGCTCACCGCCTGTCCGGTGTCGGCCGCGAAGGCATCGATCTTCAGTGTGGTGCCTGACTTCAGCAGCGGCGTGACCGTCGCATCGAGCGCCACCGGTACCAGACATCCGACGACCTGGCAGGTGTTGAATGCCAGGGTGCCGTCCAGCTTCTGGTCGTCGATGGACAGACTGACCCCCTTGGCCAACGCCAGCCCGAACGGCAGTGCAAGCGTTCCCGTGGCGTCCTCGCCGGTCTTGCTCGACAGCTCGATCGCCAGCAGGCGCTGGTTGGTTTGCTTGTTGAATTGCTGATGCGACAGACTGCAGATCTTGGTCGTGCCTGATATCTGGCAATTGACGGTCCAGTCGCCATGGGTTTCGGACAGGGCGGACGCTCCACCAGGCAACTGCGGCGCATCGGCGGCGGGCGGCGCCGCCACCTTGTCGCCCTTGGTCTGCGCCGCCGCGGCCGGCACGCCGATGGCACAGGCAACACCCAGCATCGCCATGAGATACGCGTACTTCCTCATCAAGTCCTCCCGCCCGGCTCCGCCTCGGGCCAGAAGCTGACCTTGAGAGACGCGCTGATCGCGTTCTGTTTAACCGTTTCGCCGAAGGCGCCATCATACCCGACGGCCACCATTGACGCATCCAGCACAAGGCTGACGCCGACCCGATAGAGCGGCGAATCGACGGCCTCCGTCAAGTGCAATGCGGGGTTGCCGGGCAGATTCTCCGCCACCGAGCGGGGTCACCCAACGGTCGACAAGCCGATGTCGCTTGGAACGGCGCCTGGATATGGCACGGCCGGGCAGATGCCCTATATTAAGGCGAGGATTTTTGCGCGGGAATGAATGGATGTTAGCACTTCGACCATCAATGATTTTCAGGTCGGCAATGCTGGCCACGGCAATGCTGGTGGGCGCTTGCCTGCCCACTTTCGCGCAAGCCATCGATTCCGCCGCCGGCGACAACGCGTTGATTCGGCAGAACGACCTGCAAATTCTGGAAAACAGGATACAGCGCCAACAATTCCAGCAGCAACAGCAGCAGTATCGCGCCCAGGACCGCCAGATCGTTCAGCAACCGCCACCGATGGTGCAGCAACTCAATCCAAGCTGCCAGACGCAGATAATCGGCACCACCGCGGTGCGCAATTGCCGCTGACATCCAGTCGTTTTTCGTTTATTTAGCCGACTTATGTATTCGGAGTGCCCTGCGGCACAAGCGAAATGTTTGGTTTGCAACGATGCCTGGTCGCGGCTATGCGGCATTGCATCGACTGGATGACGAATGGCAGCCCCCAAGAAAAAGGCCGTCCGCAAGGCAAAGAAGGGCGACAGGATCCGCCAGGTGGCGGCTATTCCCTTTCGGCTGAACGCGCGAGGCGATATCGAGGTCATGCTAGTCACGTCGCGAACCACCAGGCGCTTCATCGTCCCCAAGGGATGGCCTATGAAAGGCAAGAACGGACGCAAGGCGGCGACCATCGAGGCGCAGGAGGAAGCTGGCGTGCTCGGCAAGACGCTGAAGCAGCCGGCGGGCATCTATTCCTACTGGAAGCGGCTGGCCAACCGCTTTGTCCGCGTCGACGTCATCGTCTACCTGCTTGAAGTGACCGAGGAACTGGGCGACTGGCAGGAAGCAAAACGACGCCAGCGGGCCTGGCTGACGCCGGCCGACGCAGCCATGCTCATCGATGAACCCGACCTTTCGACGCTGGTGAAAACCTTGAAGGTCCCCCAGCCCGTGGCGGTCGATCAGGCCTAGAGCAAGATCAATCAGGCCCCGAGCAAAGAGCTCCGAGCCTCACTTGTCGGCCGCCGCCCGCGCCACCCGCGCCTTCGCGCGGACGCCTCCATGCTCGAGCAGGCGAGCCTCGCGGCGGACGCGCTGTCGTAGAACGCGTTTCTCGTTGGTAAGGCTCGCTCAGTTCAACTTGACCAGAACCACTCGGCGGTTCTTGGCGCGGCCCGCGTCGTCATCATTGCTGGCGACAGGCGCCATCATGCCGGCGCCGGCCGCGGTGAGCCGCGCCCCGTCGATGCCGTATTTCGCCACTAGCGCTGCCTTGACCGCTTGTGCCCGTCGCGACGAGAGGTCGAGATTGTAGTCGAAGGCGCCCTGGTTGTCGGTGTGGCCGACGACGATCACGGCCATCTTCGGCTCGTTGGCCAGCAGCGTCGAAATTTCCTTCAGTGTTGGTTCCGACTCCGGCTTGATGTCGGCCTTGTCGGTGTCGAAGAAGATGCCGTAGAGCGAAATGCTGCCGGTGGCGGAAAGGGAATCCGCCATCTTGGCCGCCTCGATGACCACCATCTTCTTGTCGCGTGCCTTGGGTTCCAGCACCTGGACAATCGCCATGGTGCGGCCGTTGAGCTCCTTGCAGTAGAGATCGCCGGTCATCGAATAGGTCTGCACGGTCACATAGGCGTCGCCGCCTTCCTGCGGCACCTTGGCCGAGAAATAACGCTGGTCATTGATGCCGGAGGTCAGTGCGCAGGCGCCATTGGAGAAGGCTGCATCCTTCAGATCGCTCTCATGAAAGGAATACATCGTCAGGCTCATATCGCCACCGCCGCCACTCGACGAACGGTCGGCAGCGCCGCCGCATTCCTCCTTCTTGCATTCGAACAGGATTTCGCCGCCAGCTGCTGCAATCACATCCTGATAGTTGCGCAACACTTCGAGCGGCGAGCGCTCGGCCGGCAGCACATAGGCAATGCGGGTCAGGGCGCCTTCGACCTCGGCCTTCTTGTCAGGTGCGAAGACACGATTGTTCATCGCATCACGCGCGTCCGGGTCGGCGCTCGGCTTAAGTGGCGACAGCGGCACGCTGAAATCGGTGAAGGCTAGTTTCTCATAAGAGACGATGAATGAGCCCTCGTAGCGCTTGGCGAGATGGTTGTCGGCGGCGCCCTTGATATCGGCCGTCGGCACCGTCGCGTCGGCAGCGGCCAACCGCAATGTCAGCACGAGAACAAACCCCGCCCAGAAAAACACCATGGCTATCGTCTTGAATGCACGCATCGATCATCCCCCTTCGCACTATGATCGATGCTAGCAGACCGGGTATGTCCAGTCGATGACGCCGCCGAGAGCATGATGCCGAAAAGTGCGAAGCGGTTTTTCGGGCGACATCATGCTCTATCCCTTTAGCGTCAGATTCAGACCTCAGGTCGATTCGACCTGAGGTCTGACTCTGACGCTAAGGTCACCGCGCCAGCAGGATGGTCGGGGCGTTATGGTAAGTGGTCTGCACCACTTCCCGGTAGCCGCACTTTGCCGCAACCCTCAGCGAAGCGGCGTTCTCCGGATCGATGATGCAGACGGTCTTCGCCCGCCCGAACGCCTCTTCGCCCCATGCCAGCACGCGGCCTGCCACCTCGGTGGCGAAGCCTGCTCCGTGAACAGTCGGAACCAGCGCCCAGCCGGCCTCGGGAATGCCTTCGATGGACGGCTCCATATCGCGCTTCAGATCGTGAAAGCCGGCCTCGCCGATGAAACGGCCCGTCGCCTTCTCCTCGATTGCCCAGAAACCGTAGCCGAGCAACGACCACAGGCCGGCGTGACGCAGGAAGCGCATCCAGCTCTCTTCGCGCGTGCGCGGCTTGCCTCCGATGAAACGGGTGACGACGGGCTCGGTCCACATCGCGGCATAGGTGTCGAAATCGCCCAGCCGGTGCGCTCGCAGGATGGTTCGCTTCGTCTCGATGACCGGAGCGCTGGTCGCTTGTGGATTGTTCATGAGATCTGTCTCGCACGGATAGTCAGCGCTTAGCAAATAGCCGGCGCGGTGCAAGGGCCAGGGGCGATACGGGCCATCATCCACGCGCCGCTGCTGGGATTTTCGCGCGACGGTGTTACTTTGACCGCAGGCTGATTCAGCACCTGCCGACGCCTCCCCTTTTAGGCGCGGCGGTGCCGTCAAACCAAGGGATAGAGCATGGACACCACCGATCTTGTGCTTGCCATTGCCCATCATGTGCTGGTGTTTTCGCTGGCGGGGATCATCGGCGCCGAATTCGTACTGACCCGTGGCGATCTGGCCGCCGCGACGCTCAAGCGGCTCGCAGGCATCGACCGCCACTATGGCATCATCGCCGTGCTTATCATCGTCGTCGGCATCGGCCGTGTGTTCTATGGCCTCAAGGGCTGGGAATTCTACGTTTACAACTGGGTGTTCTGGGCCAAGATGACGGCGTTTGCCGTCGTCGGCCTGTTGTCGATCATCCCGACGATCCGCTTTGTTTCCTGGAACAGACAGGCGAGCGCCAGTCCCTCGTTCCAGGTGCCGGCGGCCGAGCTTGTGTCCGTGAAGAGCTACATCCGCGCCGAGGCCTTCATCTTCCTGCTCATCCCGGTCTTCGCGGCGGCGATGGCGCGCGGCTACGGCTATTAGAATCGCCGTTTGGGGAGTTATGCCGTTAATGCGAGCGGCGCGAGTTCGACCAGCGGTGCCGGCACATCGGTCGTCTTTACCTCTGCCTTGCAGATGTCGGCGATGATGCAGGCTGGGCAATCCGGCTTGCGCGCCTTGCAGACATAGCGGCCATGCAGGATCAGCCAGTGATGCGCGTGCCGCATATATTCGTCCGGGATGATCTTGAGCAGCCCCTGCTCGACCTGTTCCGGCGTATTGCCAGGGGCCAGCCCGAGCCGGTTGCCGAGGCGTAAAATATGGGTGTCGACCGCCATCGTGTGCTGGCCGAAGGCCATGTTGAGCACGACATTGGCGGTCTTGCGCCCGACGCCGGGCAGCTTGACCAATTCATCGCGCTCGTTGGGCACCTCGCCGCCATGGTCGCGGATCAACGCCTGCGACAGCGCAATCACATTCTTGGCCTTGTTGCGCCAGAGCCCGACGGTGCGGATATGCTCGCCGACCTTGGCTTCGCCCAGTGCCAGCATCTTCTGCGGCGTATCGGCGGCCCTGAACAGCGCCCGCGTCGCCTTGTTGACACCGGCGTCGGTTGCTTGCGCCGACAGCACCACCGCGACCAGCAGCGTGAACGCATTGACATGTTCGAGCTCACCCTTCGGCTCCGGCCGCTGGATCGAAAAGCGCCGGAATATCTCGTGCACTTCCGCCGGGCTGTAGCGCGAAGTGCGCCGCACCGGCTTCGGGCGCGGCTTGGCGTTCGACCCCTCGCGCCGGCCGGGCAGCAATTCTTTTTTGGACATGGAAGAATCTTTGGACTTGGGGCTCGCCATTTCCCTCCTATAATATCCTGCCATGAGCGACACAAACGCCTCGTTTCAGGCCGACGAACCATTCTTTCGCGCCCTGCTGACCCCGCACCGGTCGCTGGGCCGGACAGGCTTCTTCATCCTGATGGGCGCGCTGCTGTTCGGCTGGCTGGTGACAGGCGCGTTTTTCCTGTCGCGCGGCGCCTGGCCGGTGTTCGGATTCTTCGGCCTCGACGTGGCCGGTGTCTACATCGCCTTTCGCCTCAACTACCGTGCCGCCCGTGCACGCGAGGAAGTGTCGGTTTCGCGCACCAGCCTCGACATCCGCAAGACGGCACCATCCGGTAGATCGGAAGCGCATCGCTTCAATCCGTTCTGGACGCGGTTTTCAATCGCCCGTCATGCCGAGATCGGCATCACAAGGATGACGGTGGAAGGCCAAGGCCAGAACGTGCCGATCGGATCTTTCCTGGACCCGGACTCCCGAGAAAGCTTTGCCACTGCCTTTTCACGCGCGCTGGCCACAGCCAAGGCGCGCTAAAGCAACTCCGGGGAAAGCGTTGCGCGCTTTCCCCGAGCAGCGAATCCGGCATCCGGCTCTCCAGCGCCTTGGCGTAGAGCGTAATCAGCAAGGTTTCCTTGGCCCCGGTGAGAGCTACTTTTTCGCCAGCCATGAGCGACTCCTGGCTCAAAATCCGAGTCGATCTGGGTATGCGCGGCCAGAAGGCAAGTTTCGGGTGGCGGTCACCGCCCCAAGGGGCGATATTCCGGCTCAAGGAGATAGTCCATGAGCACACACACAGCGGTCCTCAAAAAGGACATCACGCCTGAAGGTAGCGACTACGAAATCGTGCGCCGCGCCATAGAGAAGATCAGCCTCGACTATCGCGATCAGCCTTCCCTAGAAGAGCTGGCAGAGGAGGTCGGCGAGACGCCGACCGGCCTGCAAAAGCTCTTCACCCGCTGGGCCGGCCTGTCGCCCAAGGCCTTCCTGCAGGCGGTGACATTGGATCATGCCCGCAGGCTGCTCGATTCAGGCATGCCGCTGCTTGAAACCTCGTTCGAATTGGGCATGTCGGGCCCTGGCCGGCTGCATGACCTTTTCGTCACCCACGAGGCGATGTCGCCGGGCGACTACAAGACGCGCGGCGCCGGGCTCACCATCCGCTACGGCTACCATTCCTCGCCGTTCGGCACGGCCCTGATCATGGCCACCGACCGCGGGCTTGCCGGCCTCGCCTTCAGCGACCCCGGCGAGGAACGTGCCGCCTTCGCCGACATGTCCAGCCGCTGGCCGAACGCCATCTACGTCGAGGACATGGCAGCCACCGGCCCCTATGCCGCGCGCATCTTCGACCCGACGCTGTGGCGTCCCGACCAGCCGCTGCATGTCGTCATGATCGGCACCGACTTCCAGGTTCGCGTCTGGGAGGCGCTGCTCAAGATTCCGATGGGCAAGGCGCGCACCTATTCCTCGATTGCCGCCAGCATCGGTGCGCCATCCGCCAGCCGTGCGGTCGGTGCGGCGAACGGCGCCAACCCGCTCTCTTTCGTGGTTCCCTGCCACCGCGCTATCGGCAAATCCGGCGACCTCACCGGCTATCACTGGGGATTGACGCGCAAGCGCGCTATCCTGGGCTGGGAAGCGGGACAGATGTCGTGAAATATCGATTTTTCGAGCTTTGCCGGAGAGATATATAGATACTGATAAATTGCCAAGTATAAGTGCGATATCCGCGTCAATTTTATTTCTTGCAACCGGGAGCAACCTCCGGTTTTCCTGTTTGTTGTTTTTAGCATTTATTTCAGTTAACTCAAAATTAACTACGACAAAGTGATGATGACCCCTATTAATTCGGGCGATCCGAATTGATAGGAGGTCTCGATGACATGGTTTCGCGCCGCCCTCGGCGCAGCAATGCTGTTTGCCTGTCTTGACCAACCCGTATTGGCCACGACGCAAAATGTCATTTTCAACGGCACGATCACGCCAACCTGCACGCTTGTCATTGCCACCAATGGCACGATGACAGTCAGCCCCGACCTGCAGTCACTCAGCTCTCACAACAGCGGCGGTTCTGCCGGAACCGTGACGCTGACGACAACCGGAGGCGTGTCGCTCAGCGTCGATCCGGTCACCACGACGACGGTACCTTCGGCGGACGTAACGTCGACGACCTGGACACCGACCTACTCCGCTGCGGGCACGCATTCTATCGTTGAAACCGGCTCGGCCACCAGCATCGGAACACCCGGCGCCGACCTCGTCTCGGTCAATCTCGCCGGCACCAAGGGTGGCAGCAACCGCTTCGCCTCCGGCAACTATCAGGCAACGGTAACGCTGCGCTGCGAATGACGCCGTAGCGATGGAGGGGTCCTTGAAACATGTTCGAATCCTGACGACGGCACTGGCCGTCGGATTGGCACCCATTGCCGCCGAAGCCCAGTCGATGTCGCCGATGCGTGGCGAGGTCAACAGCTTCAGTGACGCCTTCGCTGTCCGCATTTTCCCCGCCAATCCCTATGACCGGAAGATCCGGGTCGAAATCCACGTCTACGATCAGGATTTTCAGCCAGTAGACGCCAGGATCTCTCCGAAAGTCTTCCAATTGGCTTCGCAGGCTTCACGTCCTGTCCTTGTGGTCGTGCCTTTCGACGGTGCCCCCGAGCGTAAAGTGCGTATCTGTACCGAAAGCATCCCCTTCCCCAATCAACAGACGCAGATAAGGGCACAGATATGCGGAAAGTTCTTTGGGCGCCGCAAATCCTGATAGTCGCGCTCGCGGCTGCTTCGGCGGGCATCTCGCCTGCGGTGGCCGAGGATGTCTACAACCTCAACCAGAACGAGAGCGGTTTCAACCTGCCCGGCGTCACCTTGCCCCAGGGCCAGGACGAGGTCCATGCCGCGGACGGCACCACTTGCCGTTCCGCAGTCTCCGGCACCGGCGCCTATGTTGATCTCGGCGTCATCAGAGGTAACAGTCAGTCGGACAACAGCGTTGCCACCTATGGCCGGGTTGTGATCCCGATCGGGCGTACGCCGAAGCGCGTCGACTGCAGCCGGCTCTACGAACTCGAGGTCGACCGCCTGCAACTGGAACTGAAACTGCTGAAGATGGGCCTTGGCGCCGACGGCCAGACGGCGAGCGTGGCCGCCAGCGCTCCCGCGGCCGCATCACCCGGATGGGCAAACGAAGGCTGGAGCATCAGGACCGGAAACGGCGATGGCAAGAAAAAGAAGAAGAAATAACCGTGCGCTGCTTGCGATGGCAGCATTTGCCGGCTTCTGCCTTCCGGTGCAAGCGGCGATCACCGGCACCTGCACCATCATGGTCGGGACGTCGGGAACAATGACCGCAAATCCCGCTATCGGCATACTGGGCTCCAAACAGGCGGGTGGATCCAGCGCCAGCGCCACCATCGTGGCAAACTCACTGCTGTGCTCCTTGCTCAATCTGCTGGACTGCTATTCGGTTTCGGCGCCGGCGCCGGCCGCATTCACGTCCGCACCGAGCGGCGGCGACACCAACGTGACCTTCGCCTCAGTCTTCCGCCTCGATGGCTCGGGGGTCGACATCAACGGAAGTGCGCCGCAACGGGTCGTCAACGGCACTCACACCATGCAGGTCGACCTCACCGCCACCAAGTCGAGCGGTATCTTTCCCGCCGGCAACTATCAGGGAGCGGTCACTGTGCGCTGTGAATAGGCCATGACGCATCAAATCGAGGCGGACCCTTCGCGCGGTCTGGCAAGCTGCGGCCTTACAGGTTAGCTTTCGCGCACGATTGGAAACGACCTTCGCCCGCGCGGACCAACGAGGACGCTCCGACACTTTGAATTTGTACTGCCAGGAGGCCTTGCTTGATTATCGTCATCGGCTCGATAAACCTCGACCTTATCGCCAATGTCGACCGCCTGCCGCGCCCCGGCGAGACGGTGGCCGGCTCGGCCTTCACCACCGCGCCCGGCGGCAAGGGCGCCAACCAGGCGCTGGCCGCCGCGCGCGCCGGCGCCTCGGTGCGCATGGTGGGAGCCGTCGGCAAGGACAGCTTCGCTGCCGACGCGCTGGCGCTGCTGCGCGACGGCAAGGTCGACCTGTCCGGCGTCGCCGAGACCCACGCCTCGACTGGCACGGCGCTGATCATGGTCGGCGACGACGGCGAGAACATCATCGCCGTGATACCGGGCGCCAACGCGTCTGTGGTGCCCGGCGATCTCTCAAAGGCCTTTTTCAAACAGGGCGATGTCGTGCTGCTGCAGCATGAAATTCCGCTGGCGACCGTCGCAGCCGCCCTCGACCAGGCAAGAGCGGCCGGGGCCGTCACCGTGCTCAACACAGCACCCTTCCAGGGCGAAGCAGCCGGCTTTCTCGGCAAGGCGGACTATGCCGTCGCCAACGAGACCGAATTCGATCTCTATGGCGAAGCACTGTCACTGCAAGGCCGCGACCGGGCGGCGCGCATGCGCGACTTTGCCGGGAAAACCGGCCGCACCATCGTCGTCACGCTTGGCGGCGACGGCGTGATGGCGGCGACGCCAAGCGACTTCCTGACCGTTCCGGCACTGAAGATCACGCCTGTCGACACGGTCGGTGCCGGCGACACGTTCTGCGGCTATTTCGCCGCCGGTCTGTCGTCCGGCCTTACGCTCGAACAGGCACTGGCGCGCGCCGGCGCGGCCGGCTCGCTAGCTTGCCTGAAGCCGGGCGCTCAGCCGGCGATCCCGCTGGCCAAGGATGTCGATCAGGCGCTGCAGGAAACCCGTTGAGATGCTGCGCCCTCGGACAAAGCATGCCGTGACGCCGGCCGGTGACATCTGCCGCCTGTCCGCCATCGAGCTCGCCGACGCGATCCGCCGGAAGACACTTTCCGCGCGCGAGGTGGTCACGGCATTCCTCGACCGCATCGAGGCGGTCAATCCGCTCGTCAACGCCATCGTCTCTTTGCGCGATCGCGGCGACATCCTGCGCGAAGCCGATGCGGCCGATGCCCGGCGGCAAGCAGGTGTCGAAACCGGGGCGCTGTTCGGCCTGCCTATCGCCATCAAGGACCTCGCCTCGACCACGGGCCTCAGAACCTCCTTCGGCTCGCCGATCTTCGCTGACTTCGTGCCGCAAGACGACGATTTCTTCGTCGAACGCATCCGCGACGCCGGCGCCATCATCATCGGCAAGACCAACGTCCCCGAATTCGGGCTTGGCTCCAACACCTACAACACCGTGTTCGGGCCGACGCTCAACGCCTTCGATCCGGCCCTGACAGCCGGCGGCTCGAGCGGCGGCGCGGCGGTGGCGCTGGCGCTCGACATGGTGCCGGTCGCCGATGGCAGCGATTTTGGCGGCTCGCTGCGCAACCCGGCCGCCTGGAACAATGTCTTTGGCTTCCGCCCGTCACAGGGACTTGTTCCCGGCGGACCGGACTTCGAGGTCTTTCATGCGCAGATGGGCGTCGACGGACCGATGGGCCGCAGCGTTCGCGACATGGCGTTGCTGCTCGATGTGCAGGCGGGCTACCATCCGCAGGCGCCTTTGTCCTATGAGAAACCGACGTCATTCCTCGGAGGGCTTGCAGCAAAAGCGACTGGCGGCCGCATCGCCTGGTTTGGTGACCTCGGCGGTTATCTGCCGGTCGAACTCGGCATCCTCAGCCTGTGCGAGGCAGCACTTGGCCGCTTTGCGGATGCGTCCTTCCCCAGCGAACCCCTGCTGCCGGATTTCGATTTCGAAGCGTTGTGGCAGGCCTTCGTGACGCTGCGGCAAGCCAGCAGCGGCTGTGCGCTCAAGACACACTATGACGACCCCGCGAAACGCCGCCTGCTCAAGCCCGAAGCCATCTGGGAAGTGGAAAACGCGATACGGCTGACGGCGCCGCAGATCCGCGCCGCCTCCGTCATCCGCACCTCCTGGCATCGAACGCTGCTGTCGCTCTTCGACCGCTATGATCTCATTGCGCTGCCGACCGCGCAGGTCTTCCCGTTCGATGTAAGCACGCATTGGCCCCGTGAGGTCGCCGGACGCGCGATGGACAGCTACCACCGCTGGATGCAGGTATCGGCGTTCGCCACGCTGGGCGGCTGCCCGGCGGTCAACGTGCCGGTCGGCTTCGACGACAAGGGCCGGCCGATGGGCATGCAGTTGATCGGCCGGCCGCGCGGCGATCTCGCCGTGCTTAAGGCGGCGGCGGCCTACGAGGCAACGATGCCCTGGCAGGCCGGCGCCTGAGCAGCATCGCGGCGTTTCGCGCACCGGCTTGCACCGTCAGCGCTGCCATGCATTGATTATCCTCAGCTGCGCCGCATCGGCGGCATTCCTAGAGCATGATCCCGAAAAGTGGGAACCGGTTTTCGGAAAAGATCATGCTCCAACAAACAGGGAAAAATCATGTCGCTCGAACTCTACGCCGCCTATGTCGTCGCTTGCATCGTCATCATCCTGGTGCCCGGTCCGACGGTCACGCTGATCATCGCCAACAGCATCCGCCATGGCACCCGCGCCGGTCTCGCCAATGTCGCCGGCACGCAGGCCGGGCTTGCCGTGATGATCGCCATCGTCGGCATCGGCCTTAACACGCTGATTTCGGGCATGGGCCACTGGTTCGAATGGGTGCGGCTGATCGGCGCCGCCTATCTGATCTGGATGGGTGTCCAGATGTTCCGCTCAAAGGGCAAGTTGAACGCTGACGGGACCGCCAAGAAGCCGCGCGGGGGCTTCTTCCTGCAGGGTCTGCTGGTGGCGCTCAGCAACCCCAAGACGCTGATTTTCTTCGGCGCCTTCTTTCCGCAGTTCATTTCGCCACAAGGCAACTATTCGCTCCAGATCGCCGTCATGGGCCTCACCGCCATGATCTTCGCGGCCATGTCGGATTCGACCTATGCGCTGGCCGCCGGCCGCGCCGGACGCCTGCTATCGGCCAGCCGCATCAAGCTCATGTCCAGGATCAGCGGCAGCTTCATGGTCGGTGGCGGCCTGTGGCTGGCGTTCTCACGGTCGAAGTAGGACCGCCTCACCTTCTCCCCTTGTGGGTCCCATAAGGGGAGAAGGCAAAGAGGGCCCTAAAGCCGCCCCAATCTCTCCACCAGCAGGGCGAAAAACCCATCATGGTCGATGTCGCGCATCACCATGGCGTTCTTCGGCCGTTTGGTGACGCCCCACCAGTCGATCACGGTCATGCCCATGGTCAGTTCCGAGGCGGTTTCCACGCTGACATTGCAGTTGCGACCCCTGAAGAGTTCAGGCTTCAGAAGATAAGCGATGACGCAGGGGTCGTGCAGGGGTCCGCCATCGGTGCCGTATTTCTCCTCGTCGAAGCGCTCGAAGAATTCCAGCATTTCCGCGGTTGCGGTGCCGACCTTTGTGCCGAGCGCACGGAAAGTCTGCGTGCGCTTGGCGGTGGTCAGCGCCTTGTGGGTGACGTCGAGCGGCATCATCACGATCGGAATGCCGGATTTAAGCACGACATCGGCGGCATGCGGATCGACATAGATGTTGAATTCGGCGGCCGGCGTGACGTTGCCCCCTTCGAAGAAGCCGCCCCCCATCAGCACGATTTCCTTGATGCGCGGTGCGATGCGCGGCTCGCGGATCAGCGCCAGCGCAATGTTGGTCAGCGGACCGAGCGGGCAAAGCGTGATCGTGCCGCTCTCTTCCTTCATCAGCGTCTCGACGATGAAATCGACCGCATACTGGTCCTGCAGCTTCATCGTCGGTTCGGGGAGTTGCGGGCCATTGAGACCGGTTTTGCCATGCACTTCCTCGGCGGTGACCAGTTCGCGCATCAGCGGTCGGATAGCGCCGGCATAGACCTTGATATCCGGGCGGCCAGCCAGCTCGCAGATCTTGCGGGCATTCTTTTCGGTAAGTTTCAGCGGCACGTTGCCGGCAACGGCGGTGATGCCGACGATCTCCAGCTCGGAGCTGCCGAGCGCCAGCAAAATGGCGACGGCATCATCCTGGCCGGGATCCGTGTCGATGATGATCTTGCGTGATTGGGGCATTTCAATTCCTTGTTTGGCGAGGCCATGGACTTTGAATGGATCTGATCGAAACATCCAAACGACGCCGAAGCGGCCGCGAGCTGCCACGTCGAACCGCTCGACCTGGGAAGACAATCCCGGCCTGCGCGCTTCTCCCTGCATCTGCTCGCCGTTTCAAGCGCCATGCCGATCATTCCTGTGAGTCCACGACCTGGTCTTTTTGGGCGGGTCTATTGACGGCTTGAACTTGGTCGCGGGGCGGACCATATCAAGGCCATCGGGAAAAATGCCATCTGGGTTTTTCCACTTGATGTCGCTCTTGAGAGGACAGTGTAACATGAGCCGAATGACGCCTTTTTCCAGCCCGCTTCTCCTTGGTTTCGACGCCATGGAAAAGACCCTGGAACGTTTGGCGAAGTCCGGTGACAGCTATCCTCCATACAACATCGAACGCCTCAGCGGCGCCGACGGCAAGACCGAAAGGTTACGCATCACATTGGCGGTCGCCGGTTTCGCCGAAAGCGATCTCGATGTCACAACGGAGGAAAACCAGTTGGTCGTGCGAGGCCGTCAGACTGACGACACCGAGCGCGAATTTCTTCATCGCGGCATCGCCGCGCGCCAGTTCCAGCGCTGTTTCGTGCTAGCCGACGGCATGCGGGTGATCGCGGCGGAGCTGAAGAACGGCCTTTTGTCGATCGATCTCGATCGGCCGGAGTCCGAACGGCTGGTACGGAAAATAAATATATCGGTGAAAGACTAATCTTTACCGATGGCTCTCATGCGGGATGGCCTTGAGCGGCGTCCTCGCGCCAAGGAGGCTTTGAAATGACCAGAACTGAAAATATCACCATGACCAATGGCGAATTCGCGCATCTCGGCGAGGGCTCGGTCGCTTATCTCAGAAAGGTCTCGAGCGACGAATTGCTCGGCCGGTTCCCCAACCTCGGCGAAATCGCGCCCGGCATGGAACTGTGGGCGCTGTTTGCCGCCAATGGTCAGCCGATCCTGCTTTCCGATGCGCGTGACCGTGCACTGGCCGGCGCCATGGAAAACGACCTGACCACGGTCGCCATTCACTGAGGTGATCCCAATCGAAACGAGCAGGGCCGTCCGTGGCGGCCCTTGCGAGGGTTTCGTCCTGAATTCAGGCCGCGTGTGAGGCCTGGGTGTCCGACAAAAGCGCGTGAATTGCCGCGGCGTCGCGCGTACCCCTGATCTTGGCCACAGTGTCGGCGTCGCGCAGCACCCGCGCGATGCGCGACAAGGCCTTGAGATGATCGGCCCCGGCACCTTCCGGCGCCAGCAGCAGGAACACCAGGTCGACCGGCTGATCGTCGAGCGACTCGAAATCCACCGGCGTCTCCAGCCGCGCGAAAACTCCCGCGATGCGCTTCACGCCGGCCAGCTTGCCGTGCGGAATGGCGATGCCGTTGCCGACGCCGGTCGAGCCCAGACGTTCACGCTGCAGGATGGTGTCGAACACCTCCCGTTCCGGAATGCCGGAAATCGCCGCTGCCCGTTCGGACAGCAGTTGCAGCAGCTGCTTCTTGGAGTTCGCCTTCAACGCCGGCAGTATCGCCGGAACGTTGATAAGATCGCTCAGATCCATGCTTGAAATCCCTTGTTCGCCTGCCGTCACCAGTCCCCACCCCTCGTGCGGCCGGCTCTTATCCCAGTGCGACCGTGGTCGTCACGTCCGTGCGACCCTTGTCGTCACGCTTGTGCGACCTTGGTCGTGAACGGGTCGATCCAGCCGATGTTTCCATCGGGCCGGCGATAGACGATGTTGAGATGGTCGTTTCCGGCATTGCGGAAGACGAAGACCGGGCTGTCCTTGTTGTCGAGCTCGATGACCGCCGACGCCACCGACATGGTCTTCAGCGTCATGGTCGATTCGGCGACGATAGCCGGTGCAAAATTCTCCGGAATTTCCTCGTCGTCGTCCGCAAGCGGCGCCATCACCGTGTAGGCAATGTCGGTCGGTTCGCCATTTGCGGCACCCGAACTGTGCGACTTCAGCCGCCGCTTGTAGCGCCTAAGGCGGGTCTCCAGACGATCCGCCGCGGCCTCGAAGGCCAATGTCGGATCCTGGGCATCGCCGGTAGCCTGCAGCGAAGCGCCGGAATCCAGCCGGATCATGCAATCCGCCGAATAGCGCGAGCCCGATTTGATGACCGTGACGTGACCGGCAAAGCCACGATCGAAATATTTGCCGATCGCTTCGCCGACACGATCATTGATGCGTGTGCGGAACGCATCGCCGATATCCATGTGTTTTCCCGATATGCGCAGATTCATCTGAAAACTGACCTTCCTTGCTCAGGCTTCAAACTGGCCCGAGTTTATACTCGTGATCCGTGCGCACAAGCTTTGCGGCGTCACTCGCGCCGATTTTAAATCCGAACTTTCCGGTTGATCACAAGCCGCCTTTTGACCGTCCCGAGGCCAACGTCGTGACGGACCATCCGCATGCAGGCATCTAGCCCGTCTCATGCGGGCGGGCTTCTAGCCACTTCACCGCGGCTTGTCAATGAAGTGCTGGCCTGAGGAAAGTCGAACCGCGTCAGCGCCCGGCGCTGGCCATTGCCCGTTTCTCGCGCCGGCGCTGCACCGAGGAGGGAATATTCATTCCTTCCCGGTACTTGGCGACCGTCCGTCTGGCAATATCGACGCCACTCTCCCGCAACATGTCGACGATCGCATCGTCCGACAGCACGTCGACGGGTTTTTCCTCATCGATCAATTGCTTGATGCGGTCACGCACAGCTTCCGAGGAATGCGCGTCACCACCGCCCGACGCCGCGATCGAGGCGGTGAAGAAGTAGCGCAGTTCGAACACGCCGCGCGGTGTCAGCATGTATTTGTTGGCGGTGACCCGGCTGACCGTCGATTCGTGCATACCGATGGCATCGGCCACCGTGCGTAGGTTGAGCGGCTTCAACTGGCGCACGCCATGGACGAGGAAGGCATCCTGCTGACGCACGATTTCCGAGGCCACCTTAAGGATCGTCTTCGCCCGTTGGTCGAGACTGCGTGTCAGCCAGTTGGCGTTTTGCAGGCATTCGGCCAGAAAATCCTTTTCGGCCTGATTCTTCGCCTGCGGCGAGACCTGGGCGAAATAGATATGATCGACCAGCACGCGCGGCAGCGTTTCGGCATTGAGTTCTACCGTCCAGCTGCCGTCATTGGCGGCACGCACCTCGACATCGGCGACGATCGCATCGCTGGCGCCACCCGAAAATGCCATACCGGGCCGGGGATCGAGCGCCCGGATCTCGGCCAGCATGTCGAGCAGATCCTCCTCGTCGACGCCGCAGATCCGTTTCAGCGCGTGGAAATCACGCCGCGCCAGGAGTTCGAGATTGGCGATCAGCGCCGTCATCGCCGGATCGAGCCGGTCCCGCACGGCAAGCTGCAGCGACAGGCATTCGGCAAGGTCGCGGGCAAACAGGCCGGCCGGCTCGAAGGTCTGGCACACCGCCAGTACCTTCCCCACTGCGGCGGCGTCTGTACCGATACGGGCGGCGATCTCGGCCAGGTCGGCGCGCAGATAACCGGCCTCGTCGAGGCCATCGGCCAGGTCGGCGGCGATCGACCGTGCCGTCGTATCGGCAAAGGCAAGCGCGACCTGTTCGCCGACATGGTCACGCATCGTGATCGCCGCGGCCGCCATGTCGCCGGCGTCTAAACCTTCGGATGAGGAACTCGCGCCATTGCCGGAAGCCGATTTCCATTGCGCCGTCAGGTCGGGACCGAGCCGCTCGCTGGTTCCCGGGTCGTCGGGAAACAGGTTTTCCAGGGATGTGTCGAGCTTGTCCGAAATCGCTTCGGCGCTCCACTGCATTTCCTTTTCGAACCAGTCGCCTTCGGTGGTGGCCTGCGGCTCCGCCTCGACCTTCTGCGCCTGTTCGCCGGCGGCATCGTCCTGCGGCTCGGCGCGCTCAAGCAGCGGGTTGCGCTCGATTTCCTCGTCGATGAAATGCTCGAGTTCGACATGGGTGAACTGCAGCAGCCGAATCGACTGCATCAGCTGCGGCGTCATCACCAGCGACTGTGATTGTCGTAGCTGTAGTTTGGCCGCCAATGCCATGGTTCGGTTTCAAACGCCTCGTCTACGCATCCGGACTTCCGGAGAACAATTTTTGCAGCCGGCCATTAGAAACTGGCCCGGCTTTTGCTTGTCAAGGCAATTGCTAGCAAAACCCACTTACCTGAGCGTTATCGCGGCTCAAAATCGAGGAAAAAAGCCCCGCGAGTGCGAAAAAATCGTGTCAGGAAACAAATTTCACGCTCAGAGCGTAAAACCCTCGCCGAGGTAAAGCCGCCGCACATCGGCGTTCGCAACCACTTCGTCGGCCCGACCGTGGGTCAGCACCTGGCCGGCATGGATGATATAGGCGCGGTCGATCAGGCCTAGCGTTTCGCGCACATTGTGGTCGGTGATGAGGACGCCGATGCCGCGCGCTGTCAGGTGGCGCACCAATTGCTGGATATCGGCGACGGCGATCGGATCGATACCGGCAAAAGGCTCGTCGAGCAGCATGTAGGCCGGACGGGTCGCCAGCGCACGCGCGATTTCCAGGCGCCGCCGCTCGCCGCCGGAGAGCGACATGGACGGCGACTTGCGCAGATGGCTGATGTGGAATTCCTCAAGCAACTCGTCGAGATTGCGTTCGCGCACCTTGCGGTCTTTTTCGACCACTTCCAGCACGGCGCGGATGTTCTGCTCGACATTGAGGCCGCGGAAGATCGAGGCCTCTTGCGGCAGATAGCCGATGCCGAGGCGGGCGCGACGGTACATCGGCATCGAGGTCACGTCGAAGCCATCGATCTCGATCGTGCCTTCATCCACAGGCACCAGGCCCGTGACCATGTAGAAACAGGTCGTCTTGCCGGCGCCGTTGGGCCCGAGCAGTCCGACGGCCTCGCCGGCGCGCACGCCGATGGTGACGCCGCTGACGACCTTGCGGCCCTTGTAGCTCTTGGTCAGACCCTTGGCGATCAGGGTTCCCTTGAACTTTCCCGTATCGACGGTCACCGTGGTCGGCGCCGAAAGCTTGCCGGCGGCCCGTCCCGGAAGACGCGCCGTCAGCGACGACAGGCTGGCCATCAGGGGTTCGTCGCTCCCGATTTCGGCGGCGGGGTGATCGACATCTGGACGCGTTGACCAGCGCATGGATCGACCTGAGCCAGCCCGCTTTTCATCTGCACAGTGAGCTTGCAGCCGACCAGGACGTTGTCGTTTTGCGACAGAACGACCTTTTTGCCCGAAAGCACCAGAACCTGGCTCTTCATATCGAAGCTGCCTTGATCGCCGGTCGCGACCTGCGCATCCGACTTGATGTAGACCTTGTCGGATATCTCCATGTGATCGATGTTGGCCGAACCGGTCATCGCCGCCGCGCCGGCCGCTTCCGTGCCTTTGCCGCCGGCGTTGGAATCCTTGACGTAATAGACCATCATCTTGCCGGCCTTCATCAATGTCGGGCCCTGGACGACGCTGACATTGCCCGTGAAGATGGCGACACTGTCGGCCTGACGGACTTCCAGCTTGTCGCTTTCGATCTGGATCGGTTTGTCGCCGGACAGCTTGAGACCTGATTGGCTGGTGGTCTGCGCCAATGACGGCGCCAGTCCGAGCAGCAGCAACGCTGAAGTCGCAGCCGCGAGCCGCGTCGAACTACTGAGCCGCATTGGTTTCTCCGCTGTTTCCCTCTGCCGTCTTCAAGGCGGCGGAAGCGATATTGACGCGCACTTTGCTTTCGAAAACCAGAACCTTGCCATTGTCCCGGACCGACATCGAATCTGCTGTTATCCGCGAACCGCCTCGGCTGACATCGACGGGATCTCCCGTCTTCATAGTGCCTTTGCCCATGTCGAGGAAGACAGATTTGAAATTGGCCTGCATGCCGTCGCTTGTGGTGATCGTCACGTCGCTGGTCAGGTTCATCGTGTTGCCGTCACGATCGTAAGTGCCATGCGAAGCCTTGATCGCAGCGACATTGTCAGGCGCGATCGGCACCTTGGCATCGATGCCTTCCAGTTCGATGATGCCTTGCGTGCCGACATCCTGAATGGCCCGCAGCGCGGTCATCGAATAGGGCTGCTTCTGCTTGGTGAAACCGTTTAGCTTGGGATTGGCCATCACCAGCTTGCCGTTGGAAAAGGCCGTGCCTTCCGCCTGGACCGTGACGGAGACGGGTGCGGCGAGATAGGAATAGACCGGGAAAGCAATGGCGATCAGTGCAGCAGCCAGCGGCACGGCGAATTTGAGAACGCGCACGCGGCGCGAATGACGCCGCGCGCGGTCGAAAGCGTCGCCGCGCGTCCGGCCGTCCGCCGGGGGAGCCAACTCCATCTCGGCGTTGGTCGGTTCAATCGGTCGCGCTAACATTCACTGCTTTCTTCTAAACCCCTGCCCGCCCCGAGCACCGCCTATAGGTGGGACGCCGGCGCCTTCAAGCAAGCACAAGCCCACGAAAACTGCAAAAATGTGACAGCCGCTCTTGTACAGATGAAAACGAGATCCGCACAACCGCACGTTCTCCATAGCAGAAACAGACACGCGGCGTAAAATTATATCCGCCATCGGTCGCGCTGCGCGCCTCGGGGCGACTGCACAAATACGTGAGCAGAAAGGGGTGGGAGCCCGTCTAGCCGTCCTACTCGATTGCCGACGCGGGTGGCCATCTCGCCCCCTGCTGAATGAATTGTCTCGCCATGCACAAAAGAGAATTGCTTCCCGATGGGAGGATCATGGTCTAAAAGCGTCTCCTCCCGCCGACTGAAAGGCTGACCATGGCACCGAGAGCCGACGACCTGATCGACCGCCGCCGCTTGCGGCGCAAGCTGACATTCTGGCGCGTTGCCGCGATCGGCATCGTTGCCCTCGGGGTGATCGCGCTTTCAGCCTGGTTCTATGGCGACGATTTCGGCGGCTCGGTGGTCGACCATATCGCCAAGGTCAAGATCGAAGGCACGATCACCGAGGACGAGGAACTGATCAAGCGGCTGGAAACCATTCGCCTGTCGTCGAAGGTGAAAGGCGTGATCCTGTCGATCGATTCGCCTGGCGGCACCACGGTCGGCGGTGAATCGATCTATGACGAGGTGCGCAAGCTGGCGGCCGACAAACCTGTCGTGGCCGAGGTCGGCACGCTCGCCGCATCGGCGGGCTATATGATCGCCAGTGCCGCCGATCATATCGTTGCCCGCAAGACCTCGATCGTCGGCTCGATCGGCGTCCTGATCCAGTATCCCGACGTCAGCGGCCTGATGGACAAGCTCGGCGTCAAGCTGGAGGAAGTGAAATCCTCGCCGCTGAAAGCTGCGCCCTCTCCCTTCAAGGCGACCAATGACGACGAGCGCGCCATGGTCCGCAAGCTCATCCTCGACAGCTACGACTGGTTTGTCGGCATCGTTGCCGAGCGCCGCAAGATGACCCGCGAACAGGCGCTGGCACTTGCCGACGGCTCGATCTTCACCGGTCGCCAGGGTGTCGCCAACGGACTGATCGACGCCGTCGGCGGCGAGACCGAAGCCGTCAACTGGCTGGCGACCAAGGGCGTCGATGCCAAACTCGAGGTCGTCGAATGGAAAGACACCGGACGGCGGGGCGGCTTCCTATTCTCCAAGGCGATGGCGCAGACGATCGGCAGCGCGCTCGGCCTGCCGGCCTCCAGCGGCGACATCATCCATGAACTCGGCGCCGACCGCTTGTTTCTTGACGGTCTCGTTTCCGTCTGGCACCCTTGAGATGCCGCTTGGGGCAAGTGAAAAAAGCAAATAAAATCATCCTCATAATTTTGACCGCACTGCTTTCACGGGGATCCGTCTCATGATCAAGTCCGAACTTGTGCAGATTATTGCCACGCGCAATCCGCATCTTTTCCTACGCGACGTCGAAAACATCGTCGGCGCGATCTTCGATGAAATCACCGACGCCCTTGCCGAAGGCAACCGGGTCGAGTTGCGCGGCTTCGGTGCTTTTTCGGTGAAAAACCGTCCCGCCCGCACCGGCCGCAACCCGCGCACCGGCGAATCCGTCGAGGTCGAGGAGAAATGGGTGCCGTTCTTCAAGACCGGCAAGGAACTGCGTGAAAGGCTGAACGGCGGCAAGTAGGCGGGCGTCTGCGCCAGACGGCCTCTCGGAGAGGCCAGCTTCCGACGGAAAACATCATGTTCAATCGCTTCGTCCTCATCGTGATCTTCGTGCCCCTTGCGATCATCCTGATCGCACTCGCCGTTGCCAATCGCGAACTGGTTGCCTTCACGCTGGATCCGTTCAATCCCGGCAATCCGAAGCTGACGCTGACGCTGCCGCTGTTCATCTTTCTGTTCCTGGCCCTCGCCATCGGCATGATCGTCGGCAGCGTGGCAACCTGGGTCAAGCAGGGCCGCTATCGCAAGCTGGCGCGCCAGCGCGGCATCGAGGCCGAGAACCTGCGCCAGGCGGTCAGCCGCGTGCCGGCGGCGGCGAAAGGCCCGGACCAAGGATCGACCCAAGGGGCGGCATTGCCGAAGCCGACCACTTGAACCGCCCGTCGGCGGTTTTGTCCCCACGGAGTTTTTCATGCTGACCATTTCGGCCGCAGAGGTTGACCACGCGCTGACCTTTCCCGGACTGGTCGAGACGCTGCGCACGGCGTTTCGCGAGGGTGCGGTGCAGCCGGTCAGGCATCATCATACGATCGAGCGGCCCGATGGTGCGGCCTCCACCTTGCTTTTGATGCCGGCCTGGACCGATTTCAACGCGGTCGGAACGTCGGCTGGTGGTCACGTCGGCGTCAAGATCGTCACCGTCTCGCCCGACAACAACGCCGTCGGCAAGCCTGCGGTGATGGGGCTCTACCTCCTGCTCAATGGCGCCACCGGCGAGCCCGAGGCGTTGATCGACGGCCAGCGGCTGACTCAGTGGCGCACCGCCTGCGCTTCGGCGCTGGCGGCCTCCTATCTCGCCCGCGGCGATGCCTCGCAGTTGCTTGTGGTCGGAGCCGGCGCGCTGTCTCCTTTCCTCGCCAAGGCGCATAGCGCCGTGCGGCCGATCAAATCCATCCGCATCTGGAACCGCACCCCGGCCAATGCCGAGAAGGTCGCAGCCGATTTGCGGGCCGAAGGCTTCGCCGCCAGCGCCGCCACCGATCTCGATGCCGAGCTTCAGCAGGCCGACATCGTCTCGTCGGCGACGATCACGACGACGCCGCTGATCAAGGGCACACTGTTGCGGCCGGGAACACATGTCGACCTAGTCGGCGGCTTTACGCCGACGATGCGCGAAAGCGATGATGACGCGATCGCGCTTGCCCGCGTCTTTGTCGACACCCGCGCCGGCGCCACCAAGGAGGCTGGCGACATCGTCCAGCCGCTCGCCTCCGGCGTATTGAAGCCGGAAGCCATTGTCGCCGATCTGCATGAACTCGCACGCGGCCAGAAGAAAGGCCGCGAGAGCGCTGGTGAGATCACGCTGTTCAAATCGGTCGGCGCAGCGCTCGAAGACCTTGCCGCCGGCATAGCGGTCTATGACGTGCTCAAGCCCTAGTTCGCCGATACAGCCATTTTGGCGCCCATCGCTTCGGCGATCAGCGAAAAATCATGCGCGCTGATCGGGAAGAGGCCAAACCGAAGCTGATAGCCCCAATTCGACTTCCCCGCGCTGAAGTCCAGCCTGTCGAGCAGCGGCTTGATCGGCGTCTCCTCGGCCTTTGCCCACTCGACATCGCGACGGAACGGCGTGAAGCCGCCGCCCATGTCGCCCTGATAGGGTTCGCCTTCCCGCACCGTGCCGATCGCGGTGAAAGCTTGCAAACCGTCCTTTTCGCCGAAAATGGTGGTCGGCGAATAATAGACGATGCCATCACCGGGCCGGACCCGGCGCAGCGGTGACGCCTTGCCGTGGTTGACCTGCATGAAGCCGACCTGGCGGCCGCGCCTGACATGTTCAGCCGAGGCTACGGCGATCCAGTATGCTCTCATTTCTGTCCTCCATTGGCCTGTTCCCCGTCGGACAGCCAGCAGACGCGCAGCCGATGATTATCGGGATCGAGCGCAACGAAGGTGCGGCCGAAATCCATGTCGGTCGGCGTCTGCAGGATCTTCAGCCCGCGCCCCGACCAGTCGGCATGAGCGGCATCGACCGCGTCGGGTGTATCCAGCGCGAAGACGAGCTCGGCGCCGCCACCTGCCGCGGCCGGTGTCGGTTCGACTGTGTGGCGCGACCAGAGGCCGAGCTTAAAACCCGCATCGAGCACGAACAGCACGAAAGTGGGCGAACTTTCGACCGGCTCGCGGCCGAGCAGCGCACTGTAGAAGGCGCCGCTCTGCTGCGGCTGGTCGACATAGAGGATGACGAAATTCGGGGTGGTCATGTCCGTTCTCCAAGGTTCAGGGTTTCGATCTGCCGAACATAGGATGCCATACTGTCAGTTTCTGGCAGTAGCCGTCATGGACCGCGCGATTTGTCGAGCGTCGCCCGCCATTCCTTGAGCAGCACTTGGCGGCGGCGCGGATAGCGCAAGTCTGTTGCCTGAAGTGCTTCGATGCGATCGGCGCGAAAATGCCGGAAATCCTGGCGCATCTCACACCATGCCACCACCACCCGCACCTTGTCGAAGAAGCCAAGGGCAAACGGCCAGACCACGCGCTCGGACGCGGCGCCGGCCGCGTCGCGGTAGAGGAAGCCGAGCTTGCGCTCGTTGCGGATGGCCTGCCGCACGATACCGAGATCGATGCCCTCGACGGCCGCGCCCGGAGGCCCGACCAACAACGTGCTCGCGTCGAGATCCTCGCGCAGATCGTCCGGCAGCACGGCGGCGATCTTGGCCAGCGCGTTGGCGGCAGCAGCCGAGAGACGCTGGTCCGGCTGCTTGGCGACCCAGCGCGAGCCAAGCACGATGGCTTCGATCTCCTCGTCGCTGAACATCAGCGGCGGCAGCATGAAGCCTGGCTTGAGCACATAGCCCAGCCCCGCCTCCCCCTCGATCGGCGCACCCTGGCCCTGCAGCGTCGCGATGTCGCGGTAGAGCGTGCGGATCGAAATCCCGAGCTCATCGGCCAGAGCCTGCCCGCTCACCGGCCGGCGGTGCCGGCGCAGCATCTGGATCAGGTCGAGCAGGCGTTCGGAGCGGGACATCCGGCAGATTTGCCTGTTTCTTTGACTTTGGTCCATCGCCGGCCGACATAAACTGAAGAGGCTGGCGCGTCGGACTTGGTTGCGAAGCGGGTTGCCCTATGTCAAAAGCGGCCACGCCGCTCGGAGTTGCTCCTGCTTGAAGTCTTTTCGCGACAAACGCCGCGACAACCGTCCGCATCCATCCGCGAAGGGTGCGGCGGAGGTGTCACGTCCGCGTACCGGCCAGGTTCCTGCCGGACCGGACGCCCAGCCGCGCCAACAGCATGAGGCGAAAGCGGGCAACCGGTCCGAGCCGAAATCGGCGCCACGCGTCCTTGCCCGCCGCGCCGGCACCTTGCCCGCTGAGCATCTTCCGGTGATCCTCGAAGTGGCGCCTAATGCCGATTATGCGCTGCTCGACAGTGGCGCCGGCCAAAAGCTCGAACAATACGGCCCTTACCGGATCGTGCGGCCTGAAGGTCAGGCAATCTGGCAAAAGGCCATGCCGGCAAAAGACTGGGAGCGCGCCGACGCCGTCTTCACCGGTGACGTCGACGAGGAAGGCATCGGCCGCTGGCGCTTCCCTAAGATGCCGCTCGGCGAGACCTGGCCGATGAAACATGACGGCATCGACTATCTCGGCCGTTTCACCTCGTTTCGCCATGTCGGCGTCTTTCCCGAGCAGGCTTCTCACTGGGACCACATGGCCGGGCTGATCGCGGCTGCGAAGCGGCCGGTCAAGGTGCTGAACCTATTCGGCTATACGGGTCTTGCCTCGCTGGTTGCGGCTCGTGCCGGCGCCGAGGTCACCCATGTCGATGCCTCGAAGAAGGCGATCGGCTGGGCTCGCGAAAACCAGGAGATGGCGGGCCTCGGCAGCAAGCCGATACGCTGGATCGTCGACGACGCGGTGAAATTCGCCGAGCGCGAGGAGCGTCGCGGCAGCCGCTACGACATCATCCTGTTCGATCCACCGGCCTATGGCCGCGGTCCCAAGGGCGAGGTCTGGCAATTGTTCGAGGATTTGCCTGATTTGACCGACCTATGCCGCGCGATCTTGACCCGGAAGCCGCTTGCCGTTGTGCTGACCGCCTATTCGATCCGCGCCTCCTTCTTCGCCATCCATGCCCTGATGCGCGACACCTTTGCCGGCATGGGCGGCAAAGTCGAATCAGGCGAGCTGATCATCCGCGAAAAGTCCGCCGGCCGGGCGCTTTCGACCTCATTGTTTTCGCGTTGGGTGGCCTGAATGAACGAACGGCACGCAGGCGCACCCGGGCAGGTGAAGGAAGTCACCAGCCTCGCCAATCCGCTGGTCAAGGATATCAAGGCGCTCGCCCTGAAGAAATTCCGCGACCAGCAGAATGCTTTCATGGCCGAGGGACTGAAGCTGGTCATCGATGCGCTGGATCTCGGCTGGCAGATCAGGACATTGGTTTTCGCCAAGGCCGGGCGCGGCAACGCGGCGGTAGAGAAGGTCGCCGCACGCACGGTTGCCGCCGGCGGCATGGTGCTCGAAGTATCGGAAAAGGTGCTGGTCGCCATTACCCGTCGCGACAATCCGCAAATGGTGGTCGGCGTCTTTTCGCAAAGATTCCTGGCCCTGAAGGATGTCCGCGCCGATAATGGCGATGTCTGGGTTGCGCTCGACCGGGTGCGCGACCCAGGCAATCTCGGTACCGTCATCCGTACCGTCGATGCCGTTGGTGCCAAGGGCGTCATCCTGGTCGGCGACACCACCGATCCTTTTTCCGTGGAGACGGTTCGAGCCACCATGGGTTCGATCTTTGCCGTGCCGGTGGCCAAGGCGACAACCGAGGCTTTCCTTGCCTGGCGAGGCGGCTTTTCAGGCCTCGTCGCCGGCACCCACCTGAAGGGCGCGGTCGACTACCGCTCGGTCGATTTTTCCCGCGGGCCCGTGCTGCTGATGATGGGCAACGAGCAGCAGGGGCTGCCCGAAAGCCTGGCTGCGAGTTGCGACAGGCTGCTCAGAATTCCGCAAGCGGGCCGTGCCGATTCGCTCAACCTGGCCGTTGCCACCGGCGTCATGTTGTTCGAGATCCGGCGCGGCGCACTGAAGCTCGAACCAATCGTGGACCAGCAATGAAAGTTGCCCACCCGTGAGATCGTGGTCTCCCTACGCGTTGCTCGTCGTCGCGGCCATAGCGCTGGACCAGTGGGTAAAACACCTGGTCGAGACCGGTCTCGCCTTTCAGGAAAAGCTCGACCTGGTGCCCTTCCTGGCGCTGTTTCGCACCTACAATACCGGCATCGCCTTCTCGATGTTCTCGTCCTTCGGCGACACCGGGTTGATCGTCATCTCGCTTGCGGTCGTCGCATTCGTGCTGTTCCTGGCGACGCGGATCGCGCCGTCCCAGATCCTTGCCCGCGCCGGCTTTGCGCTGATCGTCGGCGGCGCCCTCGGCAATCTGATCGACCGCGCCGTCTACGGTCACGTCATCGACTACGTCCTGTTCCACACGCCGGTCTGGTCCTTCGCCGTCTTCAATCTTGCCGACGCCTTCATCTCGGTCGGCGCGGCACTGGTCGTCTTCGACGAACTGTTCGGCTGGCGGCGCGAGCCAAAGCCTTCAAACGCCAAGTCTTCCAAAGATTGACCTCACGCGGCCGGCGCCGCACAATTCATGTCGCCAAGCAGACGCGGAGAAAGAGATGTCCGAAACCTTCAAAGCCATCGTCGTTTCGCGTGACGCCGAGAAAAAGCAGTCGGTAACCGTGACCGATCTCACCGAAGCTGACCTGATGGAAGGCGATGTCACCATCGCGGTCGAGGCGACGACCGTGAATTACAAGGATGGTCTGGCGATCACAGGCAAAGCGCCGGTGATCCGCCGCTGGCCGCTGGTGCCGGGCATCGATTTCGCCGGCACTGTCATCTCGTCCTCTCATCCCGACTGGCGGGCTGGAGACAAAGCCATCCTGAACGGCTGGGGCGTCGGTGAAACCCATTTCGGTGCCTATGCCGGCCGCGCCCGTGTAAAGGGTGACTGGCTGGTGCCGCTGCCGCAAGGCATCAGCCCTCATGACGCGATGGCCGTCGGCACTGCCGGCTACACCGCCATGCTCTGCGTCATGGCGCTGGAGCGGCACGGCATTCTGCCCGATCGCGGCCCTGTGGTGGTGACGGGCGCGGCCGGCGGCGTCGGCTCGGTCGCGGTCTCGATCCTGTCCAGTCTCGGCTATCATGTCATTGCTTCCACCGGCCGCAATGCCGAAAGCCCCTATTTGATCAACCTTGGCGCTGCCGAAGTAATATCGCGCGAGGAGCTTGCCCAGCCGGCAAAGCCGCTGGCCAAGGAGCGCTGGGCTGGTGGCGTCGACGCCGTCGGCAGCCACACGCTGGCCAATGTGCTTTCGATGACATCCTATGGCGGTGCGGTCGCCGCCTGCGGCCTGGCCGGCGGCATGGACCTGCCGACCAGCGTCGCCCCCTTCATCCTGCGTGGCGTCTCGCTGCTCGGCATCGATTCAGTAATGGCGCCGAAGGTCGTCCGCCTCGAAGCATGGCGGCGCATCGGCACCGACCTCGATCTGCAGAAGCTCGCCAGCCTGTCCAGGACCATCGGGTTCGACGGCATCATCGATGCCGCGCGCGATATCGTTGACGGCAAGATCCGCGGCCGCGTCGTCGTGGACATGTGAACCGCACGAATGCCGGAGAAAGGCGGACGGAATTGCCGCGCCTGATGGCAAATCCGCCGCAGCCGCTGCAAAATGGGCCCATCCGCTAAAATTCGAACGATCCGCCGCAATTTTCCATAATCTCTGTCTGGCAAGGATTTCGCATGATCGCGGAATCCGGCAGCCAAGAGGCGGACACTGACAACGACGCCGATGCAGTGCAGACGTCGGCGCGGCGCTTTGTCGCCGCGCCACCGCTGATGCCTGAGCCGGGGCCCGCCAGACGCGAGGGGCTTCCGCTCCTGGCCTTCGTCGCCATCATCGTGCTGGCAGGCCTGGCGCATCTGACCGGAGCACCAATCTTCATCAGCGTCGCATTGCTGGCAACCGGCCTTGCCGGCATTGGCTTGCATCTGCACTCGATGCGGAGCGAACACCGCACCGCTGCCCTTCTTGACCAAACCACCGCCCGCAGCCGCGCCGAGATCGAGACGCTGGCCGATCGCATGTGGGAAATGCAGGAGAGTGATGAGCGCTTTCGCGGCCTGATCGATGCGCTCGGCGATCTCGTCATTCATCGCAACCGCGACGGCTACATCGTCTATGCCAATAGGGTCTTCGCCGATCTCGTCGAAACCGATCAGCGCGACCTTGCAGGCAAGACCCTGGCGGAACTCGGCATCGAGGTCGGCATCGTCCCTGATGCCGCCTTTTCCGATCATGAATGCCTGAGTTCCACCGATGTCGCCATCAATACGCCCAGCGGCCCGCGTTGGTTTTCGTGGATCGAACTATCGGTGCGCGACAAGGACAGCGGCGCCGTTTCGCATCGCGCCATCGCCCGCGACATCACCGCCCGCAAACGCGCCGAATCCTCGCTGATCACCGCACGCGAACGGGCCGAATACGCCAGCCAGGCCAAATCGCGCTTCCTCGCCACCGTCAGCCATGAAATTCGCACGCCGATGAACGGCATCATGGGCATGGCCAGGCTGCTGGCGGACACCAGCCTGTCGCCGGAGCAGCAGACCTATGTCGGCGCCGTCTCGACCTCAGCCAGCGCATTGCTTGCCCTGATCGAGGATCTTCTCGACTACTCCAAGATCGAAGCCGGGCGCTTCGACCCGGAGCCGCAGCCGATGTCGGTGCGCGAGATCGCCGACAACATCATCGAATTGCTGGCCGCGCGCGCCTTCGCCAAGGATATCGGGCTGGGCTGCTATGTCGAACCCGACGTGCCGCAGTTGATCACTGCCGATCCGGGCAGGGTCAGGCAGGTGCTGCTCAACCTTATCGGCAACGCCATCAAGTTTACCGACAGCGGCGGCGTGTTGGTGAGCGTTGCGCGTGTGCGCACCGAAACCACCGACCGCATTTGCTTCACCATCGCCGATACCGGTCCGGGCCTGCACGATGAGGATCTGGACCGCATTTTCGAGGAGTTCGAGCAAGCCGACGGCACGTCGACGCGTGCGCATGGCGGGGCCGGTCTTGGCCTTGCCATCTCCAAACGCCTGGTGGCCGCCATGGGCGGCACGATCTCGGTGTCCAGCCGGATCGGCCAGGGATCCGAGTTCGTCTTCGAGATCCCGGCGATAGCAGCCACCGAGGCACAGCAGGGCCGCCAAAACGCGCTTTCGGGCAGGCGCGCGGTGATCCTTTCGAAAAACGCTGTCGAGGCCGATGCCATCGCCCGCACCATCCGCGCCAATGGCGGCGCGGTCGACCTCGCCACCACCGCCGCGCAAGCCGCACCCTTCGCCGCCGGCTGCGATGCGCTTCTGGTCGATGCGGCCATGGAAGAAAGCGACGGAAGGCTGCTCAAGCGCCTGCGCCTGAGCGGTTTTTCCCACTGCGAGGCCATCACGCTGATCGCGCCGACCGACCGCGGTATGCTCGGCGAGTTCCGCGCCAGCGGCTACGCAACTTTCCTGGCCAGGCCGGTGCGCGGCGGAACGCTTCTGCGCGTGCTGTTGAGCAGCCATGCCCCAAGCGTCATCCAGCCGCAGCTGGAAAGGCGTGGCGGGCCGACACTTCGCACCGTCAGCAACCGACAGCGGGGCCTGTCGGTGCTGATCGCCGAGGACAATGACATCAACGCCATGCTGGCCCGCGCCACGCTGTTGAAGGCCGGGCATCGCGTCAAAGTGGTCGGCAACGGCAAGGCCGCCGTCGAGGCTGTCACGGGCGCCGGGCACAACCACCGCTTCGACGTGGTTCTGATGGACCTGCACATGCCGGTCATGGACGGATTGGACGCGATTGCCGCCATCCGCCGCCATGAGGAAGAAACCGCAATGTCGCCGGTGCCGATCATGGTACTGTCGGCCGACAGCCAGGAAAAGACCCGCCATGCGGTATTGGCTCATGGCGCCAGCGGCTTTGTCACCAAGCCGCTCGACCCTGAGGCGCTGGTCAATGCCGTCGAGGGACAGGTCGTCGCGGCCTGAGTTTTTCACCGTCCAATCCGCGCCACGCGATCACGTAACGTAGCCGGTTGATCGTATTCGCCAGCCGACGAAGTATTGCCCGCAAGGCCGCATCACGGTACTGTCACAATCCTGTTGCACCTACACCGTATCCCCGTGCCAAGAGGGATGGCTCGAAGGAGAATCACTCGTGCATACAGTTATGCCGGAATGTGACACTCGGCCGAACGCCAGCAGCGCGCTGCTTGCCGGACGTAACGCCGATTGCGTCATGAAGGGCGCAGCACTGGGCCGTATAGGTAATCTTGAAGTGCGACTCGCTCGCAACGAAGCCGAGATCGCGGCCGCGCAGGAAGTGCGCTACCGGGTGTTCTACGACGAACTTGGCGCCAGAAAAGACCTGTTCCAGACCCATGACCGCCGTGATGCCGACCGGTTCGACCCGCTCTGCGACCATCTGCTGGTTTTGGACACCACGCTTTCCGGCCCCGAACATCGCCGCATCGTCGGCACCTATCGGCTGCTGCGGCAAGAAATCGCGGCCACCGCCGGAGGGTTCTATTCGGAAGGTGAATTCGAGCTGACCAAGCTCATCGCCCGTCACCCCGGCCAGCGTTTTCTCGAACTCGGCCGCTCCTGCGTTTTGCCGGAATACCGCTCAAAGCGCACTATCGAGGCATTGTGGCAAGGCATCTGGGCTTACATCAACCACTACGAAATCGGTGTGATGACCGGTTGTGCTTCCTTCCACGGCACGGTGCCGGCGGCGCATGCCGAGGCACTCACCTACCTCGCCCACCATTGCCGAACGAATTCGGCCTGGGATGTGCGCGCGGTGTCCGGGCGCTACTGCTCGATGGACCTGATGCCGATCGAGGCGGTCAACACCAAGGCTGCGATCGCGGCGATGCCGCCCTTGGTCAAGGGCTACCTGCGCGTTGGCGCCCGCATCGGCGATGGCTGCGTCATCGACCGCGAATTCTCGACGGTCGACGTCTTCGTCGTGATGCCGGTCAAGGAAATCGGCGCCCGCTACGTCAACTATTATGGCGGGGAAGCCCAGCGCTTCGCGGCGTGATAGCGAATAGCGAGAATTACGCCGCAATCCTGCGGGCTGCCATCCCTATTCGCTACTCCCTATTCGCTATTCGCTCCTTCACGGAATATCTTCCGGGCGCCGACCGGGTCGGCTCTTGTAGGACGGAAACGACCAGCCGAATTTGAGCGCGCCGCCACGCACAAGGAACGCCGCGGCAAAACCGGCGAGGTCCGAAGTGAGCGGCGGCAGCCCGGCAAGATCGCCAAGTGTATAGAGGCCGGCACCGGCAAGGGCTGCTGTGACGTAGATTTCGGGCCTGAGCAGCACCGATGGCTCGCCAGCCAGGAGATCGCGCAGAATGCCGCCGGAGGTGGCTGTGAGCACGCCGGTGATGACGGAGACGACCGGCGAACCGGTAATCGCCAGTCCCTTGGCGGCGCCCATCACCGAAAAGGCGGCGAGCCCGATGGCGTCGAGCCAGAGCAGCCATTTCCAGCGCGATTCGACGCGATGCGCGCCGAAGAAGACCAGCGCGGCAACCACGGCGCAGATCATCACATAGCTGGAGTTGGCGACCCAGAAAACCGGCAGGTTGAGGATGACGTCGCGAAGCGTGCCGCCGCCTATCCCGGTGACGCTGGCCAGGAACAGGAAACCGATGATGTCGAGTTGTTTGCGCGAAGCCGCAAGTGCCCCGGTCGCGGCGAAGACGGCGACACCGGCATAGTCGAGAAGCGCGATGGGGTTCATGAAGCGAACAATGAAAGAGTGAGTAGCGAATAGCGAGTAGCGAATAGCACGAAGCCGCGCAGCAACTCTTGCGTATTTCCTATTCGCTACTCGCTACTCCCTATTCGCTTGTCCGTTCAGGCGTCTTTCTCAGCCTGCTCGTTCACCGGTCCCGGCTCGACCGGCGCTTCAGCGGCGGCAAACTTCGGACCGCCCTTGGCGACGCCGACCATGGCCGGGCGCAGAACCCGCTCGCCGATCGAATAGCCCGGCTGCACGACCTGGACCACGGTGTTGGCCGGAACATCCGGATTGGGCACTTCAAACATCGCCTGATGGAAATTGGGATCGAACTTCTCGCCTTCAGGGGCGAGCTTCTTGACCCCGTGCCGTTCCAGCGCCGACAGCATGGCGCGCTCGGTCAAGTCGACGCCTTCGATCAACGCCTTGAAGCCGGCGTCACCCGAGGCCTTGGCCTCGGCCGGAATCGCGTCCAGCGCACGGCGCAGATTGTCAGAGACCGACAGCATGTCGCGGGCGAAATTCGCAACCGCATAGGTGCGCGCATCGTGCACGTCGCGCGCCGTGCGTCGACGCAGGTTTTCCATTTCGGCCGCCACGCGCAGTGCGCGGTCCTTCAATTCTTCATTTTCCTTCAGCAGCCGCACAAGGGCTTCATAGTCGCCGTCGATGCTGCCTTCCGTGCGCTCGGCATTGGCCTCGGTCGCCTCGACTTCATCGGGCGCGCGTTCGTCTTTTGCCTGGTCGCTCATCGCCATTTCCCGTCAATCTCGAATGATATGGATTTTGAGCCCGATATCGAGGTTTGGCGGCCAAAAATCAAGGGGTAAGCGATTGTGGACGTCGTCGGCCAAGCCCGCACAACGACCCATGACATTTCGATCTTAATTCAAATTTTACCCTAAGAGCTGGCATTGCTTGCCACAAATGCGTGATGCTGGAACCATTCTCTTGCTGGAGGAGTTTCGAAGCCGACATAGGATTTTGAGATGACGACCCGCAAAAAGGCCGAAAAGACGGAACGGCTCGCCGCCGAGGTCAGACGCCAGTTTGGCGCCGAGGCGGTCAACCGCTTTATGCGCACCTTGCCCGCCTTCCGCACCGAGGGCGATATCCCTGACCGATTCAGAAAACTGCTCGACCGCCTCGATGGAGCGGAGAAAAGTGACGTCGGCCGGCGCCGGCGGTAACGCGACCGCCAATCTTAGCAGCAAACCTCGGGGTCCCCGAATGATCTTGAGAGCCCGCCACTCGGAGGGAGAACCATCAAGCGGGTGAGCTGCGGTTGCTCGACCGACAGGCCACGCGACAATTACGCGCAGTAATTTCGCGTGATCTTTGCTTGCGGCGGGGAGGCACCCCGCCTATGCTTCGTGATGAACATGATTTCCCCTGAGGCGGTCGCTAACAGCAAGCGCGCCTGGCTGAAAATTCTCGCTCGCTACAAGAAGCCTGACAGGCGGCGCAGCGCTGTCGAACTCGCCATCACACTCATTCCATTCGCCATTCTCTGGGGACTGTCCTCGGCGTCCTACGCCTATGGCCATTGGTGGGGTCTGATGCTGATCCTTCCCGCGGCCGGGTTTCTGGTGCGCATCTTCATGATCCAGCACGATTGCGGTCACGGCTCCTTCTTTGCCAATCGCTATGCGGACGACTGGATCGGCCGCGCGCTCGGCATTCTGACGCTGACGCCCTACGACTGCTGGCGGCGCGCTCACGCGACGCACCATGCCACCGCCGGCAATCTTGACGAACGCGGCATGGGCGACATCAGGACGCTCACCGTTGCCGAATACCGGCAGATGTCATGGCGAGGCCGCCTTGCCTATCGTCTCTATCGCCACCCGCTGGTGATGTTCGGGCTCGGGCCGATCTGGCTGTTCATCTTCGAGCAGAGGCTGCCTGTCGGCATGATGCGAGGCGGCCTGACGCCTTGGGTGTCGTCGATGACCACCAATCTTGGCATCGCGATTGCTGCAGCCCTCCTCATCTGGTTCGTCGGCCCTGGCGCGTTCCTGGTGGTCCATCTGCCGATCGTCATCCTCGCCGGTTCGGCGGGCATCTGGCTGTTCTACGTCCAGCATCAATTCGAGGAAACGGAATGGGCAAAGGACGCCGACTGGGAATTCCAGCACGCCGCCCTGCATGGCTCATCCTACTACGATCTGCCGCCGGTGCTGAACTGGTTAACCGGCAATATCGGCGTCCATCACGTCCACCACCTCTCGGCCAAGGTTCCGTGCTACCGGCTGCAGGAAGTGCTGCGGGATTATCCGGAACTGCGCGGCATCGGCCGCGTCACGCTGCTCGAAAGCCTGCAATGCGTCAAACTGGCGCTGTGGGACGAGAATCGCCGGAAACTGGTGTCGTTCCACGAGGCACGGGCGGCGGCCTAAGCAATTCCGGGAAAAGTGTGAAACGGGTTTTCCCGGGAAAAGCGCATTGCCACTTTCCCCGGGGAATTGCGCCAAAACAAAAATAGAACGACCGCCGCGCTGTTCGCGCGGCAGCCTTAGAAATTCCGGATCAGGCCGCCTGGCGCTCGTCGCGCATCAGTATCTCGCCATGGCGGATCTCCGTGCCCAGCACCTTCAGGCATTCGCGGATGAAGTTGGAGAGGCCCGGCCAACCCTTGGCCGAAACGAGATTGCCGTCGACATGGGCGCCGGTCGGCGCGACATCGATATAGATACCGCCAGCGAGCGTCACTTCCGGCTCGCAATAATGCAGCGCGGCAACTTCCCGGCCCCGCACCACACCGTCGACAGCGATCAGTATCTGCACGCCATGGCAGATGGTGAAGATCGGCTTGCCGGCCTCGTGGAAATGCCGCACCAGCGCCTGCACCCGCTTGTCGATGCGGATGTATTCCGGGCCACGCCCACCCGCCGCATAGACGGCATCGTATCCGGCTGGGTCCACCTCGGAGAACGTCTTGTTGAGAATGTAATCGTGGCCGAGCTTTTCGGTGTAGGTCTGGTGGCCCTCGAAGTCGTGCAGCGACGTTTTCAATATGTCGCCCGCCTTCTTGTCCGGACAGACGACATGGACCGTATGGCCAACCGCATGCATTGCCTGTTCAAACACGAAAATCTCATATTCCTCGCTGAACTCGCCAACGAGCATCAGTATCTTCTTGCCAGCCATTCCCGGTTCCTCCCTTGTGGCCATGTTTATTTCGGATCACGAAATAATGGTCCTATCCTAAGGTCAGGACGGCGGAAGGGAAAGCGTAAATCGCACAATTGGTAAGACCAGTTGATGTCTATCGTGATCAGCATCGCCGCAGTACCGTTCGCAGAAAGCGAAAACGGCATTGTTGGTTCGACCAGAATTTCAGGCAGCCGCCTTGATCATATCCGCCGCCTTTTCGGCGATGGCCGGCCCGGCAACAGCGCAATGACGCCTGCCGGGCACGGATCAGGCGGAACCGCCGCCGGCAATGACATAGTCGAAAACCATGCTCTCCTCCTCGCACCCGGCGGATATTTCCGTACGGATAGTCGCAGAGAAGCCCGATCGGAGCCGATGTAAAGACGTCGGGAATTGCCGTTGCGTCAGCTGTTGCGAGCGCGCCGCCAGGAATATTTCGACCCCTTCGGCTCCGGCACGGCGGCTGGCTGGTAGTAAAGCCCCAACCCGCCGGTGCGGCCCTCCTCCAGCCGCTTCAACAGCACCGGATTCGAAATTTCGAACTCATCGAAGCCGAGTCGCAGCATATGCGGCAACTGGTCGACCAGCACCTGCCCGGTGGCCCGCACAGCGCCTTCGAAACCATAACGGCTGCGCAGCAACTCGCCCTTGGAGAACGAGCGGCCATCGCTGAAGGCCGGGAAGGCCAGTGCCACCAGAGAGAGTTGGTCGAGCAGGTCGGCGATCTTTTCGAGTTGATCGCCCGGCTGCAGCACGACGCCGAGCCGTTCCTTGGCCGAGCGGCGCACCTCCGGCTCGAGATCGAGAAACGCCTGCAGCGGCAGGATGAAGCGGCCGTTGCCGGAAAGCGCGTCCGCGTTTTCGGCATGAGCCCACTCATCCTCGCGAAAACCCTCAGGGGTCCAGAGCCGGATCTCCGGTGTCGTCGGTTCAGTCATCAAAATTCCTAAGATTCAAGGAAGCTTAAGGTGCGTTGAGTTCAGGTCAGGCGATGCCGAAATGGCGGCTTCCGAGAACCGGAGCGGAGCGTACTTGAAGTACGTGAGCACCGGAAGCGCAGGAAACCGCCTTTTGCAGGCCGGTCTTACCTGAATATCAACATACCCTAAAGCGATGCGTCGGTCAGCGACACTTCCAGCCCCGACAGGTGAATGCCGCACTCGGTCTTGGCATGGCCAGCCCAGCGGCCGCTGCGCGCGTCCTCGCCCGGCTGCACCGGCTGCGTGCATGGAAAGCAGCCGATCGACAGATAGCCATAAGCAACCAGCGGATTTTCGCGCAGCGCATGCGCGCGCATATAGTCGGCCTGGTCCGATGTCGTCCAGTGCGCCAGCGGGTTGATACGGATGCGCGGACCGACGGCCTCGAACACCGGAAGCGCTGCCCGTGTCGCGGCCTGGAAGCGCTTGCGGCCGGTGAACCAGGCGCGGAAAGGTGCAACGCCACGCGCCAGCGGCTCGACCTTGCGTACGTCGCAGCAGGCATCGGTGTTGCTCTGATGCAGATTGCCCGTCGGATCGATCCGTTCGAGCGCCGCTTCCTCGGGCTTGATCACCCTTATATTGGTCAGCCCGAAATCGGCGGCAAGCGCGTCGCGATAGCCGAGCGTTTCCTCGAAATGCTTGCCGGTGTCGAGGAAGATGACAGGCAACGCCCGATCGATCTTGGCGATCATGTGCAGCAGCACAGCCGAATCCGCGCCGAACGACGACACCGCAGCGACCTCGTCGTGAAACAGGTCGCGGGCCGAGCGTTCGATGATCTCGAGCGGGTTAAGGTGACCGTAAAGCGCATCGAGTCCCGCCGCCTTGGCGGCGGCGCCATCGTCGACGGCGACTATGCGGTCAAGCGGCCTTGGCTTCGCCAGCATAAAGCGCCTCCTTGAACGGCGCGGGACCGACACGGCGGTAGGCGTCGATGAATTTCTCTTGTGGGTCGAGCCGCAGGCCGAGATACGTCTCGACGATCTGCTCGATGGCGTCGGTGATTTCTTCCGACGAGAAGCCGCGGCCGATGATCTCGCCGACCGAGGTGTTCTCATCGGCCGAACCGCCCAGCGTAACCTGGTAGAGCTCGGACCCCTTCTTCTCGACGCCGAGGATGCCGATGTGGCCGACATGGTGATGACCGCAGGCATTGATGCAGCCGGATATCTTCAGTTTCAGTTCGCCGATCTCGCGCTGCCGCTCCAGCGAAGCGAAGCGGCGCGAGATTTCTTGTGCGATCGGGATCGAGCGCGCCGTGGCCAGCGCGCAATAGTCGAGGCCAGGGCAAGCGATGATGTCCGATATCAGGTTGGAATTGGCCGTCGCCAGGCCAATGCCGACCAGCGCATCGTAGACCGCCTTGAGGTCGGCGCGCGCCACATGCGGCAGGATCAGGTTTTGCTCATGGCTGACACGCAGTTCGTCGAAGGCGTATGTCTCGGCGATGTCGGCGACCGCTTCCATCTGGCTGTCCGAAGCGTCGCCGGGCACCTCGCCGATTCCCTTGAGCGAGATCGTCACCGCGGCGTAGTCGGGATGGCGGTGCGTCACGACATTCTGGTCGAGCCACTCCGAGAACCCCTTGGAATCCAGTCGCGCCAGCTTGACCGCCTGGTCGCCTTCCGGCCGGTCGGTCAGCGCCGGCGGCGCGAAATAGGCTTGGATGGCGCGGATATCGGCTTCCGGCAGCTTCAGGTCGGCATCCCTCAACTCCCGCCACTCGGCCTCGACCTGGCGGGTGATTTCCTCGACGCCGGTCTCGTGGACGAGGATCTTGATGCGCGCCTTGTACTTGTTGTCGCGGCGGCCATAGAGGTTGTAAACGCGCAGGATCGCCGTGCAGTAGGACAGAAGGTCGGCTTCCGGCAGGAAGTCGCGGATCTTGCGGGCGACCATCGGCGTGCGGCCCTGACCGCCGCCGATATAGACGGCGAAGCCGAGTTCGCCGGCGGCGTTCTTCTTCAGGTGCAGGCCGATATCGTGCGTCTGGATGGCAGCGCGGTCGCGCTCGGCCCCCGTCACCGCGATCTTGAATTTGCGCGGCAGGAACGAGAATTCCGGATGCACCGACGACCACTGGCGCAGGATTTCCGCATAGGGGCGCGGATCGGCGACCTCGTCGGCGGCGGCGCCGGCGAAATGATCGGCGGTGACATTGCGGATGCAATTGCCGCTGGTCTGGATGGCGTGCATCTCGACGCTTGCAAGATCGGCCAGGATGGCCGGGATGTCCGACAGCGCCGGCCAGTTGAACTGGATGTTCTGGCGCGTGGTGAAATGGCCGTAGCCCTTGTCGTATTTGCGAGCGATGTGGCCGAGCATACGCAACTGCTTGCCGTTCAGCGTGCCATAGGGCACCGCGATGCGCAGCATGTAGGCGTGCAGCTGAAGATAGACGCCGTTCATCAGCCTGAGCGGCCGGAACTGGTCCTCGGTGATCTCGCCGGCTAGGCGGCGCTGGACCTGGTCGCTGAACTCGGCGACGCGGGCCTGCACAAAATCGTGGTCGAACTCATCGTAACGGTACATGCTTCGTCTTTCAGGGCGCGTCCGCCCATACCTGGTGTCTTGTTAAGCTGCCCACGTCGCCTGCTTGGCAGCCTGCTTGCCGAGATCGTTGCGGATGGTCGGGCCCGCGGCGCGAATCTTTTCGCGCAGCCGCACCGGCGCGACGACGCCGTTGACGACATCGGCATCGATCAAATTGACATCGACCACTTCGTTGGCGGCATAGGCCTTGGCGCCGATCAACTCGAGGCGATCCTCGGCCGCCTTGTCATGGGCGATGTCGGCATGGTCCACCGTCTCGGCCCAGCCGCCATCGGCGTACCAGACGGCAATGCCGTCGGTCAGGCGGTTGGCAGTCAGAATCTTCATGACTGAACTCCTTGGGCGACCGAACTGGACGCACCTTCATGTCTGTGTGCCGCGAGCGCCTCGGACCGGTCAAAGTTGGCGCCGGCGACCGCGTCGCCGATGATGGTCATGACCGGGCCGGAAAGATCGGCGCGCGCTTCCAGCGACGGCAGGTCGGCAAGCGTGCCGTGGAACCGGCGTCGGTTGGCAAGGCTTGCATTCTCGACCACGGCTACTGCTGTATCCGGCGACAGACCGGCCTCGATCAACCGGCCGGCAACTTCGGCCGCCACCGAGCGGCCCATATAGACGGCGACGGTGGCGCCCGAAATGGCGAGCTTGGCCCAGTCGGGTAGCGAATTGCCCTTGAGGTCGTGGCCGGTGGTGAACACCATTGACGAGGAAACTCCGCGCAACGTCAGCGGCAATTCGAAATCGGCTGCGGCGGCGAATGCCGCGGTGACGCCCGGAACCACCTCATAGGCGATGCCGGCATCGCGAAGCGCTGCCATCTCCTCGCCGGCCCGGCCGAACACCAGCGGATCGCCCGACTTCAGCCGCACGACGCGCTTGCCTTCACGGCCGAGCTCGACCAGCAGTGCATTGATCTGCGCCTGGCTCTTGGTGTGGCAGCCCTTGCGTTTTCCGACCGGCAGACGCTCCGCATCGCGGCGGCCCATGGCAACGACATCCTCCGGCACCAGCGCGTCATGGACGATGACATCGGCCTCCATCAGCAGGCGATGGGCACGCAAAGTCAAAAGATCCTCGGCGCCCGGACCGGCGCCGACCAGGGCGATGTGGCCGCAGGCCGGCGCATCCGACAGCAGAAGATGGACAGCAGCGTCACGCGCCTGCGAAAGCTCGCCCGCCTCAGCCGCACGGGCAGGAGCACCAGCAAAGAAATCATTCCAGAAGCGGCGGCGGGCGTTGCCTCTCGGCAGCAGCTTTTCGGCAGCTCCGCGAAACGACGCCGCGAGCGTTGCCAGCGGCCCGAGCGCCGGCGACAGCATGCGGTCGATGCGGCTACGCAGCATTTGGGCAAGCACCGGGCCTGCACCTTCCGTGCCGATGGCAATAGCGACCGGCGCGCGGTTGACCAGCGCGGGGGTGAAGAAATCGCAAAGCTCAGGCCGGTCGACGGCATTGACCGGAATGCCCAGCCGGCGCGCATCCGAGGCCACGCGGCGATCGAGTTCCTCATTGCCGCTGGCGGCAAACACCATCACCGCACCTTCGAGCTGCGACGCGTCGTAAGCGGCGGCAAAATGGTGGGTGCCGGTCTGAGCGATGAAGGTCAAGAGATCGGGCTCGGCATGTTCCGCGATGACGCGCAAGACCGCACTCGACTGTCCGATCAGCCGTGCCTTGGCCAATGCCTCCTCGCCGCCGCCGACGATGGCCACGGCTTGGCCCTCGACCCGCATGAAGACCGGGAAGGCATTGAGTTTGGGAGCAATGTGCGGCATGGGCGCGAGCGGAATCCTGAACAGGCTTGCAGTTTTACGCGCGAGCGCGATCAATCAGAAGGAACGCACTGGCGCATCGCCTGTCGGGATGCAATCGCTTTTCTGAATGCATCTCGGCCAAGAGAAAAATATTCCTCATCGGCAGGTGATGCGGATTCAAGCACCTGTCGCAGGCCTTGATTTCCAGCTGTATTAGCACCCGGCGAGCAATGCCGCAAATCAGGTTTTTCTAAATTCTACCAGTTTAGTAGATTAAAGCCGCCGGCACTGGATGCCCGAATGTCCAAGTTTATAGGGATGCTGGCGGGAACATTACCCCTGAGAGACGCGTTCCCAAAGGCCCATCGCGTCAGATCGCGAAACCCGGCCGCGGCACATCGCAAGATGCCGCGGCGACCCAAAGAGGAGCCTTGTCATGAGCACGATCAACCTGAAGCATGGCATCTGGGTTTTGGTGGCCGATGGCGAAAAAGCGCTTTTCCTGAGGAATGCCGGCGACAGCAAATATCCGAACCTCGAAGTCGTGCAGGAAATCGAACAGAACAACCCGCCGACCCGCGAGCAAGGCAGTGATAGCCCGGGCCGATACAATGATGGTCCCTCCGTACACCGCAGCGCGGTCGAGGAAACGGACTGGCACCGCATCGGCAAGGAGCGTTTCGCCGACGACATTGCTGACCGGCTCTACAAGCTCGCGCACAGCGGCCAGTTCAAGGAGATCGTGCTTGTCGCACCACCGATGGTGCTTGGGACAATGCGCAAGAAGCTGCACAAGGAAGTCGCGGACAAAGTGACCGCCGAAATTCCCAAGACACTGACCAACCACGCCCTATTCGAAATCGAGGCCTTGCTGCAGGCAGCCTGATCGCTGTGAGCAATTGCGCCGGACCGAGGCGGAATACCATCGAGGAAATTCAAATTGGGGCCGGCGGCTTCCTCAGCCGCCGGTCAAGCCTTGGCGGCCGCAGCGTCGATGTCATGGATTTGCGGGTTGCCTCGCCAACACCCGATCCGCCATATTGCAAACAGGCGGCGGCTTCGGGCGGTGTCCATCCGATATCGCTGGTTTTTGAAAGGCGCTCCATAGACAATGCCGCATGACACGCCCCTTATCGCCACAATCGTCGCCGGTCTGGGGCTGGCTTTCGTCTTCGGCGCTCTCGCCAACCGCTTCCGCATTCCGCCGCTGGTCGGTTATCTCGTAGCCGGCGTGCTGGTCGGGCCGAACACGCCCGGTTTCGTCGCCGATGCCGGCCTTGCCAACGAACTGGCCGAAATCGGCGTCATCTTGCTAATGTTCGGCGTCGGGCTGCACTTCTCGCTGAAGGATCTGTTGTCGGTGCGCGCCATCGCCGTGCCCGGTGCGATCGTCCAGATCGGCTTTGCAACAGCGCTCGGCGCCGGCCTTGCCTGGATGCTCGGCTGGTCGATGGGCGCAGGGCTGGTTTTCGGCCTGGCGCTCTCGGTCGCCTCGACCGTGGTGCTGCTGCGCGCCTTGCAGGAACGCCGCCTGATCGAGACGGAGCGCGGCCGCATCGCCGTCGGCTGGCTGATCGTCGAGGATTTGGCCATGGTGCTGGCGCTGGTGCTGCTGCCGGCGCTCGCCGGCGTGCTCGGCGGCCAGGAGCAGGCGAACGCCCATGCAAGCGGCTTGCTTTCGCTACCGGACAGCTACGGCATCTGGGGCGTCGTCGGCATCACGCTGGCCAAGGTTGCTGCTTTCGTCGTCGTCATGCTGGTGGTCGGCCGTCGGGTCATCCCCTGGATCCTGCACTACGTCGCCCACACCGGATCGCGCGAATTGTTCCGGCTGGCCGTGCTCGCAATAGCGCTCGGTGTCGCCTTCGGCGCGGCAAAACTGTTCGGGGTCTCGCTGGCTTTGGGAGCCTTCTTCGCCGGCATGATCATGAGCGAATCCGAGCTCAGCCACCGCGCGGCGGAAGAATCGCTGCCGCTGCGCGATGCCTTTTCGGTGCTGTTCTTCGTCTCGGTTGGCATGCTGTTCGACCCGTTCAGCCTGACCAGCAATGGCTGGCCAATCCTGGCGACGCTGGCCATCATCGTCATCGGCAAATCTTTAGCGGCGTTCATCATCGTCGTTGCCTTCGGCTATCCCTTGGCCACCGCCCTGATGATCTCGGCAAGCCTTGCCCAGATCGGCGAATTCTCCTTCATCCTGGCAGAACTCGGCGTCGGGCTGAAATTATTGCCCGAACAAGGCCGCGACCTCATCCTCGCCGGCGCCATCCTGTCGATCGTCCTCAATCCGCTGATGTTCCTGGCCATCGACTGGATGAAGCCATGGCTGGGGCGGCGCGCCGCCAGGACGGCACCGCCGGCCGAGGCAAAGCCGGTCGGTCCGGCGACGGAACCGGGCCAATTGGCCTCGGTTGCAGCCACGACGAAAGGAGGAAACGGGCCGCCGGCCAGGACAGGTCTCACCAACCATGCCATCCTGATCGGTTATGGCCGCGTCGGCAGCCTCGTCGGTGCGGCGCTGAAACAGGCCGCCCTGCCCTTCCTCGTCGTCGAGGATGCCGACAAGACACTGGCCAGACTGAAAGCCGACGGCATAGAAACCGTCTCCGGCAATGCGGCCAACGTCGAAGTGTTCGCCGCCGCCAATCCCGAAGGGGCGAATCGGCTGATCCTAGCCATCCCCAATGCCTTCGAGGCCGGACAGATCGTGCTCAGGGCACGCGCTGCCAATCCCGGCATCAACGTCATTGCCCGCGCCCATTCCGACGCCGAGATCGAGCATCTCAAGGGGCTCGGCGCCGATACGGTGATCATGGGCGAGCGCGAGATCGCGCGGGGCATTGTCGAAGAGGTGCTTGGCCACAAGCCGGAGGCGGCTGAACCGTCCACTGCCTAAGCCGCGCCGCCATGCTGCAAGACACTGCTTAGATATTTTGCCGGCGGCTTCCCAAGCGCCTTCTTGAACATGGTGATGAAGGCCGTGACCGACCCGTAGCCGAGATCGCCCGAAACCTGCTGCACGCTGGCGCCCGAAGCCAGTTCCCGTATTGCGACGATCAAGTGCAGTTGCTGGCGCCAGCGCCCGAAGCTCAGCCCCGTCTCCTTCACCACGAGACGGGCGAGACTGCTCTCGCTGAGCGCAACGCGATTGGCCCATTCTGCCAGTGTGCTGCGATCGGCAGGATCTTGCGCCAACGCTTCGGCGACCCGCTTCAAGCGCGGCTCGGATGAGATCGGCAGATGCAGCCGCTGGACGGGCATGCGGGGCAATTCGGTAAGCAGGGTCTTGGTCAAAAGCTCATCCCTCGCGCGATCGTCCTGCACAGCATCGGACAGCTCGATGATCAGTTCGCGCAAAAGTGGCGAGATCGAGAACGTGCAGCACCGGTTCGGCAGATCGGCGGCTCCAGGCTCGATGTACACGAAGAAGATCCGAGCGTTGGCCGTCGCGACATTGCTGTGTTCCATGTCGCCGGGAATCCACACCCCGCAATGAGGTGGCACCATCCACAGGCCGCTTGGGACGTGGCATGTGATACCGCCTCCGAGCGCGAAGACGAGTTGGCCTTTGCGGTGCCGATGTGCGGGCACTTCCGCTCTGGTCCCGGGGACGTCGACGCGCACGGCAATCGCTGGCGCGGAAGGGTCATCCACATCGAAATCGAGCCAAGGGTAGCTGAGAGGCTGCTTCATGGTTGACGGCTTTTAGCGATCAATTGCCTTCATATCTAAATTATTCAAAGGCAAAAATCGATAGGGTCCACTTGCGAATGAGTGGTGCGTCCACCACGCAGCAATGAGGTATGAACCATGCTCGCCCTCGTCATCTCTTCCGACAGCGCGACCGGACTGAGGATCGCGGAGCTTGCCGAGCCTCAACCGACCCCGAACGAGGCGCTTGTCTCGGTCCATGCGACCTCGTTGAACCGTGGCGAACTGCGCCTGCTTGCCATCCGTTCGAACGGCTGGATCCCGGGTCAGGACATCGTCGGGATTGTCGAACGGGCAGCAGCCGATGGCTCCGGGCCAGCCGTGGGCGCCCGGGTTGCGGCTCTGGTCGACCAGGCCGGATGGGCCGAACGGGTCGCCGTCCCGACCGACCGCCTCGCGGTCCTGCCGGATGAGGTCAGCTTCGTGTCCGCAGCCACGCTTCCGGTCGCAGGCACGACGGCGCTGAGGACTTTGCGCCATGGCGGCGACCTGGCCGGCCAGCAGGTCCTGGTCACCGGTGCAAGCGGTGCGGTCGGCCGTTTCCAGATCCAGATCGCCCGCGAGCAAGGTGCCTCGGTGACTGCGATCGCCGCCGCCCGGCACGGCGACGATCTCCGCGGCTTGGGAGCTACGCACGTCGTCGAGTCGATCGAGTTGGCTGAGGGGCCGTTTTCGCTGATCACCGAGTCGGTGGGCGGCGAAAGCCTCGCACACGCCATCGAACGCGTCGCACCTGGCGGGATCATCGTCATGTTCGGTTCGAGCAGCGGCGAACTCACGCCGGTCGGGTTCCGCCAGTTCGTTCCGGATCATGAGGGCGCGAGGCTTCAAACCTTTGCGTACTATACGTCAGGTCCAGGCATTGGCGCGGACATCGCCTCGCTGCTCGCTCTGGTCGTGGCTGGCCGGCTCGAAACGCGGGTGGCCCTTACCATCCCGTGGACAGACATTGCTCACGCCCTGGACGCACTGCGACAGCGCAGCTTCAGCGGCAAGGCAGTTCTCACCATAACCGGATGAGCACCCTGTTTCGTCACACGTGCTGGCCGCCATTGATGTGGATTTCCGAGCCCGTCACATAGGACGCCTGCTGCGAGCACAGGAAGAAGATGATGTCGGCGACTTCCGCAGTGGTGCCAAGACGTCTGAGCGGAATGGTCTCGACGATCCTGTCCGTGCCCGGCGACAGGATCGCGGTGTCAATCTCGCCCGGCGCGATGGCGTTCACACGGATGCCGTGCGGGCCGAAATCATGTGCCATCTCGCGCGTTAGCGAGCCAAGTGCTGCCTTCGATGTCGCATAGGCGGTGCCGGCGAAGGGATGCACGCGGGTTCCGGCGATCGAGGTGACATTGACGATCGAGCCCTTGGCCGCCGCCAATTCCTTGAACAGGCCGCGAGCCAGCATGATCGGCGCGAAGAAATTGACCTGGAACACGTCGCGCCAGACATGCATCGGCGTGTCGATCGAGTCCATCCGGCTGTTGCCGTCCTTGAGCTTCGGCGAGATGCCCGCATTGTTGACCAGCGCGTGCAACTGGCCGCCATGCGCTTCCAGCCGGTGGCGGATTTCAGAGACGGCGATGCCGACATCCTCCTGATCGGCAAGGTCGACCTTGATGTGGTCCTCAGGCCCAGCCGGCCACGGGCAGTCCTCGGCGAAGGCCTGGCGCGAGCAGGTGATGACGCGCCAGCCTTCGCGCGAAAAACGCTTGACCGTGGCGTGGCCGATGCCGCGGCTGGCGCCGGTCAGCACGATAGTCTTTCTGGAGTCGAGTTCAGTCATTTTGGGAGGTGTAGCCGAACCGCGTCGCGGAGGCGAGCGGCGAGTTGCCGCTCAGCCGCCAAGGAGATCGAGGATCGAGGTCTGCCGCTTCTTGCGCGGACCGCCAACGTCGCCTGGTGGCACCGGGTGCTTGATCGATGCGGTGGCGCCGTCGTCCTCCGGCATGGACAAGCCATCGGCGTCGACGGTCTGGGCGGGACGCGCCGCGCGGACCGGCGCTGGCTGCTGGGCGACCGGCGCGGCTGGCCGCACCTGCGGCGCCTGCTGGCCGACCGACGCGGAAGGAACCGGCGCCGGTGGTGCGTTGTTTGCCGAGGGTATCTCGTCGGGCACGATGGTGTCGGCCGGCGTCGATGTCCAGGTGCCGGGCAGCGGCCGCACCGGCACGCCCTCGTGGGCTGCGACCATGAATTCGTGCCAAGCCTGCGCCGGCAGCGCGCCGCCGGTGACTTTCTTCATCGGACTGCCATCATCATTGCCGAACCACACACCGGTGGTGAGGTTGGCAGTGTAGCCGACGAACCAGGCATCGCGCGAATTCTGGCTGGTGCCGGTCTTGCCGGCCGATGGCCAGGCGAAAGCCGCTTTCCGGGCGGTACCGATCTCGACCGTACCCGTCATCATCGAGTTCATCATGCCGACGATCTCTGGCTTGACGACACGCGGCGCACTGTCGCCCCCGCTGTCATAAAGCACCTTGCCCTCGGTGGTCGTTACGCGGCGGATGAAATGGATGTCAGGCTTGTAGCCGCCATTGGCAAAGGGGACATAGGCCGATGTCAGTTCCAGAGGGGTCACCTCCGACGTACCCAGCGCGATCGAGGTGTTGGACTGCAGGTCGGACTGGATGCCCATGCGGTGCGCTGCCTCGACAACTGCGCCCGGCCCGACCTCCATGGTCAATTGGGCGGCGACCGAATTCAGCGATTTAGCCAATGCGGTTGCCAGCGTCACCTTGCCGAAATATTTGCCGTGGTAATTGTCGGGCGTCCAGTTGCCGATCTTGATCGGTGCGTCGTTGCGCACGCTGTCGGGTGTTCGGCCGGCTTCAAGGGCGGCCATATAGACGAACGGCTTGAACGCCGAACCCGGCTGGCGGCGCGCCTCGGATGCGCGATCGAACTGGCTGGTCGAATAGTCGTAGCCGCCGACCATGGCGCGCACCGCGCCGGAATCGTCGATCGACACCAGCGCACCCTGGCTGACGTTGAGCTTCTTGCCGCTTTCGTCGATCAGCCTGCGGATAGATTGTTCGGCGAGCTTCTGCAGGTTCAGGTCGACGGTGCTGTCGATGACGATATCGCCGCGCACGTCGCCGATCAGGTCGGGAAGTTCTTCCATGATGGTGTCGGCGACGTAGTTCTCCGACCCGGTCCAGTAGGACGGCGCGCGCGTTGCCGGCGCGCTCATCGCCGAGGTCAGCTCCTTGGCGCTGATCTTGCCCTCGTCGCGCATGGCGGCAAGCACCAGTTGCGAGCGCTCCTCGGCAGCCTTCGGATCGCGTGCCGGCGACAGCCGCGAAGGCGCCTTCAGCAGGCCGGCAAGCAATGCGGCTTCAGACAAAGTGACATCTCGCGCGCTCTTGCCGAAATAACGCCGTGAGGCCGCTTCGACGCCATAGGCGCCGGAACCGAAATAAACCCGGTTCAGGTACATTTCGAGAATCTGGTCCTTGGTATGCTTGTGCTCCAGCCAAAGCGCCAGCAGCACCTCCTGCACCTTGCGTTCCAGCGTGCGATCGGGAGTCAGGAACAGGTTCTTCGCCAATTGTTGGGTCAGGGTCGAGCCGCCCTGCGAGAAATGCCCGCCAATGAGGTTGGTCACCATCGCACGCGTCAGGCCAATCGGGTCGATGCCGAAATGCGAATAGAAGCGGCGGTCCTCGATGGCGATGACGGCCTCGGGGATATAGGGCGACATTTCGTGCAGGCCGACGGCTTCGCCCCCGCTCATGCCGCGATTGGCGAGCAGTTGGCCATCCGCCGAGACGATCTTGATATTGGGCGCGCGGTCGGGGATCGACCATGTCGTCGCCGCCGGCATCTTGGCGCCGTAGTAGACGACGGTGCCGGCCACCGCGATGCCGCCCCAGATGGCAAGCACGAAGCACCAGTAGAACAGCCGGCCGAGCACCCCGAACAGGCCGCGCCGGCTTCCGCCGCGCTTGGCCCGCGACGATTTTCCTTTGGCCGACTTGCGCTTTGCGGAGGCTTTGCGATTGCTCGGCACGACGCGATCCTCCTCATTCACCGAAAGACCCGCCGAGGATCGCGCCTGTGGCGGCCCCTCGAAACTGGGTTCGATGCGGCTGTCTCTGCGGTTCGCCATGAGCTGTGCTTGATATCCCCGATGCCTATGGCATTCGGGTTGAAGAGTAGATGCGGCGATTTAAGGGCGGGTTAAGTCGTGAAAAATCGAGGCAATATGGATTCAATTGCTCGCGGATCGTCTTGAATCGCGCATCAGCGCCGGCTGCGTGCGGCAGCAGGCGAAGGTCGGCGCCGGCCCAATGCCGTCAATTCTGCTGGATCGAAATACCTTTGTTGTCGATCTTGAGCTCGACCCCTTTCGGTTGGTCTGCTCACGATAAAAGACGCCAGGCGGTTTTCCCGGGAAAGCGCGCGGCGCTTTCCCTAGGGGATTGCATCAAACAAAGAGTTCAAGCAACTCGCCGGTTTCCATGAAACGGTGAACTGATCTAATCGTCGTCTTCGCTCGCGGCAGGTCGCCAGCTGGTCGGCTCAACCTTCTTTTGCGTATGACTGTCTGTGTAGACCCACCAGCCGTCATCGCGGTATTGAGCGATGGATTCGTTGATGACGCCGTCGCTGTCCTTCCACGTGATTGATATCTTGGAGCCGTCGGTCGGCGCGGTCGCTATCGGCTTTCTGTCCGTCAATGTCATCCCCTTTGAACCGGCGACGATGAGCCGACAAACGCGGCAGCCTTGCTTCCGGTTCCAAACCCGGCCATCGGCAGATGTTCGCGACTACCGTCAGCTATGGGCGAAGATATCCTCTTCGTCCCAGCCCATCAGATCGAGTTTGGCGCGCGTCGGCAGGAAGCGAAAGCAGGCATCGGCCTCCTTTGTCCGCCCATCTCGCGCCAGCCGCCCGGCCAGCACATCGCGCAAGCGGTGCAGATAGAGCACATCGGATGCCGCATATTCGAGCTGTTCGGGCGAAAGCGTTTCGGCCGCCCAGTCCGATGATTGCTGCGCCTTTGACAGGCCGACGCCGAGAAGTTCGAAACAGATATCCTTCAGCCCGTGCCTGTCGGTGTAGGTGCGGGTCAGCCGCGAGGCGATCTTGGTGCAGAAAACCGGCTCGGGCATCACGCCGAACGCGTTGTAGAGCACCGCGATATCGAAACGGCCGTAGTGGAAGAGCTTGGTTATGCCGCGGCTCCTCAGCAGGCTGACGAGGTTCGGCGCCTTCTTCTGGCCGGGCGCGATCTGGATGACGTCGGCCGAGCCGTCGCCGGGCGAAATTTGCACCACGCACAACCGATCGCGATGCGGGTTGAGCCCGAGCGTCTCGGTATCGATAGCCACCGCTCCGACATTGTAGTGCGAAAGATCGGACAGGTCGTTCTTGTGGAAACGGATGTCGGCCATTGTCTTCTCCGGTCGAACCTATAGTCTCAGGCGTCCTTTAACGGCATAGGACGCCGAGAGCTATGATGTTGGCTCGTCCTCGCCGCAATCCGCTGAAAAATCAACAGAAAGTTGATTTTCATCCCTTCAGCGTGATTTTCTCGCCACTCAGCGCGCCAGCGCATCGAGAATCCGCGCCCAGGAGCGCTGGCCCTTATGGAAGGAGTTGAGCTCGTATTTCTCGTTGGGCGAATGAATGCGGTCGTCGTCGAGGCCGAACCCGACCAGCAGCGATTCCATGCCGAGATAGGTTTGAAAATCGCCGACCACCGGGATCGAGCCGCCGCTGCCCGTCGTCACTGCCGGCTTCGGCCATTCGTCGGACAGCGCATTCTTGGCCTTGGCCAGGAATGGCGAGTCATAGGAAAGCTGGATTGCCGGCGAGCCGCCATGCGGGTGGAATTCGACCGAACAGTCGGCCGGGATGCGCTCCTGGACAAACTTCTGGAACGCGGCGCGGATTTTCTTCGGGTCCTGTTTATGGACAAGGCGAAACGATACCTTCGCCGAGGCTTCCGCCGCGATCACCGTCTTAAAGCCCTTGCCAGTGTAGCCGCCGATAATGCCGTTGAACTCGGCCGTCGGACGCGCCCAGGTCAATTCCAGCACCGAGCGACCCTTTTCGCCCGACGGGATCGACAGGCCGACGGGCCCGAGGAACGTCTCGGCCGTCTCGCCAAGCGTCTCCCATGATTTCAGGATCTGCGACGGCGTTTCCTCGACGCCGTCATAGAAACCGGGAATGGTGATATGGCCGTCCTTGTCGTGGATATCTGCCAGTAACCTGGCCAGGATGCGGATAGGATTGGCGGCAGCGCCGCCATAGAGGCCGGAATGCAGGTCGCGGTCGGCGGCCTTCACCGTGATCTCCTCGCCGACCAGCCCGCGCAATCCGACGCAGATCGACGGTGTGTCACGGTCCCACATGCCGGTATCGCAGACCAGCGCGAAATCGGCCTTGAGCTCGTCGGCATTGGCCTCGAGGAACGGCTTCAGCGACGGCGAGCCGGATTCCTCCTCGCCCTCGAACAGGATGGTGATGCGGCAAGGCAAATTGCCGTGCACCTGCTTCCAGGCGCGGCAAGCCTCGACAAAGGTCATCAGCTGGCCCTTGTCATCGGCCGAGCCGCGTCCGGTGATCACCTTGTGATCCGGTCCGACCTCCTTGATCGCCGGCGCGAATGGATCGCTTTCCCACAGTTCGATCGGGTCGACCGGCTGCACGTCATAGTGGCCATAGAACAGCACATGCGGTGTATCAGCCGGACCGTCGTGGTGCGCAACCACCATCGGGTGTCCGGGCGTGTCGCGCACGCTGGCGTCGAAGCCGATCAGCTTGAGCTCCGCCACCAGCCATTCCGCCGCCTTGCGGCAGTCGGCGGCATAGGCCGGATCGGTGGAGATCGACTTGATCCTGAGCAGGCCGAACAGGCGTTCGAGGCTCTGGTCGAGATTCTTGTCGAGACGGTCGAGAACGGGGGAAACTGCGGACATGTGTGAAGCCTTTCGATTCAGAACCGGAACCGTAAAGGCGGGACAGGAAAACGAAAAGCCCGCGATCATTGGACCACGGGCTGCAAATGTCTGTCCGAGGTAAAAAAGACCGCCGTGGTGGAGGGGGAGCCACGGCGGCCTTCTACTCGAAACGTTGCGGCAGCCCGGAGAGGGGGGATAGGCTGCCGCAGTTGTCCGGGATAGGCGGGGGACGGGCCTTGCTCCGGACTCGGCGAAAATTGCCGATGCTCTGTATCTGTGTCTTTGAACATGGCGATTCAAGGGCACGAAGATTACAGTTTTGTAACATGGCCGTGATTGGGCCGGAGCGGGTCTGTCAGGGTGTTGCCGGAACCGGTATCTGAAGCCGCCTTTGGCATGGACCAAGCCGCCGCGCCGCGCTATCCCTGCCGACATGAAAAAAGGCGATCATCTCTTCCTTGTCGACGGCTCCGGCTACATCTTCCGTGCCTATCACGCGCTACCGCCGCTGACCCGCAAATCCGACGGCCTGCCGGTCGGCGCCGTTTCCGGCTTCTGCAACATGCTGTGGAAGCTGGTCCTCGACGCCCGTAACACCGATGTAGGCATTGTGCCGACGCATTTCGCCGTCATTTTTGACTATTCGTCGAAAACCTTTCGCAATGACCTCTACCCCGAATATAAGGCCAACCGTTCGGCGCCACCGGAAGACCTGATCCCGCAATTCGGCCTGATCCGCCAGGCAACCAGAGCGTTCAACCTGCCTTGCATAGAAACCGAAGGCTATGAGGCCGACGATCTGATCGCCACCTATGCCAGGCTCGCCTGCGAGGCCGGCGGCGACACCACCATCATCTCCTCCGACAAAGACCTGATGCAGCTGGTCGGCGACACGGTCGGTATGTACGACCCGATGAAGGACCGCCAGATCGGCATTCCCGAGGTCATCGAGAAATGGGGCGTACCGCCGGAGAAAATGGTCGACCTGCAGGCGTTGACCGGAGATTCGGTCGACAATGTGCCTGGTGTACCCGGGATCGGGCCGAAGACGGCAGCACAGCTGCTGGAGCAGTTCGGCGACCTCGACACGCTACTTGCCCGCGCGGGCGAGATCAAGCAGGACAAGAGGCGCGAATCGATCATCGCCAACGCCGACAAGGCACGTGTTTCGCGTCAGTTGGTGACGTTGATGAACGACGTGCCGGTGGCCGCGGGGCTGGACGAATTCGTGCTGCACCCGCCGGACGGCCCAAAACTGATCGGCTTCCTCAAGACTATGGAATTCACCTCGCTCACCCGCCGCGTGGCGGAAGCGACCGGCACCGAGGCAGGTGATGTCCAGGCCGTCGCGGTGACAGTTGAGCGCGCCGATCATGCCCATGGCCCGGATGTCGGGGCCGGAGTGCCAGCTGTTGCCCGAGCCGAGTCCGGCGCCGAGCCTGGCCAGGCCAGTGGAGCGGCAACGACAGAAACGTCAAAACAAGGCGACACCCCTTCTCTGCTCGCCGCATTGCGGCTGGAGAGCGCGGCCACCCGCAAGATCGATACGTCAACGTATCACTGCATCCGCGATGTCCCGGCCCTGAAAGCCTGGATCGCGGAGGCAATGGAGACCGGCCGTGTCGCTTTCGACGTCAGGGCGACGTCGGCCGATCCGATGCAGGCCGAGTTGATCGGCATGTCCATCGCCACGGCGCCCGGCCGCGCAGCATACATTCCCTTTGCCCACAAGAGCGGCAACGGTGACCTGCTCGGCGGCGGGATGATCGAAAACCAGATCTCCGTACGCGAGGCACTGGCCGTGCTGAAACCGCTGCTCGAGGACAAGTCGGTTCTCAAGATCGCGCAGAACCTGAAATACGACCTCGTCGTCATGAGCCGTTATGGCATCGATGTCGCGCCTTTCGACGACACCATGCTGATCTCCTACGTGCTCGACGCCGGCACCCCGCATGGTCACGGCATGGACTCGCTTGCCGAGAAATGGCTCGGTCACACTCCGCTCCAGCTCAAGGACGTGACCGGTTCGGGCAAGGGCTCCGTCGGTTTCGATCAGGTCGACATCGGCAAGGCGACCGCTCACGCCGCAGAAGACGCCGATGTGACACTGCGGCTCTGGCTGGTGCTGAAGCCGCGGCTTGCCGCCAAGGGGCTTGTATCGGTCTACGAGCGGCTGGAACGGCCGCTGGTGCCGGTGCTGGCACGCATGGAGCAGCGCGGCATCTCGGTCGACCGTCAGATCCTGTCGCGACTGTCGGGCGAACTGGCGCAGGGCGCCGCTCGCCTCGAAGAGGAAATCTACCAGCTCATCGGCGAGCGCATCAACATCGGTTCGCCAAAACAGCTCGGCGACATCCTGTTCGGCCGCATGGGCCTGCCCGGCGGCTCCAAGACCAAGACCGGCCAGTGGTCGACCTCGGCGCAGCTTCTCGAAGACCTCGCTGCCGAAGGCCATGAACTGCCACGCAAGATCGTCGACTGGCGCCAGCTGATCAAGCTGAAATCGACATATACCGATGCGCTGCCAGGCTTCATCCACCCCGACACCAAACGCGTCCACACCTCCTACGCGTTGGCCGCGACGACGACGGGACGCCTGTCATCTTCCGATCCGAACCTGCAGAACATCCCGGTGCGCACAGCCGAAGGCCGAAAGATCAGGACCGCCTTCATCACCGACAAGAGCCATCGGCTGGTCTCGGCCGACTACAGCCAGATCGAGCTGCGGGTCCTCGCCCATGTCGCCGAAATACCGCAACTGCGGCAGGCCTTCGCCGACGGCGCCGATATCCACGCCATCACCGCGTCGGAAATGTTCAACGTGCCGGTCGAAGGCATGCCTTCGGAAGTCCGCCGCCGCGCCAAGGCGATCAATTTCGGCATCATCTACGGCATTTCGGCCTTCGGCCTCGCCAACCAGCTGTCGATCCCGCGCGAGGAAGCCGGCAACTACATCAAGAAATATTTTGAGCGCTTCCCGGGCATTCGCGACTATATCGAAGAGACCAAGGCCTATGCCCGCGAGCACGGCTTTGTCGAAACGATCTTCGGGCGCCGCATCCATTACCCGGACATAAGATCGTCCAATCCCTCCCTCCGCGCCTTCAACGAGCGCGCCTCGATCAACGCCCGCCTGCAAGGAACCGCCGCCGACATCATCCGCCGTGCCATGATCCGCATGGAGGAGGCGCTGGTAAAAGCAGGCCTTTCGGCTCGCATGCTGTTGCAGGTGCATGACGAACTGATCTTCGAGACGGTCGAAGCCGAAGTCGAGGCAACGATCCCGGTTGTCCGTCACGTCATGGAGAATGCGGCGATGCCGGCGGTGTCGATGTCGGTGCCGCTGCATGTCGACGCGCGGGCGGCGAACAACTGGGACGAGGCGCATTAGATTCTTGAAAATGCTTCACGGCTGACCAGCCTTCAAGCAGCTTCGGCCAGGCACTTGGCACACGTCCCGCGGAATTCGATCACCGCCTTCTTGGCGGCGAAGCCGGTGGAGCGCACCCATTCGTCCAGTTGGTGACCGACATCGTGGTCGGACATTTCGGTCACTTGCCCGCATGTGTCGCAGATTGCGAAGGCGGTCATCGAGTGGCTGTGATCATGCGGCTCGACGCAAGCGACGAAGGAGTTGATGCTTTCGAGCCGATGCACAAAACCGGACTTCACCAGTGTGTCGAGGGCCCGATAGACCTGCAGCGGCGCGCGGAAACCGCGCTCGCGCAACTGGTCGAGCAAGGTGTAGGCACTGAGCGGGCCACTGGCAGCCTCAAGCTTCTCAAGCACGCACAGCTGGTTCTTCGTCAGCACATCCCTTGCCGCCATGGTCCTTGATCCAACTCGCGTCTTGCGTCGCTCGCGCATCATTTCCGCGCGCAAACGACCCCTGTCCCACCCAGATAGCGACGAACAGGCATTTTTGCTACTGTTTCCAGCATCTCTGCGCCGGAAGGCTGCCGAGAACCGCGCCTTGTCGATCGGAGCAGGATAACAGGCGGGTTGCTCTCCGATGCAACATTCAAAATACTGACAAAATCCTCGGCAAGGATAGCGTCACTTGGGAATTCGATCGGGCTTGGGGAAGCAATCATGATCAAATTGACGCGGCGGACGCTGCTGGTCGGCACGTCCGCGCTGACGATGGCCGGCATGGTGTCGTTCCGGACCATGGCCGCATCGCGCACATACCATGCGCTGCTGGTCGCCTGCACCGAATATCCTGCTCTGCCGCAGAGGAACTGGCTGGTCGGTCCGAAGAACGATGCCGGGCTCGTCCGCGAATATCTTCTGAAGAACGTGCCCGACCCAGTGCGGTTCGCGCCCGAGAATGTCACGCTGCTCGCCAAGGATGTCCCCGGCGCCAGTGGCCTGCCGACCCATGCGGCGATCAAGGCCGCTCTGGCCGACCTTGCCGCCAAGGTTCAGCGCGACGATTTCGTCTATCTGCACCTGTCCGGTCACGGCGCCCAGCAGCCGCAGATGGTCAAGGGCGACGAGACCGACGGGCTCGACGAGATCTTCCTGCCGGTCGACATCGACAAATGGATCAACCGCGATGCCGGCGTGCCGAATGCGCTGGTCGACAACGAGATCGGCGCCGCACTCGACGCCATTCGAAACAAGGGCGCCTTCGTCTGGGTCGTGTTCGACTGCTGCCACTCCGGCACCGCGACACGGGCAGTCGAGGTCGATGACGAGTTGGAACGCAAGGTCGAGTTTGCCGAACTGGTCGGCGGCAGTGAGGCCGAACGGGCGGCTGCGATCAAGGCCTACGACGAGGTGACATCGGCCGCTGGCTCGCGTGGCATCGACGACAAAGGCACGCGCAAGCCTGCCTTCAACCTGACCCCGACCGGCGGCGAACCAATCGCCAAGGGCAAGCTGGTCGCCTTCTACGCCGCGCAGACGGTGGAGACGACCCCCGAAATGCCGCTGCCCAAAGGCGCGACGGATGCCCCGCGCTTTGGCCTGTTCACCTTCACCATCCTGTCGAAACTGGCCGAGAATCCCAACGTCACCTACCGCCAACTCGGCCAGGCCGTGCTGCAGCAATATTCGGCCGACAGCCGCACCCGGCCAACGCCGCTGTTCGAAGGCGAACTGGATGCCCGTGTGTTCGGCACCGACAAGACCGACGCGGTCATGCAGTGGCCTGTCGTCATCAAGGATGGCGAGGCGACGATCGGCGCCGGGCTGCTGCACCGACTCACCCCCGGCAGCAAGCTCGCCATCCTGCCTTCGGCGCTGTCCCCACTTTCCGACGCGATCGGATTTTTGGAAGTGCTGTCGGCAAAGAACCTGGAAAGCCGCGTCAAGCCGGTCGAGTTCGACAAGAAGCCGGCGCTCAAGGTCGCCGACATTCCGGCCAACGCCTATGCGCGGGTGGCAGAGATCGCCGTCGACTACAAGCTCGTCGTCGCGCGGCCTGCCGTGGCCAAGGGACTTGAGACGGAGACCGCGCTTGTCAATTCGGTTCTCGACGAACTGGCCACAGCCAAGGAGACGGGTTTCAACATCGAGCTGGTCGAGCCCGGCAAAGGCGCCGAGCTCCGCCTTGCGGTGCTGCGCGAGAATGCTCTTCCCGGCGCCGCCGAGGATGCGACCGACAAGCCGGCGCTGTGGTTCCTGCCCGCGTCGGGCGACGTGACATTGAAGGCCGGCAGCAAACCTCCGCTGATCATCATCCACATGGACGACCGGCAGAAGCTGGTCGATGCAACGGCCAGGAACCTGCGCACCATCTTCCGCGCCACCGGGCTTTCGCGGCTGGCGGCGGCCTCCGACTACAAGCCCGAGGACGTCGACGTCCAGTTCCAGGTCAAACGCCGCGACAAGGACGGCCTCGAACCCTTGCAAGCTTCGGTGGTGCCGCGCGTCTCGCCGGGCGACGAAGTGCATGTGCTGGCCAAGAACAGCTCGGACCTTCAGGTCGACATCAACGTGCTCTATGTCGGCAGCGATTATTCGATCACCCACATCGTTGCCGAGCGCCTCGCCCCTCAAGCCATGCTAGAGGAGGGACTGCTGGCCTTTACCGACACCAGCTTCGGCATGGAACGGATGATTGCGGTTCTGACCGAGGCACCGCCGGAAAGCGAGAAGCAGGACCTGAGTTTCCTGGCACAGGACGGCGTCGCCTCTGCGACACGCGGAATGGGCTCAGCCAGCTTCTCCGACATGCTGACCGATCTCGGCATGGCGCCTGCAACCCGCTCGGTGATGCGGCTTGCCGACAAGGGCGGGCCTAAAGGCGCGGTGATGATCTTCCCGATGGAGACGGTGCCGCGCGGTTGAGCCGATGGCGGAGCGACTGCCAACCCTTGCGCCATCGACGCGATAAGAGAACATTCCCGGCCGCAGCCTTGGTGCATGACGGCCGGATGAAACGGATAGGACCGATTGTGAAGAATTCTATGTTTTCCTGGCGTGGAACAGTGACCGGCCTTGCCGGCTGCCTGTTGCTGATCGCCAATGCCTCTGCGGACGAGGCCTGCGGCCTGTGCGTCAAGCAGATCGTCACCAATTCGGAGCTGGCGACGTGTTTTCTCGATCAATATGACCAGATCGTCAAAAGCGCCAGCGGTGCCATTGTCGTCGATCTCAGCAACTGCGCCTCGCGCGGCGTCGTCGAAGCCTTGCCGTCACCGAACAAGGGAGCGGTGGAGCCCGACGTGCAGTTCATGATTTCGCGCCTGCAGCTGGAATGCCTGAAAAAGAAGCTGGAGGCGCCAGGCATCGTGCTGGATCCCTCCGCCACCATCGAACTGGACAGCTGCGGATGAAGAAACCGGCGGGCAACACCAGGCAAACAGCAGTGCCCGCAAAGGCACTTGCCGCGAAATCGCCACTGCCGGAAACCACAGAGGGTTTCCCGTGGCCGAGCAGCCATGAGATCAAGAAGGAGAGCAATCCCTTCACCGACCGCGACTGGCGCATGCTGGCCTATGCCTGGTCGGGCATGGCGGTGCGTTTCGCCATCATCTTCACCTTGATGTTCTCGGTCTATCAGTTCCTGGCCAATCAGGAGCAGAAGCGCGTCGAGCAGACCATGTCGCTGGTCGAACTTTGGGAAAACAAAGACTACCAGCAGGCGCAGCGCGCGCTGAAAGATCGTCTAACGGCTCTCAATGCCAAATATGACAATTTGCTCAGCGCCAACCCCTCGCCTACCGAGGAGCAGGTGTTCCGGCAGCGGATCGGCATCGAAGCCATGACCGCCGCCGGCGGCGACATGCCGCTCGCCGATTTCAGCGAGAATTTCGACCGCATCGTCTATTTCCTCAACCGCCTATCCTTCTGCGTCGACGGCGACCTGTGTTCGCGCAAGGTGACCGACGCGTACTTCCGCGACTATGCCGTCTCGTTCTGGAGCTATTTTGCCGGCTATGTCGACAAGCAGCGCAAGGCGGGTTCACCCGCTTTTGCCTCGGCAATCGAGACCTATGTGCGCAATGCGCCGCCTGCGGACGAAGTCAAATAGCGATGGGAAAAATCGACCTCCGCCTGATGCGCGCCTGCCGCTGGCTGGCTCTGGGCGGAGCATTGATCGGGACTTCGGTTGCCCGTGCCGAGGACGCACCGGATTTCCACCTCGACCTCGACACTGGCGGCCATAGCGCGCAAGTCACCGATCTCACCTTCACACCCGATGGCGAAGACATCGTCTCGGCATCCAGTGACAAAACCATCCGCATCTGGGACTGGCGGAGTGGCGTGACGCTGCGCACTATCCGCGGCTATCTCGGCAATGGCAGCGACGGCAAGATCTTCGCGATCGCGGTCTCGCCCGACGGCAAGACGATTGCCGCAGGCGGCTATTTCGGCGCCAGCCTTGGCGACAAGCCGCCCTATGGCGATATCAGGCTGTTCGACTTTGCCACCGGCAAGATCAAGGCTGTACTCAAGGCCGCCGATTACGCGACCTATGATCTCGCCTTCTCTCCCGATGGCAAGACGCTGGCTGCCGGTGGCGCCGACGGCATCGTCTATCTCTGGCGCTTTGACGACAAATCCGCGACCGGCTGGTCACTGGACAAGAAGCTCGACGCCGATTCCTGGCACATCGACAAGCTCGCCTTCGCCGCCGGTGGAACCCGACTGGCCGCGACGACCACCGACAATGGTATCCGGCTGTGGGACGTCGTGAACGGCGAGGAGATCCCATTGCCCGACGTAGCCGAGCCGCTGCGGGACATCAGCGTGATGGCGCTGGCCGTTTCGCCCGACGGGGCCTTGTTCGCCACCGGCAGCAAGGACGGGCAGGTCCAGCTCTGGCGCGCGACCGATGGCACGCTGGCACGCGCCATGCCGACTCAGGATTTCTTCATCGGTTCGCTGACTTTCGCCAAGGATGCGCGGCTGATCGCCTCCTGCGGCTACCGCTGCGCCGACACACACCGCTCCATCGTCTGGAACACCGACACCGGCGAAAAGGTGCTCGACTATACCGGCCATGACGGCACTGTCTATGCCAGCGGCGCCAACGCCGATGGTTCGCTGGTCGCAACCGCCGGCGGCACGCGCCACGCCATCCAGGTCTGGGATCCCGCGAACGGCGAACGCAAGGCACTGCTGCAGGGAGTGGGCGAACCTGTAACCGCCGTCGGCATCGACGCGGCGAACGACGTCGTCGCCTGGGGCAACGCCAACCCTTGCCCCGAGCGCGTGGCCTGTCCCGAACAGCAGGGCGCGCTGGACAACAAATTGGTGCTGCCGACCACCGAACGCTTCTTCGAGGACCCGCAGCCGCTGACGGAGCCAAGCTCGTTCGACCGCGCCGCCCTTGTCGACGGCCAGTGGTCGCTGCGCGCCGCGACGGGCGGCAAGGACGCACTGGAAAACGCTGTGCTGGAGATTGCCAATGGCGGCAAGCTGGTGCGCAGCATCGAAAACGACGCCACCAACGGCTTTGTCCATTCCGCCTACACGCTGATCGGCAAAGGTCTTGGCCTGATCACCGGCGGCAATGACGGCACGCTGATCGAGTACAGAACCGCGACCGCGAAAGTGTCGGGCGAGTACACCGGCCATACGGCCGATATCAATGCCATGGTCGCCTCGGAGAAGGCTGGCCTGCTGGTGACCGGCAGCGCCGACCAGACGCTGAGGCTTTGGAACCTGAAGACGCACGAACTGATCATCTCGATGTTCTTCGCCGGTTCGCAATGGATCGTCTGGATGCCGCAGGGCTACTATTATTCCTCCGACGAGGGCGACAAGCTGATCGGCTGGCAGGTCAACCAGGGCCGCGATCATGAAGGCCGCTTCATCCGCGCCGGGCAGTTGAAGAAATATCTTTGGAGCCCCGAGATGGTGCGCCGGGCAATTATCCTGCGCAGCGCCAAACAGGCGGTCGAGGAGATGCGGCCCGGCGTCGACAACGAGTTGCAGAAGCTTTTGCAGCGCAAGCCGCCGGAGTTCGGCATCCGTCTGGCGGAAGACCAGAGCAAGGTCCGCGACGGCTACGTCGCCGTCGAGATATCAGGCGCCAAGGAAGCTGGAACCGATGTCGCCGGCTTCTCGATCCTGTCGAACAGTCGCAATGTCGGCGATGTCACCGCGCGCTCGGTGGACGGCAACAGCACCATTGTCGAGATACCGGTCGAGAACGGCAAGAACACCATCCGCATCACCGGCACCAACGAATATGGCTATCTGACCGAACGCAGCGTGACGGCACTGGCGAGGAAGACCGAGAAGACCGAGGCCAAAGGCAAGCTCTATGTAGCGGTCATTGGGGTCGACAAATATCCGTTCCTGACCGATGCCTGTTCGGGCCATGCCTGCGACCTGCGCTACCCCGTCGATGATGCCACCGAGTTTCTCAAGGTGATCTCCCAGAAATCAGCGCCGCTGTTTTCATCCATGGAAACGCTGGTTCTGGTCAACCGCGACGCACTCGACGAGAACTCCGACAAGGCCAGACAGACTTATGCAGTCGCCAGTGCCGACGGCATCATGGAGCCCGACTCCGACACGATCGACGACCAGCTCGCCGACTTCCTCGACAGGCCCGGCGAGCACGACACCACCATCATCTTCGTCGCCGGCCACGGCATCAACATCGATGAAGACTATTATTTCATCCCGACCGACGGCCGCAAACAGGATGCCGAACGCTGGAAGCGTTCTTCGCTTGTCGACTGGTCGGACATCCAGAAATCGGTCGAGCGCGCCAAGGGCATGCGCTTCATGCTGCTCGACACCTGCCATGCCGCCAACGCCTTCAACCCGCGCCTGGAAAAGGACGCGCAGGATGCGCGCATTGTCGTGTTCTCGGCCACCGCCGCCAACAACACCGCCGCCGAACTGCCCGAGCTCGGCCACGGCGTCTTCACCTATTCGATCCTCGAAGGCCTGCGCGGTAAGGCCAGGACTTCGGACGGCGGCGTCACGCTGTTCGGCCTTGCCGATTATATTTCTCGCGAGGTGGTGCGGCTGACGTCCTCGAAGCAGAAGCCGTTCTACTACGTCGGCGGCGTGGAGAACATTGTGCTCGCCGAGCCATGAGGAGGCCAGGCCCGCGCCAACGCACCCCCCTCTGGCCTGCCGGCCATCTCCCCCTCAAGGGGGGAGATCTGCTGTCAGGGCTGCTTACGCTGATCTGCAGCGCTGCAAGAAAACTCGCGAGGCAGAAGCTGCCAATCTGCCCCCTTGCGGGGGAAATGTCCGGCAGGACAGAGGGGGGTGCCTGCGCGCCGGCCAGCATCCTGCTGATCTTCGCCATCACTCTCCTGCCCCTCCCCACCTTCGCTTCCCCGGTCGTCTGTCCACCCGGAAGCGAGAACTTTCCGCCCTTCTACGACGACGCCTCGCTGTTCAAGGAGGCCATCGCCAACGTCGCCGATGTCGAGCCGTCCAACCAGCGGCTGACCGGCATCACGGTGCCGCACCATCTGCTGGCCGCCGATCTGGTGGCGCTGGGGTTCCGGGCGGCGTCCGGTTTCCGCTACAAACGGATCATCATCCTGTCGCCGGATCACTTCCACAAGACGCACAAGCTCTACGCCACCACGCTGCGCGGCTTCGACACCGTGCTTGGCCCGGTCGCAGCCGACACCGACGCCGTGCGTCGGCTTGAGACGAACGGCGACATGGTCAAGGAATCGTGCCTGTTCGACAAGGAGCATGGCGTACGCGCCATGCTGCCGTTCCTGCGTCACTATTTCCCGGAGGCGAAAATCGTTCCCGTGGCGATGTCGGTCAAGGCACGGCGCGGCGACTGGGACAGACTGGCCGAGGCGCTGAAGCCGATCGTCGACCAGGACACGCTCATCGTCGAATCCACCGACTTCTCGCACTATCTGCCGCAGCATGACGCGCTACGATTCGACCAGCAGTCGCTGAACCTGCTGGCCGCCGGGTCGCTCGACGGCTTGTCAGCACTTCGCCAGCCCGATCATGCCGATTCCGTCGGCGCGCTCTATATCCAGACGAGGCTGCAGCGCGAGCTGTTCGGCGCCCAACCTCTGGTCGTCGCCAATGAGAATTCGCAGGAACACACCTCGAACTATGTCGAGCGGACCACCAGCTATGTCGTTGCGCTGTTCGGCGCCTTCGGTCCGGGCTTCAACAATCCGACACGGCCAAAGGACAGGATCTACTATCTCGCAGGCGACGTGAATTTCGGCCGCGCCATGAAGAAGATCCTGGTTCGTGACGGTGTAGCCGACCGCATCGTCGGCAACGTTCTGGCGCTGACCGGATCGCGGCCGTTGATCATCAATCTCGAAGGTGTCATCCTGCCAAACGTTCCGGAAGCGATCGACGACATGACGCTGGCAATGCCGGAGGGCCTGGCTGTGGACATGCTGAAGAGGCTGCATGTCGCCGGCGTCGGTCTCGCCAACAACCACGCCTACGATCTCGGCCCGTCAGGCTACGCCGAGACGCTGCGCGCCCTGGATGAAGCCGGCATTCCGCATTTCGGGCAGGGCGAGACGCTGGCGCTTGCCGATATCGACCTGGTTGGCCTGACCGACATCGACACCAACGGTTCGAAGAACACCGACCTGCTCATCCCTGCCCTGCTCGACCGGCTGCTGCACGAGGATGCCGAGCGGCCAGTGGTCGCCTTCGTCCACTGGGGCCGCGAATACAAGACCGCACCGTCGAAGCGGGAAGATATACTTGCCGACCAGATGCGCCTGCGCGGCGCTTCAGTCATAGTCGGCGGCCATCCACATGTGTCGAGTGAGGCGATCGTCCCGCTTGCCGGCGGCGATGTGGCGGAGGTCTATTCGCTCGGCAATTTCCTGTTCGACCAGCGCGCCGAACGGTCATCGGGATCGATGCTGGAACTGCGCGTCTTTGCCCAGGGCACGATCTTCACCAGGCTCATCCCGCTGCCCAACTATTTCGAGATGGGCAGAAAATGAACGCTTCCAGGGTGTGTTGAGATTCAGGTCAGGCCGAGTCGAAAACGGTAGGTTCCGAGAACCGGAGCGGAGCGTACTTTTTGTACGCGAGCACCGGAAGCGCAGGAAGCTGCCGTTTGCAGGCCGGCATCATCTGAATATCAAGGCACCCTAGCCGCAGCCGACCATATCGCGCGGCAAGTAGCAGGCCGCCGGCTCGGTCTTGGTCTCGAACAGCGACTGCTTGGGGCGGAAATAGAAGAAGGTTACGGGCTTGCTCTCGCGCACGCTGCCGTCGGCGAAATGCGCGGCGATGCTGAACCTGTGGATCGACGACATTGACGACCACATCTTCAGCCGCGCCGTATAGGCGCTGATCTTCTTGTTGCCGCGCACCGGCATGGCGATTGTGTAGTCGTGCTTGCCGATCGGAAACTCGATGTTCTGGTAACGTATGGCTTCCGGCGTACCGCCACCGCCATCACCGCATTCGGCCATTGATTCCGGTGTCTCAAAGACCGCCATGGTGATGGAGGTGCGGAACGGCTCGCTCTGCTGGTAGACATGACCTTCGTCATCCGCCCAGGAATAGTCGAACTTGCCGATCGCATTCAGCGTCATCGCCTGTTCGACATTGTCGAGATAGTCAGCGACCTCGCCGAATTTGATCTTGTTGGTCAGCTGGCTGCGGCAGACATTGAGACTGTCTACCGAAGGACAGGGAAAACGCCCCGTCTCCAGGCTGGCCGTATCGACGCCGGCCTCCGTGAGCACGCTCTTGACCGACACGTCGACCCCGTCGCCGAAACTGCCGACGTCCTTTGTAAACATGCGGCTGGGATCACCGGTCGGATTGCCCTCGTCATCGACCGCGGTGAACTGGATCGACATCTTCATGTCCTTGGCGTCGCCCCAGCCATTGTTGACGATCGAGAAATCCGGCCTGAAGCCGACGCAGCCGAAATGCTCCGATATCGACAGCATCGGCTTACGATAGGCATCGCTGGCGGCGACCCTCATCTCCAGGCTGTCGAGCTTGACCTTGGACTGATCGGACGTCTTGAGATCAACTTCGGCAAAGGCCGGCGAGTCCTCCCAATCCATGCCTTGATAGACATTGCCGGTGGCGACCTGGCCGGTGCCGCTCCAGCTGTCATTGTACTGATCGGATTGCGGATAGATCGCGATGTCCTCGTCGCGCACCAGATGCTGGTATTGCATGTCGGATTGCTGGGTCATGCGCTGGTCGACGGCCACGCCGATCTCGACTTTGCCAGCATCGCCGCCGCCGGTCTGCGCCTTGAGGAGTCCGCCCACTTTGGCGTCGGCCAGCACGTCGGGGCGCGAGCCGCCGACCTCCTTGCCCCTTGCCCATTGCGAATCGTAGGCAGTGCCTCCGGCCAGCCGCGTGCGGCCTTTGCCATCCTTCAACCCGTCGACAAATGAGCCGGCAAAAATCTCCCCCGTCTTTGACAGCAGCCGCCCCTCGCCATTCGGCACGCCGGCAACGAACTGACCTTCGTAGCGGTTGCCCTTCACATCGAGATGGACGCCATTGCCGTTGAGTTCTCCGGCGAGCCAATGTCCATCGAAAACCTCGCCCGAACGCAGCTCGAGCCGGCCCTGCCCGTCGGGGCGGCCTTGCCTGATGTCACCGAAATAGCTGGAATAGATGGTTTTGGGATCATAGCTGGCCGAGCCACGCACTCGCCACACCAGCCTGCCCCTGCCGTTGATGGTGCCGTCTTCGGCAATCGTCCGGTCAGGCGACCGGCCCGCCGCCGGCTCCCAGACGAAGTCGAGGCCCTTTTCCGGATGGAAATCCCACACCCGTACCGTCCTGCGCAGCACGGAGCGCGTGTCTGCCTGGTAGAGGATCTGCACCCGTTCCGCCCAGACGCCAGCGGCTGGTGCGGCGGCCGGATCGGCGAAGGCTGGCGAAAGCATCAATGCGACCAGCATCGACGCGGCCGCGATCGCCAACACTACCTTCACCCGCACCATCCCAAAACCCCTTTGGATGCCAACCTCTTGGCCGTTCAAGCGTAGTCGGCGAACCAGCCTCGTGCAAGAGAACCGCAGCGGAAGTGCCGCCAAGCAAAAGGCGGCGGGATTGCTCCGCCGCCTTTCCCCTGCGAATGCGCAGCGATTATTTATACAGGCTGTTGATCCACTGGATGTTGGCAGCGTTTAAGCGAACGGCTGTGTTCGCGTCGGGGCTTTCCGCCACGTTGACGCCGGTGATGATGCGCTGCTTGGAGTTGTTGTCATAGGCATAAACCGAGCTGCCGCTCGATCCAGGGAACGTGTCGCAATCATACTGGAAATATTCCGGGGCGATGTTCTCGGCCTGCACTTCGCAGTTTGCCTTCCACATCGTACCCATTGGCTTGTCGCCGGGATAGCCGACGAGGTTGGCCGTGAAGTCGCCGAGATCGTCATAGTTGGCGTAGCCCAGCCAGCCGAGGTTGGTGCCGACATCCTCCTTCAGCGTGATGATGCCAAGATCCCACGGGATCACGGAGCCATAATAGCCCTGGTAGTTGTCGATGAAGCCTTGCAGCACATAGGCGCTTTCAAAGGCGAAGGCGCCGAACGGTGCGTCATCGGCGGTGCTGCCATTGAGGCCCGGCACGAACAGATACTCGGAGAGCCAGTCCTTATCCTCATGGCTGTAGAGGCAGTGCGCCGCCGTGAGCACCGTGCGCGGGCCGATCAGCGTTGCCGAACAGCTGCCATAACTGCCCGTCTTCGCCGACTTGGCTTCGAGATAGCCTATCGCCGAGAACGGATAGGTCTTGGTGTTCTTGACCTGCTCTCGATCGTCGGTGCCGAAAACCTGGCGGCCGGCTTCGCCTTCGCCGAGATCCGGATCCTCGGTCTTCCGCTCAGCCCCGTCTTTTCCATTGGCCGGAGCATTCAGTTCCTTGATGATAAGATCCCTCAGCGCTTCGCTCGGCTCGATCTTGATCTCCTTGCCATCGGCGGACCGTCCGACGATGCCATAGGATTTGACAGCCGTTGCTTCGTCAGCAAGCGGCGCGGCGCGGCTGTCCTCGTCAGTCAGCTTCGGCGGCGCGATTGGCTTTGCCCGCCCTGGCTTGTAGTCGCCTGAAATCACGTCTCGCATGCTTTCGCCATTGCCGGCACTGGCCGAGCCAGGATCGGCGGCGAAAACCGGCACCACCCACATTGCGGTGGAAAGCAATGCGGACGCAATAAGTACGTTTGTCAGTTTTGTCATGGTGAGACTCTCCCAAAAGTCAGCAAGGACTGGATCAAGATATAGAAATATTGTCGAGATCGTGGTGAAGCCGAAAAACGGGCCTGATTACCGGCGCCTGAACCTGATCATCACCCCATACGGTCTATCGAAGGCCCCGCCAAAGACACCCCGCACAGATATATTGCCTAAATTAATACAACATTGGAATGACAAATCGCTTCCACGTAGCCCGTGGGGGGCTATAGGGTTTTGAGTGGGTTCCGCACGGGAACGCGGTCCGCGAAGCAACGCCTGCTTGCCGGCGACTGTTTCGTTGATCATGCACCGGGGCTGGCTCGTTCGGGAACGTGTCTCAGGAGGATTTCAGGTGCACATTATCCATCGGTTCAAGCCGATCGCCGCCGCGTCGTTGCTCGGCATCGCTGCCGCCCTTGCGGGCGCCAACTCCACGCAGGCGGACGAAGCTGCCGCCAAGCCCGAAGCGGCGGTTTCGCCAATGAAGAGGGTGACCGATGCAAGAGCGAAGGCCGCGGCGGAGAACCCCGACGGCGCCGACCGCGTCTATGGCGGCAACCAGGCAAAAAAGGGCGCCTATCCATTTCAGGTGGCGCTGCTCACCACCGACAGGCTGGACGAGAACCCGGTCTCGCAAGCCAATGCCCAGTTCTGCGGCGGCAGCCTGATCGCACCGCAATGGGTGCTGACGGCGGCACACTGTCTCAACGACGAGAGTCGACCGATTTCGCCGGAGAGCGTCACCGTGCTGACCGGCGCCACCGATCTAAGCGAGGGTAAACGCCACAAGGTGGTGGAGGTTATCGTCAACGAAGGCTACAGCGAGCAGACTCTCGACAACGACCTCGGCCTGCTCCGGCTTGCTGAACCGGCCGATGCGCCGACCATCAAGGTCACCCATGACGCAACGCCCGATACCGGCAAGACAACGGTCACCGGCTGGGGCAAGATGCAGGATGGCACCTTCCCGACTACGCTGATGGTTGCCGACCTCGATCTAGAGCCGAACACCGCTTGCAACAGCGGCATCAAGGCCATCTATGCGCATGACCTGAAGGCAGCACTTGGCGATCTGTCCCACCGTATGCGCTATTCGGAAAAAGGCATCGACGCGGCCGCCAATGCGATCGCCGCCGACATGACCGACCCGCTGACCGGCAACATGATCTGCGCTGGCACCACGAGCGGCGTGCGCGATGCCTGCAACGGCGACAGCGGCGGCCCGCTGTTCATGACCGGCACCGGCGGCCCGGTTCAGGTCGGCATCGTCAGCTGGGGCGAAGGCCCGGCTGACGGCAGTGCGGCCTGCGGCCACAAGGACGCTTATGGTATTTACACCCGGCTGGCCAACTACACCGGCTGGATCGAGGCGAAGATGAAAACTTCTGCTTCCGCGCCTGCAAAACCCAAGGCGGGGCTGGGCACGGCTCAGAAGCCGAAGGCGCCCTGAACCATGGCTACCTTGCCTCGCGTTCACATGAAAAACGGCGGGAGTTCCCGCCGTTTTTATTTTGCCGGCTTATCAAGCGGGTTTATTTCCTCGGCGGACCTTTGCGCTCGGCCGAAGCCGCCCACAGATTGATGTCGGATTCGCGCGCATAGGTATCGATCTCGGCGAGTTCGGCGTCGCTGAAGTCGAGCACCTTGAGCGCGCCTACACAGTCCTCGACCTGCTCCGGCCGGCTGGCGCCGATCAGCGCCGAGGTCACCTTGCCCTTTCGCAGCACCCAGGCCAGCGCCATCTGCGCCAGCGTCTGCCCGCGCTTGCCGGCGATGGCGTCGAGCGCCTTGATGCTGGCGATGGTCTTGTCGTTGATGAAAGTTGTCTTCAGCGACTTTCCCTGAGAGGCGCGGCTGCCATCAGGAATACCGCCAAGATATTTGTTGGTGAGCATGCCTTGCGCCAGCGGCGAGAACACGATGGAGCCGACGCCGAGCCCTTCGAGCGTATCGAGCAGGCCGTCGTCCTCCACCCAGCGGTTCAGCATCGAATAGCTCGGCTGGTGGATGATGCAAGGCGTGCCAAGCTGCTTCAATATATCGGCGGCCTCGCGCGTGCGCTGCGAATTGTAGGACGAGATGCCGGCATAGAGTGCCTTGCCGGAGCGCACGGCATGGTCGAGCGCGCCCATGGTTTCTTCCAGCGGCGTATCCGGGTCGAAACGATGCGAATAGAAGATGTCGACATAGTCGAGTCCCATCCGCTTCAGGCTCTGGTCGAGGCTGGCCAGCACATATTTACGCCCGCCCCATTCGCCGTAAGGGCCGGCCCACATCTCATAGCCGGCCTTGGTCGAGATGATTAGCTCGTCGCGGTAGACGGCGAAATCGGTGCGCAGTATTTCACCGAAAGCGGTCTCGGCCGAGCCGGGCGGCGGGCCGTAATTGTTGGCGAGGTCGAAATGCGTGATGCCCAGGTCGAAGGCCTTGCGCGCGATCGCCTGCTTCGTGCGGTGCGGCGTGTCGTTGCCGAAATTGTGCCATAGCCCCAGCGAGATCGCCGGCAGCTTCAGGCCGGAGCGGCCGCAGCGATTGTAGATCATTTTCTCGTAGCGGGTTTCGGCGGGCATGTAGGGCATCGGAAAATCCTCAAACGGAAGCAAGCCAGGCATCGCGGCAACGCAGCGAGCAGGCTTCGCTCTCACCCTTACCCTCTCCCCGTCGGAACGGGGAGAGGGTTGAGGTGCGCTGCCTACTTCTTCTTTGCCAAGAGCTCTTTCGCTTCCTTGACGCCAAGTGCGGCCGGCCGTTCGCAGGTGGTCTGCATGGCGACGAACTTGCCGGTTTCGCCGGAGCGCAGCAGGCCGGTCATCACATCGACGGCATGCAGCGCCAGTTCCATCGAGCAGCGGTGCGGCCTGCCTTCCGCGATCGCCACCGCCATGTCGGCGAGGCCTGATGTGCGGTAATTGGCCATCATGCCTTGCGAATGCATTTCGTTGGGAACGCCGAACGGATGCGACCATTTCGGCACCTTCTTGACCGGCTTGGCCGAGTTAGTGAAGCGCACGTCGCCACCGAAGAAGTTTGGATCAGGCACGAACACCGTACCCCCTTCACCGTAGAGTTCCATCGGCGCATGGCCGTGAGCCCAAACGTCCCAGCTGGTGTTGAGCGTCACCACGGCACCGTTTTCGAACTCCAGCAGGCCATGGATGGTCGTCGGCGTGTTGACCGGAATCCTTTCACCCGCGCGCGGCTTTGAACTGATCGTGCGTTCCTTGGCCGGCGTCGTTGCGAAGGCAGCGACCTGCTTCACCGGTCCGATCAGCTGGATCAGATTGGTGATGTAGTACGGTCCGATGTCGAGCACCGGACCTGCGCCTGGCTGGAAGAAGAAATCGGGATTGGGGTGCCAGTGCTCCATGCCGTGGCCCATGACGTGACAGGTGCCGCTGGTAATCTTGCCGAGCTTGCCGGTGTCGATCAAGTCGCGGACCAGTTGATGCGCGCCGCCCAGGAATGTGTCGGGAGCCGAGCCGATGCGAAGGCCTTTCGCCTCGGCGCGTTTCTTCAGGTCGAGTCCTTCCTCGACCGACAGCACGAACGGCTTTTCCGAATAGACGTGCTTACCGGCGTCGAGGATCTGCTTCGACACCTCGTAGTGCACCGCCGGGATGGTCAGGTTGACGATGATGTCGATGTCATCAGCCTTCAGCAGCCCGTCGACGGTCTCGGCGCGCAGCTTGAACTCCTTCGCCCGCGCCTTCGCCGCATCCATGTTGATGTCGGCGCAAGCGCGCATCTCAATGCCGCGAAACAGCGGCGCCAGTGAAAAATACGCCTTCGAGATGTTGCCGCAGCCGATGACGCCGATGCCAAGTTTCTTTGCCATGCTGATTGCTCCTAGTAGGTCTTGACGGCTGCGATGGAGCGGCGGGCGAAGCGCTCGATGTCGTTGGGGTTGTCCTGTTCCATGACGTAATATTGGGCGGCAGTCTTGGCGCGCAGCACCTTGATCAGGCCGGCCCAGTCGATGATGCCATGGCCGACATCCGACCAGCCATCCTCATCCAGCCCCTCGCCCGGCTTGGCCATGTCCTTGACATGGACGGCGCTGATGCGCTTGCCGTGCTTATCGATCCAGGGCAGCGGATCATCGCCGCCGCGCACCACCCAGGCGACGTCCATCTCCCAGCTGATGTCGGGCGCCGCCGTGAGGATGAGATCCTGCGGCACCGATCCGTCGGCGAGTTTCTTGAACTCGAAATCATGGTTGTGCCAGGCAAAGCCGTAGCCAGCCCTTTTCGCGGCGTCGCCGACCTTGGCCAGCCGCTCGCCGAAGCCGCGCCAGCCGGCCGCGTCGGATGGCCGCTGATCGGGCATCAGAAAAGGGCAGATCAGTAGTTTGATGCCAAGCGTGTCGGCAATCTTGCGCACGCCATCAAAATCGTTCTCGAGCGCGTCGATCGAGAAATGTCCCGTCGGCATGGCGAGCCCGTTCTTGTCGAGTTCAGCGCGAAAGGCCTTGGGATCATCATAGACGCCGCCAAAGCCTTCGACCTGGGTGTAGCCGAGCTTGCCGAGCGTGGCGAGCACACCTTCCCAGGGCTGGAAATTGCGGGCGCTGTAAAGTTGGAATGACCAGTTCATCGTCTCTGTCCGTTTTGCTTGGGATTGTCGCTGGAAGGATGGTTGTCGAGAGCTAGATGCGATTGCCGGTTGCGGCGTCGAAAAGCGAGGCCCGCATCGGATCGAAGCCGATCGTTACCGCCTCATCGTTGTTCGGCGTGCGTTCCGAGGTCACCCTGACGCTGAAATTCTGCTGGGCAAGCTTCAGCCAGACCAGCGTGTCGGAGCCCATCGGTTCGACCACCTCGACATTGGCGGCGGTCGAGAACGGCCAGCCCGTGCCGCTGTTGAGGCTGACATGCTCGGGCCTGATACCGAATACGGCAGGGCCGGCGGCTGGAGGACCGGCAAAGTCATAAGTGCCGAGTGGTATCTCGAGAGAGTCGGCCACGAACCGCCAACCGCCGTCGGCGTCTTCAAGACGGCCGTTGATGAAGTTCATCGCCGGCGAGCCGAGGAAGCCGGCGACGAAGCGGTTGACCGGCCTGTTATAGATGGTCTGCGGCGCATCAAGCTGCTGGATGACGCCGCCCTTCATCACCGCGATACGGTCGGCCAGCGTCATCGCCTCGATCTGGTCGTGGGTGACGTAGATCATGGTGTTCTGCAACTTGCGATGCAGCAGCTTGATCTCGACGCGCAACTCGGCCCGCAGCTTGGCATCGAGGTTGGAGAGCGGCTCGTCGAACAGGAAAACATCGACATCGCGCACCAGCGCCCGTCCGATCGCCACGCGCTGGCGCTGGCCGCCGGAGAGCGCCGCCGGTTTGCGCTGCAGCAGCGGCTCGATCTGCAGGATTTCGGCGGCCCGTGCGATGCGCTTGGCGATCTCGTCTTTCGGCGTGCCGGCGACACGCAGGCCGAAGGACAGGTTCTTCTCTACCGTCATTTGCGGGTAGAGCGCGTAGGACTGGAAGACCATGCCGATGCCGCGGTCCTTGGGCTCTTCCCAGGTGACATTCTTGCCCTTGATGAAGATGCGGCCTTCGGAAACGTCGAGCAGGCCGGCTATGCAGTTGAGCAAGGTCGACTTGCCGCAGCCGGAAGGCCCGAGCAGCACGATGAACTCGCCCTCGGCGACGTCGAGATTGAGCGTCTCCAGGACAGTCACCACACCGAAATTCAGCGACAGGTCCTGGATAGAAACGCTGGTGCCGTTGGCTGCCGTCATCGCCGTCATCCCTTCACCGCGCCGGCGGCGATGCCCCGCACGAAAAGCTTACCGGAAATGAAGTAGACGACGAGCGGCACGAGCCCGGTGAGGATGGTGGCGGCCATGTTGACATTGTACTCCTTCACGCCTTGCACCGAGTTGACGATGTTGTTGAGCTGCACCGTCATCGGATAGGTATCGGGGCGGGTGTAGACGACGCCAAACAGGAAGTCGTTCCAGATGCCGGTCACCTGCAGGATGATGGCCACGACGAAGATCGGCAGCGACATCGGCAGCATGATCCGCAGGAAGATGCCCCAGAAGCCTGCCCCGTCGACGCGCGCCGCCCTGAACAGCTCTTCCGGCATCGAGGCAAAATAATTTCGGAAAAGCAGCGTCAGGATCGGCATGCCGAAAATGGAATGGACGATCACCAGCCCGCTGAGACTCCCATAGAGGCCGATCTCGCGCAGGATGATGACGATCGGATAGATCATCACCTGATAAGGGATGAAGGCGCCGACGATCAGGATGACGAAAAATGTGTCGGCGCCCTTGAAGCGCCAGTTGGCCAGCGCGTAACCGTTCACCGAGGCGATGGCGATCGACAGCAGCACCGACGGCACGGTGATGCGCACCGAATTCCAGAAGCCGCGCGAAAGCCCGTCGCAGTTGAGGCCGGTGCAGGCGGTCGACCACGCCTTGACCCAAGGCTCGAAGGTGATCTCGAGTGGCGGCGAAAAGATGTTGCCGAGCCGGATCTCCGGCATGCCCTTGAGCGAGGTGACGACCATCACATAGAGCGGCAACAGGTAGTAGGCCGCCATGACAAACAATGTGCCGTAGAGAAAGATGTTGCGGCGCGACATCATGCGGCGCGGCTTCGGGCCGTAGGGGCCGATGATGTCCCGGCGCGCGCCGGCGGCAACGCTTGTCTCAGCGGTGGTGTTTGCAATGTTCATTTGCGCCGCCCGAATTCGAGATAGGCCCAAGGCACGATGACGATCACCACCGAAAGCAGCATCATGGTCGAGGCGGCAAAACCCTGGCCGAGGTTCTGGGCGAAGAACATATAGTCATAGACGTATTTGGCAGGCACTTCGGAGGCGATGCCCGGGCCGCCGCTGGTCTGGGCCACGACGAGATCATAGACCTTCACGATGCCGGACGCGATGATGACGAGCGTGGTGATGAAGACCGGCCGCATCATCGGGATGACGATGAACAGATAGGTTTTCCACATCGGTATCCCATCCACCCGCGCGGCTTTCCAGATGTCCTCATCAATGCCACGCAATCCCGCCAGCATCAGGCACATGATGAGCCCTGTGCCTTGCCAGAGTGCCGCGATCGATATGCCGTAGATGACGATGCTGGAATTGTAGAGCGGGTCGAAGCTGAAGCTCTCCCAGCCCAGCCCCCGCACCACATGCTGAATGCCGAAGTCCGGGTTGAGCAGCCACTGCCATACTAGGCCGGTAACGATGAACGAGAGCGCAAAGGGATAGAGGAAGATGGTCCGGAACGTGTCCTCGAAGCGTATCTTCTGGTCGAGCAGCGCGGCAAGGAGGAAGCCGACGACCAGTGAGAACACCAGTGAGATCGCGCCGTAGATTAGCAGGTTCTCGATCGAGATCAGCCAGCGTGGCGTCGCCCACAGCCGGTAATATTGGTCAAGTCCGACGAAATTCAGCCGCGGCAAGAGCTTCGAATTGGTGAAGGAGTAGAGTACCGTCCAAACGGTACCGCCGACGAAAACCGCCATCGCGGTTAGGATCATCGGGATCGAGGCGACCTTCGCATTGAGGTTGCGGAACAGCGGGTTGGGGCGTTCGCTCTTGCTCATGTCGTCAGCCGGCTGGGTAAGGACGGTCCGCTCCCGGCCCTGTTACGGCCGGGAGCGAGGTGAATAGACTTCAACGTCAGTCCGCCGAAGCGATGAGGGCGGCGAAGCGCTTCTGCGCCTCTTCCACGGTCAAGTCCGGCTTGGCGAAAAATTCGGCGAAGAGATCTTCCTTCTGCTTCTGGGTGTCTTGTGAAAGCAACTGGTCCGTCCATGGTATGACGGCGCCCTTGGCGAGGATCGCGAGGCCTTTCTTCATGCAGTCGTTCGCGGCGTTGAGATCGACGTCGCCGCGTACCGGCAGCGAACCCTTCTTGAGATTGAAGGCAACCTGCGTCTTGGGATCGAGCAGCGTTTCGGCCAGCACCTCCTGCGCCTTGGACTTGTCGGCATCCTTCAGCAGCGGGAAGTAGAACGCGTCGCCGCCTGTGGCGATGACTTCGTTCAGCCCCAGCCCTGGCAGACACGTATAGTCCTTGCCTGCGGTCTTGCCGGCAACCTGGAACTCACCCTGTGCCCAGTCGCCCATGATCTGGCCGCCTGCCTTGCCGGTGATGACGAGGTTGGTCGCCTGGTTCCAGTCCTGCACATTGGTGTTCTTTGCCATCTTGCGGGCATCGTCCGCAGCCTTGAAGACCTTGGCTACTTCGGGCCCGGCGGCAAAAGTCGCGTCCTTGTCCTTGTAGACCTTGAGGAAGGTGTCTGTGCCGCCGACCGCTGCCAGAAGCACGTCGAAGGCGCCTGAGGATTGCCAGGCCTGTCCGCCGACGGCGAGCGGGACGATGCCCGCCTTCTCCAGCGCGGGCGCTGCCGCAACGAATTCATTCCAGTCCTTCGGCAATGGCACGCCGGCCTTCTCGAAGGCCTCGTTCGACAGCCACAGCCACTGCCAGGAATGGATATTGACCGGCACGCAATAAATCTTGCCGTCGATGGTGCAGCTGTCGAGCAGGCTCTTCGGCCGCACGACTTCCGTCCACTTGCCCTTGGTGGCGACATCGGTGAGGTCGCGCATCAGGCCGGCCTGAACCAGTTCTTCAGCCTGCCGGCCATGATTGAACTGGGTGGCACCCATCGGATCGCCACCGGTGATGCGGCTGATCATGATCGGCCGCGCCGTGCCGCCGGAGCCGGCGATGGCGCCGTCGACCCAGTGATTGCCGGTGGCGTCGAAAGCCTTGGCCAACTCGGCGACAGCCGCGGCCTCACCGCCTGAAGTCCACCAATGGGTGACCTCCAGGTCGGTTGCGGCGGCCGGACCAGCGAACTGCAGTGCGGCTGTCGCCGCCAGCGCAGCGGTCAAAAGTTTATAGCGCATTTCGGTTCCTCCCAGAATCTGAAACGTTACAGATTTTCGATACGGGAATTGCGCGGTCTGCGCAACCCATGAACCAAGTGAGTTCGACATTTTTTCGAGTGGCGAACAAATTCGCATGAGATGTGCACTGCAACATGGCTTGCTGCGGTGCAAAATGCCAAAATGGTGCGTAAGAGTCGGCAAAACCGATGACGAGGGCGATTTCTTCTGGATTCCCAGTGGGTTTCGCAAAGCGGGCGTCTACCTTGCCATGAGTGGCCGGCACCTCGACATTGGCAATCTGTAACGTTTCAGTATATTGAAGCCTCGCTGGGCTGGAACGCATACCATATCGCAATGACGATGATTGCCGGCCCGGCCTACGGCTGCTATGCGCCTGACGGGCGGGACGAATGGACAGACGGCGTACGGAAAAGAACGAGGAAGCGTCGGCGCAGGGGCGACCGACGCTGAAAACGCTTGCCTTCATGACCGGGCTCGGCGTCACCACCGTGTCGCGCGCCCTGAAGGATGCCCCGGAAATCGGCGCCGAAACCAGGCGCCGCGTCCAACTCGTTGCCAAGCAGATCGGCTATCGGCCGAACCGCGCTGGCGTGCGCCTGCGCACCGGCCGGACCAATGTCATCAGCCTGGTGCTCAACACCGATCGCGAGATCATGAGCTTCGTCTCGGATATCATCTACGGCGTTTCGGAAGTGCTCGCCGAAACGCCCTATCACCTGATCGTTACGCCCTATTCGCGCTCGCAGGATCCGATGGAGCCGATCCGCTATCTGGTCGAGACCGGCTCGGCCGACGGCGTCATCATCTCACGCACCCAGCCCAACGATCCGCGCGCCCGCTATATGCTTGAGCACGGCATGCCTTTTGCCACGCATGGCCGTACCGACATGGGTCTCGTGCACCCCTACCATGACTTCGACAACCATGCGTTCGCGAGTGCAGCCGTGCGCCGGTTGGCGAGCATAGGCCGGCGCAGGCTGGCACTTCTGTCGCCACCGCCCGGACTGACCTACTATGGCCATACGTTGAACGGCTTTGCCGATGCGCTAAGCGAGGTCGGCGCCAACGAAATTCCGTTCAACACCGTTTCCATCGATCACACGATCGAGCAGATCAGGATGAGGACGGCTCAGGTGATGCGCCGTGATGTCAGGCCGGACGGCTTCGTCAGCAGCGCCGCCGCGGCGACGCTGGCCATCGTCGCCGGCATCGAGGATGCCGGTCTCAAGCTCGGCCGCGATGTCGATGTCGTATCGAAGCAGTCGTCGGACCTGCTGCACCTGTTCCGAAGGGAATTGCTGGTCGTCAACGAGAATTTCCGGTTGGCTGGCTCCGAACTTGCCCGCTCGGTGCTCGGCTTGATTGGCGGCGCCGCACCAGGCTCTTTGCAGAGCCTTGTCGTCGCCGGCGACGTCCAGGCGTTCAGCTCGCCAGTGCCCGCCTAACCCGCGATGCTAGCCAGCCGCTCCGCTGCCCCACGGCCCGTGGAACGCGCCCGCATCGTCGACGCGTTCAAAACCATGCGCGCCGAAGAAGTCGCGCTGAGCCTGGATCAGGTTCGAGGTGCCGCGGCCCTGGCGGTAACTGTCGAAATAGGCAAGTGCGGAAGACAGCGCCGGCACCGGCGAACCGACCTCCGATGCCCCTGCCACGATACGACGCAGCGACGGATGCGCCTCCTGCATCAATGAGATAAAGGCCGGCGCCATCAGAAGATTTGTCGAGGCGCCGCCATTGCTGAAGGCTTCCGCCATGGTGTCGAGCATCTGCGAGCGGATGATGCAGCCGGCGCGCCAGATCTTGGCGATGGTCGACATCGGCAGGTTCCAGTTGAATTCCTTGGAGGCGCCGCTCATCACAGCGAAACCTTGCGCATAGGCTGATATCTTGCCTGCGAACAGCGCCAGTTCGAGGTCTTTCAACAAGGCATCCCTGTCACCGGAAATCCTGGTCACGCCGATATTGCCATAGGCCTTTTCCGCCGCCAGCCGCTCGTCCTTGATAGACGACAGCACGCGCGCCGCCACCGCCGCTTCGATCGCGGTCGCCGGTATTCCGAGCTGCTGCGCCTCGATGACCGACCATTTGCCGGTGCCCTTCTGGCCGGCACGGTCGAGGATGATGTCGACCACCGGCTTGCCGGTCTTGGAATCGTCGGCGGCCAGCACCTTGGCGGTGATCTCGATCAAGTAGGAATTGAGCCGGCCCTTGTTCCAGTTGGAAAACACCGTGCCGATGTCCTTAGGTCCCATGCCAAGGCCGTCGCGCAGAATGCCGTAGATTTCGGCGATCATCTGCATGTCGGCATATTCAATGCCATTGTGGATGGTCTTTACGAAATGCCCGGCGCCGTCCGTGCCAAGCCATGCCGCGCACGGTTCGTCCTTGAACTTGGCGGAGATCGCGGTCAGCACCTTCTCGACACGCTTCCAGGAGTCCTCCGTGCCGCCAACCATGATCGACGGTCCGTGGCGCGCGCCCTCCTCGCCGCCGGACACGCCCATGCCGATAAAGGTGAGGTCCGAGCCGGAAAGCTCGGCGAAGCGCTGCATCGTATCGCGGAAATTGGCATTGCCGGCATCAATGACGATGTCGTTGGCCGACAGCACGCCGCGCAAGGCGGCGATCTGTTCGTCGACCGGCTTGCCGGCCAGCACCATGATGATGATCGGGCGCGGTGGACGGATGGCGGCGGCAAGCTCTTCCAGGCTGTAGCAGGGCACCACCCTACTCCTGAGCGCGCCGGCATTTTCGACGAAAGCGTCGGTGCGCGCCCTGGTGCGGTTGAAGACGGCGATGCGATGCCCGTGCTCGGCGATGTTGAGCGCCAGGTTGGAGCCCATCGTGCCAAGGCCTATCAGGCCGATTTCGGCTTTTTCCATCGTTTTCCTACCCTTCGGGTTTGTTGATTGCAGCCCGCAATTTTGTCGGGATGATTGACGGGCCTTTCGGGTCGCGTCAACCGCCTTGCCGAATTGTGTTGCAGCAGACCATGATGAGTTTGGCCTTGAGAGCGCCTGGCGGTCAGGGCCTGATGTCGATTGGCGCCTCGATCTTTACCAACTCGAAGTCCGACACCAGAATGTCGATGCGCACCGTCCATCGGCCGGGCACCGGTATGACGAGATTGTCGACGCGCCAGCTGCCGTCGCCGGGCTTGGTCGCCGCGCGCTTCAGCGGCTCGATGCCGGAATCGGGCTTCGACAGCACCAGCGTCACCTCCTTGGCGTCGAGCGGTCCGAAATCGCCGGTCATGATGATCATCGAGGCGACAACTGGTCCGGCATGGCCGGGCGTGATGCTGAGATCGGCCATCGCTTGCAGCGCATGGATGTGAACCGAGGCCGGTTGCGCCGCGGCGATCGCCAGTGCCCGTGGCGGCGGCGTGAAACGCCAGCCCGCGGCCACGCCGAAGATAGCCAGCACGATCAGCAGTTCGACGCCGATCGAGTGGGAGAGCCTGCGTTGCACCTCCATCGATCCGGCCTCGGCCGCCGCAGTGAGTTTCCAGCGATTGACGGCGGCGAGCGTGAAGAGAAAGACCAGCAGCCCGAGCTTGACCAACAGCAGCCAGCCATAGGCGGTGTTGACCAGCGCCGAGGGCGTTTGCACCTGGATGACGGCAAGCACGACACCGGCAGCTGCTAGCGCGGCCACTACCGGCACGATCAGCCTAGAAAACGCACGTAGGAATGGCGCGGCCTCCGCCGATTGCCCCTTCAGCGCCAGGCCGAGCGGCACCAGCGCGCCGGCCCAGAAGGCAATGCCTACGCCGTGCAGGAACACCATTGGCCGCGTCAGCCATTGCGGCTCGGCGGCACTGGCATGGCCGCTGGCGGCAAGCGCGACACCCACGCCGGTCAGGCCGGCCAGCGCAAATGGCCTGGATGCCACGCGCGGTCCGGCCAGCGACAGCAGGCCAAGCCCCAGGGCGATCAGTGCGACCAGCACTGTCCAGCCGAAGCTGGTGCCCAGCCCGATCCGCCAGATGAGCGGTTGCGCCAGGCGGGAGAGTGGTGCCCCAAGCGCATCAAGCCCCTGCAAGCCGAGCGACAGCGGTGCCGCGATCAACCCGCCCAAGATTGCAGCCGCGATGAAGCGCTGTCCCGCGTGGGCATCCCGGGCCAGCCAGGCGAGGGCAAAGGCGCCGCCGACGCCGAGCAAGAGCCCGATGTAGAGAAAGACCTTGCCGACCCAGATCGCCGATCGCAGCGACCAGTCAACAGCTTCGGACACCGCCGGCGGCGCACTTGGCGCGCCGATGGAAAACAGCAGGGAGCCGCCGACCGGATGGCCGTCGGCGGAAATGACGCGCCAGCTCAAGACATGCGTGCCGGGTGCGAGCCCCTGCGGGTTGTCGATTTCGACCGTCTGGTCGTTGAGACGGAAGGCAGTCAGCGGAACTGGCGTGCCATCGGGCCGCACAAGGGTCAGCACCAGGGGCGAGACCGGCTCGCTGAAGGTGAGCGAGAACTGTGCCGGCCCCTGTTCCAGCACTGCGCCGTCGGCCGGATCGGTCTTGATCAGCGCGGCATGGGCGAGGGCCTGATCCGGCCCTGCCATGACGGCAAGAAACACGATCAGCGACAACAAGCCGACGACAAGCCGGCCGGCGCGGTGGCCGGCCATGGAAGCCGTCTGCAGAATGGATGTCGTGCTCATGTCACCGCCACAAGAGATAGCGGCGGGGGGCTGGGGCGCGCGCCCCCGGGGGGGAGTTTTTTTTTGGGGCCGCTGGGGGGGGGGGCGGGGGGTTTTGGGGGGGGCAGCAGCAGGAGGGGCCGCCCGGGGTGGTGAGCCCCGGCGG